>PMYB01000119.1 GCA_003170915.1 Bryobacterales bacterium | reverse complement strand
GGACCTGCTGACGGGGCGGATTCGCGACGCGCTGCGCGACCAACCGTGACCGGGTCCAAAGCGCTCGGGCGTCGTTAACCCGATTACAGGTTACAATCTTCTCTTACATGGCCTGTGCCGTGTTTTCATAGGCTTATGGGCGGTTTTACGAACAACTTACGAACGATTCACGCGCCTTTTCGTAGCGGAATCTCAATCACGCGCCCCAATCGCCTGTCCATTTCCTCGATTGCCGCCGCCGCGCGCTCCGATACCGGCTTTCGGTAGTGCTCCAAGGTGAAAGCCGCGCTATGATGCCCCAGGATGTCTTGCGCGTCCTTCATGTCCCCATTGAACAACGTCGCAAACGTCGTTCTGCACATGCGGAACGTGAGGTCCGGTATCCCCGCCGCCGCTTGCGCCCGCTCCAGGATCACGCGCCCGCGGCCGTCATGTGCGATCATCCCGCCCCGGGGCGCTGTGAACATCAGCGCATCAGGCGAGTCCGGCCGGCCCGCAAACCACTCCTCGATTTCCGCTTTCAACGATGCCGGAATCGGAGCGTACCGGGTCTTCTTGTTCTTCGTGCTCTCGAACGCGCCATGCATCCCGGACTGGTCAATCCGAAGTACCGCGCCCATGAAATCGTCGCGCTTCAGGGCAAAGGCTTCATTCGGCCGCGCCCCACAGAGCACCAGAACACGGAACAGGAGGTAGTCTTGCCCTTCCGTCGAATTCCAGAGGCGCCACACCTCATCCGCGGTCATGCTGCGCGTTTCCTCCGGTGGCTTGCACTTCGGCAGTTCCACTTTGCGCGCCGGGTTCTTCGCCAGCACGTCGTTGTCTACCGCCTCTTCAAACATCGCGTGGAGCATGACACAGACGCGCTGTACCATTTGCTCACCCAGCCCAGAATCGGCCAGTTTCAGCAACAGGCGGTCAATCGTCAGCTTGTTGATGTCGGCCAGGCGCACGGCGCCCATGTGGGGTTCAATATGCTTCCGCCATGTGCAAGCGTAGCCGATTCGCGTATTCCGGGCCCAACGTCCGCCGCGCACAGGCTTGAACACCTGCTCCCACCACTGCGCCAAGGTCATCGACGCATCCGCGAACGCGGCGCCCGAATTCACGGGAAGCATGAATCGGTCGCACGCCTCCTGTGCGGCCTGGCGCTTGGTCTTGGCGCACAGGCCGAACCGCGCGACCTTGTGAACCCGCTTCTCTTTGCCGCTGGGTTCGGCGACGTATACGAAGTAATCGCAGCCCCATTGCTGTTTTCGCCCGGTCCCCATCTTGCGGACATCGGGCCTCTGAAATCGCTGGCGTGGCATGTGCCGTCCTTTCGATTTCAAAGTATACGCTAAACTCAAATTCATCGCGCGCACTCCCCTAAGAACCGCTCAACGGCCCCGGACTCGAATCGCACCACCTTGCCCAACTTGACACTTGGCAGCCGCGGCCGGCGGTTACCGTTCGCATGAGCCAACACCCAGGCGCGCGAGACTCCGAAAAGCTCAGCGATTTCTTGGGCGGTCAATAGGCGCTGCAAGCCCAGTCTCGCGGGCGGCCCATCCGCGAGTTCGCTGGCAGCGCAGTGCCGAGGCACACTTCGAGTACCGCTCTCATTGGCGGCCGGCAGTGCGTAAGGTTTCATTCGAATTCCCAGATACTTCCAAGTGACCCGCACGGCTGAAAGGAGCGCCGGCAGATTTTACCCGCCGGCGCGTTCAAGGAGTCATGCCTCAACAGAACAACAGCTCAAAAAGCAGGGATGGGGGACGAATCCACCCCTGCTACGCAACCCACCCGGCAGGTTTGCAATACCCCGAAAGGAAGAGGGTTGGCCCACGTGGGCCCATGCCGGAGGAGTGCGATCCCAAAAAACAAAATAGGGGACGGGGGCAAAGGGACTGGCCTGCCCCGTCACCCCGTGGCCCGCCCCCGCAAAGAACCCGCGTTGCTCAGACGGGGGAGAATGTGTGGGTAGGCCGCGGAAACGTCAGATGCCGTGATGCTCGCGCCGATTTCGGGCCCGGAGGTAGTTCTTTAACTCCTCTACGGCAATGCCGCCGCTATGAAATCCGCCGATCATGGACCAGCCGATAGTACGCTGAGCAAAGTGGGCAACTCCCTTGGTGCAATCCCGGCTGATCGCTGCCTGAACCGCAGTAACTTCGTCTGCGGGCAGTAGGCCCGCGAGCAATTCGGGATATACGAGGCCGACAGTTTGAAGCAGGTCGTCGCGGAAAATCGATCTCTTCGCATCGCCGAGATTCGTTGCGGCGGGGCTGAAGACTCCCTCGGGGAACGTGCAGGGAATGAGGGACAGCCCATCCGGCCATTTGCTATACGCATCGCGGACAAGCCGGTACTCTTCCTGTTCGATAACCTCCAGTTCCAGGGCAGCCCGAAGCTTCCGCGCGACAACCGCCTTATGCGCGGCTTGGGCACGTGCCTGCTCCAGGGCCTGCGCTTGCGCACTTAGATCTCGTGCGCGGGCATCCATGTCCCCGATCGCCTGAATGTGTGCCGCGAGATCGGCCACAGCTTTGGCCATCGCCTGATGTGCGGCCCTGTGCGCTTGTGCGGCCCTGGTTCTATCGTCTTCCGTGGCCTCAAGAGCGGCGTCGACGTCATTCGATAGCCTGTCGGCCAAGTCGTGGGCCTCCTGGTGTATCGCTTTGGCGCGGCCATCGGCGTCGGTCAAGCTTCTCAGCCGGGCGGCATCGTCCGTCAGGGCCTGGTGCTGCTGCTCCAGCTCGGCCGCGCGTCGGTCGAGTTCGGCGTTCGGTTCCGCTGTCTTGGTTGTGAGATTCAGGGTCGTCATAGTAGTAGCTCCTTAGTCCCTGTAGCTTTTGGGGGGCGCCAGCGTTTCCGCGTGCCCATAAAAATCGCTAAAGAATGCCTTGGCGACCTTGTCTGGCCCGTTCACCGGCTTGCCCTCAGCATCGACGGTCCAGCCGCCGAGCTCCCAGACATCACGCCCAGCGTTCGCCAGAGCGCTCAGCCGTTGCACGTGATCGGTGAGCGCAGCGGTGAGCGCCTTATTGCACTTATGGATCGTTTTGGCGCTTTCTGCCAGAGCTCTCAAATGTTCCTGCAGTTTCATCTTTCTACCCTCGTCTACTCCCGTGACCTCTACCATTTTTCGCTCCACGAGCTTTTGTAAGTCTGCGATTGTCATAAGTTACTCCCCCGGCGCCGCGCCGGCCGCGGGTACCGGGCCATCGCCGGCACCTTGCGCCCGCAAATATTCCGCCAGCGCCCGACTTTCGTAGAGCACCCGGCCGCCGATTTTTACGAATTTTGGGCCGCAGCCCTTAGCGCGCCATTTGGACAACGTGATGCGACTCCGTCGGAGAATGGCGCCGACTTCCGTTTCTGTCAAGAACTCAACCATTTGCTCTCCCTTTTCTTCGCGCACTGGCGCGCGGCTGATCTTTAACTATCTCCCGCCGAACCTAACCCGCCTCGGTGAGCCGGAGCGGAAACCCGCTCCGCGCGTCAGCAAGCGGCTCCTCACCGGGCGGCTCATGCGACATGGCAGTATACCTACCGATCGTCGATTTGCTGACGTAGCGCGGCTTGGGAAGGACCCGCCGGCCTACGATGCCCTTGTAGTTGATATAGGACTCACAGATTGTATCTGTGCTCGGACTCGTCAGAAGGTGATCACGTTTTTGGGGCGGGGGCTCAAAATGCAGCACGGTGTGATCGACGGCGGCAAGGCCACCACCGTGGCGGGGGCGGCGGCCGCTATTGTCAGCCGGCGGATTCACGCCGAAGAGCCTGAGCTTATGTGTAATCTTCCGCCAGGATCTACTGATCGAATGACTGTCGCCATCGGGCGGAGGAACATACTCCGCCTGCCGGGCCCCCGCCTTCGCCGCTGCAACCACATTCTTAGGGTGCGACTCCACGATGCGAAGATATTGCTGGTCAGCGCCCAGCCACACCGAGCGGCCTTCACTTACGTAGTGCACTGCGATCTTGCGCTTGATCCAGGGCGACCCCTTCCACCAGGGATTGACTACCTTGACCCTTCCAGACACACTTCTCTCCTTCGTAGCCGAGGAACTTAGTTCCAGCGGCTTGGAACAACCAAGAACAATCCAACTTTATAATGGAGAGTCAAAACTTGTCATCAGTTGTATCCTTAGGCTGTAGATTAGGTAATAGACTACACGCTTGATTCTGTAGGAGTTAACACCACTGAAGAAAGTGTTACCGGAGGTAATTTGAGGTAATAAATGCCGCGTTCAAATAGGCCGGCTGTCCTTCGATATCAATGTTCGGCACGCCTGGCCGTGTTCTCGACTTTGATACGCCTTCACCCATCTAGATCCCCATGTTTTGGGGGTGGGGTAGCCGTTATCGTCCAACCACCTGCAAATGATGAGTTGTTTATTCCCTTCCGCACGCAAGCGCCGTATAGCGCGCCGCCGCCTTTCCGTCTGAGGGTCCTTACCCGTACCACGTCGGCGCTGTTTCGATTTGGCCACCGGCGGCATCCCTCGAGCCAAGGCCGCCTCGAACGTCTGAATTTTGGCCACCGCTGCATTGAGCTCAGCACCTTCCTTCACGGCCAATTGCATGAAGTCCCCGGCCATCCCAATCAGCAGGGCAGTGCGTTCGTGTTCGAGTTCACGGCCCATAGTGGAGTCGAGCTCAATCAGTTCGTCCTCGCCGGTAGTGGAGTCGTCGAGCTCAATCAGTTCAAAGTCTAGCTCCGCAGCCTGGTTGTATCCGGATTCGCTCATGACCACTCCTCAATGGCTCCTCAGTTCTGTATGGCCGCCGGCGGGTAGAGGAAAGCCCGCATACCCCGTCGGGTTGGCGGCCACTGGAGACTTGCGCCTCTACTGTGGTAGTGCAGCCGGAACCCCAGAACTCTCAACTATTTTTGGCTCAGGCCGAAAACTTCGAGTGACGCGTGAGAATCTATTGGCTAACCGACTCTTGGCGCGATGTTTAGCGTTCCTGGCCGCAGATGATTGCGGAGGGGCTGAGGGCGATGGCGGAAGGCAGCATCGAGGGCGGCAAGATCGCAGGCCGTAGCAGGCCAAAGCAAGAATCCGATAGGTTGGGGCTGAAATCAACCCCAACCTATCCGCCCAACGTTATCAACGGGTTGGCTCCGCAAACCGAAAAAACTACGACCCGCGCAGAGATCTTGAAGGGCATGGGCTGGACGCCGTTCAAAATGGGCCCTGGCGTACCGGCCGCCGTTGTCGAAGAGGAAAATCGCCAGGGCATGGCCGCGCACATCGCCAAGGTTGATGCCGCGGAACGCGGGCGCAAGGAGCCCAAAGAGAAAACGCACGCTGGCCGCGGACGGCCGGCGAAGAGAAGGGACCTGATGCAGACAACTTTGCTCAAGCGTTTCGGGAAAAAGACTCACATGGGATCGCTTGACGGGTAAGGACGACACAAGCCGCCCCGACAGGGACGAGGTGAGACGGTTAAATCACTTTCTAGATCAAGTCTGTGATGTGCTTCTTGATGGCTGCATGGCATTCCAGTGCGTCCTTGACTTCTTTATCTCCGTAGCTTATGGCCCGATAGCGTGCGTTCCATGAGAATGTTTCGAGGTCAAAGTAATCATCTGAAATAGCCTCCAGTACAGGGTTTCGTACCATATTGTCATGTAGGTCTTGATGATTTCGGCAGTGGTGATTGAACTTGGCGTTATACGCCTCAATGTAGTGGAGCGCAGAGTAGAACAGAACCGTTAGTGCCCAGCCAAAGCACGTTGAATTGTCGAGTTTGATCGAGTCTGCAAACTCTTTATTCTTTCGGGCTTTGCTGAGATGCTCATCACGCGATGGCATTATCTAGGGCGCTTCTGGATGCATCCACAAGATAAAAGGAAAAACCAAGGGTCGGGAACTCGCGGTAAAACTCCCGTTGCTTAGAATACACCTTATGGCGCACGTCTTTCTCAAACGAGGAAAGAACCACTTCTACCGTGAAGCGGTCGCGGTCCCGCGAGACACGGACATCCCGCACGCCGTTAACAGAAGAGAAATCGGCTGTAATGAACTCAGTCATGTCCAAAGCTGACAGGACCGTGCTGCCATTCGGAAATGCGACCATCGAACTCATACAGGCCATCGGAATCACCTCAGTCTTTCCACACTCACGTTGCTTGCAGATAGCGTTTCCGAGCACATACGCTAAAACTGCTTCCCCAACAAGCATCTGTCAATTCCCCTTGGCCGGCTGCTGTGCAGCTTGACTGACCGTAATGATCGCACCTGGATTGACAACCGTCACGATTGCCGCACCCTCGATAACATAGAACGGCGTACCGTCTGGCTTCGTTTTATTCAGCAGCCGAAAAACACGCGAGACGACATGTTTCATCTTGATGGTTATGCCGCCCTCAATGGCATACTCCGCCCATCCCTCCTTCGCCGCTTCGAAGTCAACTTCTTCGGCGGCTTCTTCCCGACCTTCAAATATAACTTTCGCTGGCTTCAACTCTTTCTCCGCTTAGGCTGCCGAGCCTTTCCTTCGTTCCCTTTTTCTCTATCGGCCCCGATCTTGGGAACTTTAGCAATCATCCGAGTGAACTGCTGAAACCGATCAAACGGGCTTCCGCCTTCATCCAATCCAGGAACGCCTTGGACTACGCGCGGTCGCATACCTCTACCACCGCCGCCAGATATGGCGAAACGAGCATACCTGTCCTCGGATGTTGTCTCTGCGTTCCTCATAGGGACACCAAAGAACCGGCTCTCCCAGAATAAACGGCCTTCCCCCGTCCATTCTCCTGCATTCCGTGTTGCCGCCAGCGCGTCGAAAGCAAAGCAGTGCGTAGCGCTAATGCTTTCTCAGAATAGCACACGTAATACGTTCTTGCAAGCATATAGTGTTTATTTTGTTGGGCTTGCGCTCCAAACCTGCCAAGCGCTACGCATGTTGTTGAAAAATCATATACTAAACGCGCAACGCGCTTAGTGCAAACATCTGCTGATACGTTCGACTCGCGAACAAACCGGCCTGTCACTAGTACCGATGGTGCTCTTCAACGTCAGGTGAGTCAAAGCATTTTTTGCCCTTGTTAGGCCCCGCGCCGGCCCATCGTGGCGCGCGTGTTGCCTGGGATATCAGCCAGGATCACAGCTCCCGGTTCGTCGAATTGTGTGCCACACGTGGCGCACCGCTTGCCGCTAACTACGAGCTGAATGATTGTGCCCTCGCAGTTTGGACAGGCGCCGGTAGGGCGCTTCTCGCCTTCCGGATTGATCTTCCTCAGACCAGGACCGAACGCCAGCCGCTCTGCTGTGGCCTTTAGGCGCGCGGCGTCGATCTCATCCTGTAGCCCGCTCAGATACGTCGTCAGACCGTAGGGCAGCTCATGCCGTATGAAACTCCACGAAAGCGCCAGGCTCATCACGCAATCGTCGTGCTGGCCGCCGGGCGCGGCGTAGCGAAGCATTCCGCCGGGCAACTGCTCGGCAGCGAAAGCTTGGAGCTCGCCCAACAGAACCGGATCGTTCAGAATGGCGATGGATCCCTGTTCGAACGCCAGCGCCAGCGCTTCGATGATTCCGGCCTTGCTCGCGTTGGTGGTGTTGAAGGGCTGCACGGGCAAGCCGGCCCTCTGCAACTCTTCGATGATCGGTTCACCTATCGAGTTCGTTTCCGCAATGATCTTCGATGGGTGCCAGCGATCGTACAGCGCTTGCAGCCGGCCGCGCTGCACAACGTAGTCCACCCGGTTGGACCTATCCATGTCCACCATGGCGCGCGCGGTGACATCGACCACAGTGAAGACGGTGTAATCGTTCGAACGTCCCCAGTCAGCACCGATGGCGTACTCGTGGCCAGCTTCGGGCCCGTCTTTGCGCTCTGCTGTGGCGGCCTCCAAGACCTTTCGGAATACCGCGCCTTCCCAGTTGACGAACTGTGCCAGGAACTCCTGATTGAAGGCGGCCTCGGTCATATCCTGACGCGCGGCCTCGATTTCATCGGCGGCAATGTGGGGGTTCGTGCTGGTGGGCATCTGCCAAGAGGCCCAATCGTCACGTTCGGGATCTTGCCCGCGGTCCCAGAACGCCTTGAAGTCGTTCAGTCCGCGCGGAGTTGAGAGAAACCATGCCTCTCCTCGGTGATCGGCAAGCGTGGGGCGAACGGCATTCTCCCAGACGCTCCGCAGTTGCTTCACCACGGCGGCCTCGTCGACCACCACCGCTTTGAAGGCACGGCCGCGCACCGTGTCCGACACGTCGCCGTCCAGGCTGAACATGGTGATTGACCCACCGCCGCGGCACTCCAAGCGGTACTCTGCATTGTTCCGGCTGGTGATGATGGGCGCCAGAACCTCCTGAATTTCGCGCCAAGCTTCGAGGAGCATCTTGTACGTGGGCGAAAACCATGCAGTCGGGAAGCCCTCCAGCGTGGGTCTTACTATCCTGTCGACGCCAAGAGTTGACTTCCCCCAGCGCCGGCCACAGGCCAGCACGTTGAACCGCTTTGCTTCGTCCAGCACTTGGCGCTGGGCCGCGTGCGGCGCCGGCAGCTCGATTTTGGTTGTTTTCGACACGATTACATTTCTCCCTGGCAATGTTTCGAGGATTGGTCCGCAGTAACGCAGGCGCTTTCCAGGACAGCACTGCCAGCATTGGGTGATGGTTCGGTGCCCGTCGCCGCCGCGGGCGCACAGCAGGGGCAGCATACGGGGCAAAACAGCCCGCGGAGATGCAAGGGCATGTGGGCCGGCTCCATCGGCGCTCCGCACTTCGAACAAGGCCCGGATACATGGGACGATCTCATGCAGGCCGATGGCCCCGTGATTTGCCCCTTCGTCATAATCCCCCCTACCTGCGGCGCCAACCCGCGGCGCCATTGCGCCGTTAACCGCGCGCCTCAATCGCCCTCTGCACGGTTCCATGGGACAGCCCCAGGGCCTCGCCAATCTCACGAATGCTCTTGCCGCTGTCCTTGAGTGTCCAAACCTTCGAGCGATCAACCACGAGCCGCTTGCGGCCCAAAACATGGCCTTGCGCGCGCGCCCTCTCCAGGCCGGCGTGAATCCGCGCCCGGATGCGTTTCCGTTCCAACTCGGCAATCTTCGCGACAAATGCCGCCAGCAGATCCCCGAATTCGCCCATGGTGTCAATGAACGGCTCTTGGAAGCTGCGATACTTGACGCCGTACCCGGTCAGACGCTTCAGATTCGTGAGCACGGGAACAATTCCTTCGCGGCTGAATCGATCCACGGACCAGAACAGCAACACGTCAAACTGGCGCTTCGAGGCCGCCTCCATCATGTGCAGAAATGCCGGCCGGTCTGCCTTCGACCCGCTCTCGTGATCGATGTATTCGGCAGTCGCTTCCCAGTTCTGGCTGGCCGCGAACTCCCGCAATTGGCGCAACTGGTTTTCCGGGTTCTGAAGTCCCCGTTCCTTCCGGGTGGAGACTCTAGCGTATAGGACACAGCGTAGTTTCTTCATGCCCTTACTGTACCACAATCATATGATTGATGGTACGAGAAAACGGTACAGCGGGGTGATTATTTGCAACGCCCGATTCAGCCGAAACCTGGAATGATTTTGGTACAGCCCCCGCGCTCTGGCGATCATTCGGAACCCCCCGCGGGCGCCGGCAGTTGCGCCACTGCTGGTGAAGCCGCCAACCGGCCCGGCGCCGCCGGCAGTACAAGCTGCTTGTCCACGTAGTGAACCTCGATGTGCTGAACCGAGGTCCCGCGCTCTTCAAGTTCCCCGAGCAGCCGCGCCTTCAGTTCCAGTTGACGTTCCAGACGCGCGATAGCCTTCAATGCCAGGTCTCCATTCTTTTCAGACATCGCGCGCGTGAGGATTTGGCCGGTCTTTCTGGCCAGTTCGCGGAGTTCCTTGACCAGCACCGAAGCGGACTGCAGGTCCGATTCGTCTTTCGCCTTCAATAGATGGGCAGGTAAGCACTTAGCACGATGGCGAATCAGGGAAGTTTTCGAAACGCTGTAGTGGTCCGCAATAATCCGCAGTGGTCCGTTTCCGATCAAAGCTACGTCGATGTCGGTCCTCTTCGCGTGTCGACAAATAGTGCAGGTTCTTGGCATTAGGCGTACTCCCTTCTATTTCGGTCAGTGCTCCACCGTGTTCCACTACGAATTCAGGTGTATGGCGTCTCAGTCGATGCAAGCCGCCTTGGTTTCGCCCTGATGAGCAGCCCACTGGACAGGCCGCTCGCATGCGGGAACTGCTGGAGGGTGTATGAAAGCGCGGACGCCTTATCGGAGCCAATACCCAATAACTAGACCAGCCATTCCGATTGCCCATTTTACTGTGGCGTCTGGATAGCAACCCGACAAAATTACGAAGAGGGATGCAGCGAGGGCTGCGGCCGAGAACCCAACCTGTACCGCGAATTTCCAACGATCGCGTTGAGGAAAACTCACGCGCCTGCCCCTATTTGCGCTTACTACTGGCCTTCCAGTCTTTGATTATAGCAATGCCTTCTTTAATGTGCGTTCCAAAGAAAGCAGAGCTCCCATCGTTACCAGTTTCCTGTCCGGCTTGCAGGTCCACAGGGGACATGGTCCTATTCATATCCGCAATGGTCTGCGACTCAAGCGGCATGTTCACGCCGTTGGTGCCAGCGGCCCCTAAGTCCTGCGAGGTCGTCCCACCGTTATGGACAAACAGAATCGTTGTTGACATAAACTAGTCTCCGTCTCAAAGCGAATAATCGGGCTTAGATATCCAGGTAAAGCCATCGGCTCGGGTGATGATCCCGATATGGAGCGGCCCTCCACACGCGGGTACTCCCACCTCATACGTGCAGACGTTTATTGTGGTTTCAAGTATGAACTTACAGAAGCCGATTGCGTCCTGAAGGGGCATTCCGTCGAAGACGACTGGGGATTGAAGCTGATTCGCTGCTGCCTGAATCTGGTCGATAATTTGCTGCGACATTCCACCGGCCTTTAGGTTTTGAACCAATCGAGGATCGACGCCAAAATGCAATCGAACAAACGGTAGCGCTATCCCTCTCCAACTAGCGCCGAATTGATTGTCTGGGCGCGCCTGACGTGCGGTTGAATCCTGCGGAAGTACAAACTCCCATTCCGTGCCAGTATGCTGTTCCGGCCCTGGCGCATAGCCTGCGATGTAAAACCCCATGAGCGGTCGCTGTTCAACCGGCAGTTTCCCAAAGACTGCATCGTACGGCGCCCGCATGAAGGTCAAAAACCCATTGGCAGTCTGTTGGCCATCCAAGGTCGAATTTTGGGATTGCTCGCTGAACTCTTCCACGTAGCTTTCAACGGAGCGATATCCCAAATTCCCAATTCCGTAGGCGAGGACCGCAAACTGTTTCCCCAACGTAAAGAGTTTCCGTGCGTTACTGAAGGCTTTCACGAAACCTGCGGCACCCGGTTTGGGCTGTCCCCATAGCTGAGTCATACTCTCTGATCCGAGCACGATTCCGTCGTAAACTTTAACGCAGGCCACTATCGACATTGCAACTCTATTCTACACATTGGATGAACTCGGGGCTATATGCAGCATCTTGTGTTCTTCCACGTCGATGTGCACAACCTGTTGTATTTTAAAACAGTTTTGGCCGTTTACGTTTTCCACAATATTTTCACACCCAAAATTGTAGCAGAATGGGGCACTGGGAAACGGAGTGGGGTTGGCAAATAGGGGCGGTTCTCCCGGGGTCCGATACTGATACATGAGGCCCATCGCATCCACCGGAATATGGAAAGCCGCGCAAACGACCAGCGCCCGCCTGGAGGCTCCCGTGCGCAGGGGCGGCTCATCTGCCTTAAAGCCCCACCCGAATCGTCCGCTCGCCCAGCCTGGTCCGGTCAAGCTGCAGGGCGCGATCCGCATCCGCAGCCGAACCGAACGTGACGAACGCTATGCCAGTGCGAACCCCGGTTTGCGGATTCAAGACCAATCTGACCTCCCGCAGCGGGGCGATCGTGCCAAAGAGCTCCCGCAGTTCTTCCTCGGACGTTTCAAATGCCAAGCCCTTCACACACACGTCGTGGAATCCAACTTCCGGGCCAGACGCCGGAAGGGGGCGTGGGTCCCTGGCCTGGCTCACGGTCAGCGTGCTGCCGTCGATTTCGCAACCGTGCAGGGCGTCAATTGCACGATTCGCCTCTTCCACGTCGACCATCTGCACGAAACCAAACCGTTTGCTGCGTCCGGACTCGGGGTTGCGTGCGAGCCTGGTGCCCTGCACGTCGCCGTATTGCGAGAAGAGTTCGTCCAGTTCTTTTTCAGCCACGGAGCGCGGCAAATTGCCCACGAAGATAGTTGGCCTCATGGCTCACTCCTTTGCGCCAACGCTCAACGTTGCGCCGGTTGGGACGTACGCCTTAAACTCGTTGGCCTGGTAGAAACTGAACTGGCCCATGAATGGAGCCATGAATCCGCAATTGGGGCCGGCCGAAACGGGAATTCCGCGCGTCGAAGAGACCGCAGAGTCTCCTACGCGCGCATTGCCCGTGCCCGTCACGGCAAACTCCACCCATCGGGCAGGGGCTGGAAGCAGTATCTGGTGCACGGCATTGTCGCCGACGATATCTGGTATGGTCATCATGGTTTTCTCTCCATCTCAATCTTGACCCGCGGCGGCCGCCTTCCCGTCAGGCGCCGGCAGCCCTCCGTTAACGGGTTGCATGGGCGCCTCCCCATTCACGATCGATCTCCTCTTGCCGCTGCTGTTCCGTGAGCATGAGAGACTCGCTATCAATTCACCAAGGGAAGGGGGGCGCCTTCACGCCGCCGCCCCAGGCGATCTCGGTCCAACTCGGCCAGTGCCTGGCCGTAGGTGCACCCACACCGCACTATGTCATTCGGCCCCAGCACCCACGGTTCGCCGTGGCACACATCACAGCCGGAGCCCAGTGCTTCCCGCTTCCGCGTCACCTGCGCCATGTACATGAAGTCGAATACCTTCGGCGCGGCCGGACTGGTCTCTAGCCACCGGTCGATCATGGCCTTGGCGTGGTCGTGGTCATCCGCAATGCAATGCAACCGGTCGATCAGCAGGCGCCGGATCTCAAAGTCCCCAGAAAAGAAATTCAGGTTGCTGCAGAGACGAATCAAACCGGTGCACACGATACACATGCCGTCCAGGAGGCCACCCTGGATCAGATCTTCGGGCTTAGCGGGTTGCACGCGCACCTCCCCAGTCCTCTTCGATCTGCGCCTGCTTATTCGGCCCCGCGGCGGACTTGGCTGGTGGCCTCACCGGACGCTGCCACTCTTTCTCCAGGAACGCCAGCGGCTTCGGAACAAACCTCGGATTCGCCGCGTACTCTTCGTAGTGAACCTCCAGCGCCTTCACCCGCTCCGCCTTTTGCTCCCAGTCGAGCGTCTTCCAGCAGAATTCGAACGCCTCCGTGAAGTCGGCATCGATCACGGCCGCGCCGGTTTCCTGGTATCGCTCGACGAAACGGTGGTAGGCGTCATCCGCTTTCCATCTTGCAGTCCCTGGAACGTTACCGAAATGTTTCTCCCGCGGCGTTTCCGGCTCTTTTTCTGTCTCTGAATCTGTGTGTGTGTGTTCTTCAGAACCAATACCAGAACCAATACCAGAACCAGAACCAGAACCAGAGCCATCGCTATCCCATCCAGATTCTATAGGGTTCATTTGGGCTACCCCATCCAAGTCATTGATTTCAGGTGATATACGATTGCATTCCGGGTGCCATCTGGCTGAGGCCCCATTGAGGCCGTGTTGCGTTTGACTTGCGTTGAAATTGTTTTTCTCTTTCCGGATGAGTTCCAGCTTCCGATTGACAAGTCGCTTTTTGTTATGCGATTCCTTGCGGGAGAACTTCCCCTCAAGTTGGGGCCAAATCGCTTCGATCCGCTCGGTCGTGGTGCGACAGATACGCGCGACCAGCGCCGGGTCGGCCGGTATCGAGCCTTCGGTCCATTGATGGCAGAGCAAGATGATATAGGCACCCACCGCTTCGAGTTCCATGGCGATCACCGCCTCATCCTGGAGAAACTCCTTTGCATAAAGCTGAAACGCCGGCGCCTTGAAAGCGTGCTTCGTTGACTTTTTGTTTTCTGACATCGTTTCGCCCTCCTATGGCGAGAAAGTGGTGGCCACCAGGCAGGGTTAGGAGTACCCGGCCCGGCGGCCACCGTTAGGCGCATTGCCGGCCAGCAATGCGAGCTTGTGATACTAAAACCTTAGTAGCGTTTACGAACAAATCACGAACAATACGCGCTTTACAGGGCCGTCCAGCGCGGTCGTAAGTGCCTATCCGTCATCGTGGAATCAACGGCTTGCGGTTTCGTTGTACAATCTTCTCTTACATGTCACTCGTGGTAGTGGGATCGGTCGCCTACGACGGCGTGGAGACGCCGCACGGCAAAGTGGACCGCATGTTGGGCGGCGCGGCCACCTATATTTCGCTGGCCGCCGGCTATTTCACTTCGGTCGGAATTGTGGCCGTGGTGGGGGACGATTTCGCGCGGGAAGACGTGGACCTGCTGGTCTCGCGCAACATCGACCTGGCGGGCCTGGAGCGCGTCGAGGGCGGCAAGACGTTCTTCTGGGCGGGCGTCTATTCAGCCGACATGAACGACCGCACCACGCTGCGCACCGACCTCAACGTGTTCGCGGACTTCAACCCGAAACTGCCGCCATCGTACCGCTCGCAACCGTACCTGTTTCTGGGCAACATCCAGCCGGCGCTGCAAAGCAACGTGCGCGCGCAGATGAGCCGTCTCAAGCTCACCGGCGGCGACACCATGAATTACTGGATNNGCAGTGGGATTTCCTGCTGATCAACGACAGCGAGGCGCGCCAGCTTTCCGGTGAGCACAACCTGCGGCGCGCGGCGGCGAAAATCCTGGAGATGGGGCCTCACACCCTGGTGATCAAGCGCGGTGAATACGGCGCCATCCTGTTCCGCCGCGACTGCCACTTTATGGCGCCGGGCTATCTGCTCGAAGACGTGTTCGATCCGACCGGCGCCGGAGACAGCTTCGCCGGCGGGTTCATCGGCTACCTCGCGGGACAGGGAATCGAGCTTTCGGGCGGCGATATCGATGTCGCGGAACTGCGGCGCGCGGTGATTTACGGGTCGGTCATGGGCAGCTTTTGCTGCGAGCAGTTTGGAGTGGACCGTTTCCGCACGCTCACCCGCGAAGAGATTGAGGCGCGCTACCGGGAGTTCAAGAACTGCACCGCGTTCTAAATGCAGAAACAGCGAACAGGCTCGGGCGTTTGGGTGGTCCTCACCCTGGCCGCCTGGAGCGCCGCGGCGGTCTTCTTTTTCTTTAGCCGCGGCTGGCTGCTCTACTACGGCGACGCCGAAGCGCACCTCAACATCGCGCGCCGCATGTTCGATTCGCAGACTCCGGGATACGACCAGATCGGCACCGCGTGGCTGCCGCTTCCGCACTGGCTGATGCTGCCCTTCATCGGCGTCGACGAGTGGTGGCGAAGCGGTATTGCCGGGTCCATCTCCGCGGCGGCGTGTTTTGTGGCGGCAGGCGCGTTCCTTTTTGCGGCCGTGCGGCGGGCGTTCGCATCCACGGCCGCAGCCGTAGCCGCCACCGCGCTTTTCGCGCTGAATCCCAACCTTCTTTACTTGCAGTCGACGGCCATGACCGAAGCGGTCTTCTTCGCGGCGTTAATGGCGCTCGCGTACTTCAGCGTGCGGTTCCGCGAGACCGAGGGGTGGGGGGCGGCCGCCTGCGCCGGCATGGCCGCCTGCGCCGGGACGCTGGCGCGGTATGAAGGATGGTTTCTCATTCCCTTTGCCGCGCTGTACTTCCTGTGCGCGGCCCGGCGGCGGCGCATCCGCGTGGCTTTGGTCTTCTGCGCGCTGGCCGCGATGGGCCCGCTCTACTGGCTGGCGCACAACTGGTGGCTGTACGGAGATCCGCTTGAGTTCTATCGGGGACCGTATTCGGCGTGGGCCATCCAAGGCAACCGGCCGTATCCGGGTAAGGGCGATTGGCCAACGGCCTGGCTCTACTTTCGCACCGCGGCCCAACTATGCGCCGGGCCGGGCCTGGCGCTCATGGCGATTGCCGGGGCCGCGGCGTCGCTCGCCAGGCGCGTCTTTTGGCCGCTGGCGCTGCTGGCGCTGCCGGGCGTGTTCTACATTTGGAGCATCTACTCCTCCGCCACCCCCATCTTCGTGCCCACACTGTGGCCCTACTCGTATTACAACACCCGCTATGGACTAGCGGCGCTGCCCCTCTTGGCGGTGGCTTCCGCGGGACTGGTCGCGATCATGCCTTCCCGCATGCGCGTCATTACGGCGGCGCTGGTAATAGCGGCCGGAACGGTTCACTGGATGGTCGATCCGCAGCCGCGGAACTGGATCGCCTGGGAGGAATCGCGCGTCAATTCGGAGGCGCGCCGCGCCTGGACTCGCGAGGCTGCCGAGTACCTTGCGCCCCGCTACGTGCGCGGTTCCGGTATCATCACATCGTTCGGCGATTTGACCGGCATCTATCGCCAGATGGGAATCCCCTTACGCGAGACATTCACCGGGGACAACGGCCTGCCATGGCTGGCCGCGGTGAGGCGGCCCGAACTTTTCTTGTGGCAGGAGTGGGCCGTGGCGATGCGCGGCGACGCGGTTGCGGCCGCTGTCGTTCGCGACGGCCGGTACAGTTTGGAAAAGAGCATCATGGTGAAAGCCGCGCCGGCGATCGAGATTTACCGGCGCACGGGAGGCAATCAATGAAGATCCCGTTCACCAAGGCGCACGGCGCCAAGAACGATTTTCTGCTGACCTGGCAGCGCGACGCGCCCCCGGACGGTCACGCTGGAATCGCCCGCGCCATCTGCGACCGCCACACCGGGGTGGGCGCGGACGGCTGGATGCTGGTGGCGCCGGACCCGGAAGTGGACGGCTCCATCCAGCTCTACAACTCCGATGGCAGCATGGCGGAGATTTCCGGCAACGGCACGCGCTGCGCGGCGGCGTTCCTCATCCAGCATGGTTGCATCCAACATAACCGCGCGGCCGAGGCCGTCGGGGTGCGCACCGGCGCGGGCGTCAAGACGCTGCGACTGCTGGAGCGCGGCGGCTTGCGCTTCGAGTTCGAAATGAACATGGGCCGCCCGGAGATGGCCGCCGAGCTTTTTCAACTGCCGCTTTCCACCGGGCCGCGCGACGTGACGCTGTTGTGGGTGGGAAACCCGCAGTGCGCCGTGCCGGTGGAGGATTTCGATTTCGACTGGCGCGCCATGGGAGCGGAGATCGAGTCGCATCCGCTCTTTCCCGAGCGCACCAACGTTTCCTTTTTCAAACCCGTGGGCGAGCACGCCATCGACGCGCGGTTTTATGAGCGCGGGGCGGGCGAAACCATGAGTTCGGGGACGGGGTCCACCGGCGCGGCGGCCGCGGCCGTGGCGCGCTGGTTAGTCACATCTCCCGTGCGCGTGCTCACGCCCGCCGGCCCGTTGGATCTTCGGATCGAAGAAGACGTTTACCTCACCGGTCCCGCGGAGATCGTCGCGGAAGGCGAGTTCTTCCTGTAGCGCCGGTGGCGGAACGGCCGCCGCACTCTAGCGGAAGGCCCCCAGCAGGTAGGCTATCAGGAGGATGACCAATACGGTGCCTACCCCCGAGCCCATACCCCCGCCGTAACCCCAGCGGCTATGGCCGTAGTATCCACCACCCAGCCCCAAAACCAGTATCAAAACGATAAGCAACAGCAACATTGTGAATCTCCCTTTCGACTGAAAGCTAAACCGCTCACTGCGACGAAGTGGCCTTTTGATTCTTGACCTGCAGCTCGTTCACGACCTGCCCAACGTTGGGAATCGAAGACGCGATGCTTTCGGCCTGCCGGCGCGCGGATTGGGAGGCGACCTCGCCCGTCAGCGTGACGACGCTATTCTTGACATCGTACTTTACGCTCTTGTGAAGCTTGTTCTGGATGAGAGCGGCATCCAGGTTCTTGCCAATGCCTTCGTCCAGATCCGAATTCATGGCCTTGGCCGCACTTTCGGCGCCTCGTGGAATCACTGCAATCTGGTTCGCTACAACTTGTCCGCCCGCGATGGACGTCGCAATGGATTGCGCTTGTGCCTTGTCACCGTCCGACTCGACGTGTCCGTTGAGGGTCACCACGCCCTTCTCGCGATCCTGACTTACGGAAACATCCTTGAGGCCGGCTTGATCGAGCGCTGTGCGAATGCTGGCGGAAACGTCGGGTGATTTCGACGCCTGGGAGCATCCTACAAGGATTCCCGCTACCAGCAACGCAAGCGATACGGCGCATATATGGAGAGTCTTCAAGTTCAACATCCTTTCGTGTATCAAGCATGGTCTAAGCAGATTTGGGACCAAACCCGTTTGGCCCCCTATGTGCCCTTGAAGCACATCATGCGGATGAATTGGCTGTTCCTCCTGGTTTTGCCTTCGGGATTGGCTGCGCAGGCCGCCGGCGTCTGTAATCCCGCGGAGCTGGTGGGGCCGTATGCGTTTCAGTTGACCGGCTCGACGGACATTTCCGGGACACCGCAACCGACTGCCAGCTTGGGGCGGATCGCCTTCGATGGGCGCGGCAGCCTGAGCGGGACGGCGTCCGCCACCTTCCGCGGACTGCTTCTAGGCAACCCGGTGACTGGGAGCTACGAGGCGAAATCGAATTGTTCGGTCGTCTGGAAGCTGCAGGACGATTCCGGCGCCTTCCAGAATTTCAGCGGAACGCTTTCCACCGATGGAACTCGCGTGCAATTCACACAGACCGACCCAGGCGGCGCCCAGCGCGGGATCATGCAGAGGACATCCGACACGTGCTCGGCGGCGGATCTCCTGAAGAAATATGACTTTACGGTCTCCGGCAGCACCACATCGATGCAAGCCGGCGAAGTTGGGCACACGGTGTCCGCCAAAGGGACGCTCGATATAGCCGAGAACGGCAGCTTTCAGGTCGAGACCGACTGCTCGGTGCGGTTCGGATGGACGCTCCCGGCTCGGGCCGGGCAGGTCGAGGAACCCCCGCTGATGGCCATGCGTGGTTTTCTGGTCAACGGCGGCAAGGAAATCCTCGCCTTCCAGACTGACCCTGGCGCCATGGTGGCCGCGCGATTCACTTCCAACGGAAAGTAAAACTCCGCGGTATTTTCAGGGGCAATCCCGCGGACAGATGCAAGGCTGGTTACAGAAAGTGCATTTTTTGCTTGCTTGCAAGCCGAGCTACGCCCGCCTGAGGAAGTGCACCACTAGACAAATCACCGCTATTACTATCAGAAGGTGAATGAGCCCACCGGCAACGTGGAACGCGAAAAATCCCAGCAGCCACAGTACAAGCAAAATCACAAACAGCGCTAGAAACATTGAATTCTCCTTTGTACGTTCAGGCCTTCCGCCCGTCACAGCGTGATGGGCGTTTAGCGGCTGAAGCGAAACTCTTAGAGCACGAGTCATGCCAATCGTCGTTGCATCATGCTGCATATGCAGTCACGAACATAATGACGGTCGCAATCAGCATGACACCGGCACACGTCCACCCCAGCCAGCGCAGCAGGGTCCCGTTGCGGTGCTCGCCCATTACGTCGGCCCGGCTGGTCAGCAGCACCACCAGGATGAGCAGGGGCGGCGCCAGCGCTCCGTTGAGCACCGCCGACCAGAAGAGCATCTTGACGGCGTTCAGTCCTGCGTAATCCAAGCCGAGGCCCAGCGCCATGGCAATGGCGATCACGGAATAGAAGCCGTGCGCCAGAGGAGGGTGTACCTCCAGCGAGCCAACCCAGTCGGCCGCTTCCGCGATGGCGTAGGCGCAAGATCCGGCCAGTACCGGGACTCCGAGCATGCCGGCTCCGAGCAGACCCAGGCTGAAGAGCCAGTACGCCCCGTTACCGGCCAAAGGACGCAACGCCTCGGCGGCATCGCGAGCGGTCGCGATGGTGGTTTTACCGTGCGCGTGCAGCGTGGCCGCGGTCGTGAGAATGATGAAGTACATCACCAGGTTCGAAAAGAACATGCCGATGAGGACGTCGTTCCGCAAACGCCGTAGTTCCCGATGGGACGCGCCTTGACGCTGTTCGACGGTCGCCTTGCCGAGAGCGATGTCCTCCTCTACTTCCTCGGCGGCCTGCCAAAAGAAGAGGTATGGCGAGATGGTGGTTCCCAGGATGCCGACCAGCGTCGCCCAATACGCGCCGGACCACTCCACACGTGGAACCAGGGTTGCCCGCAAAACGGCGGACCAGTCCGGGTGCGCCAGAAATGCCGCGGCGATGTAGGCGAACAAGGCGAGCGTGAGCCATTTGAAGATGCGGGCGATGAGGCGATAACTGGTCCAGAACAGCAGGCCGACCAGGAGGAGCGCGTACGCGGGAGTCCAATAGTGCGCCCTGACACCAGTCAGAAGTCCGGTGACGTCAGCCATGCCACCCAGGTCGGCGGCGATATTGAAGATATTGGCGATGAGCAGCAGCGCACAGGCGCTCCATAGGATCCACCGTGGATAGTGCACCCGAATCACGCCCGCCAGCCCAAGTCCGGTGACCATGCCCAGGCGGGCACACATGATCTGTACCGCCGACATCAACGGGAAGGAGAAGATCGCGGTCCACAACGGCGTGTAGCCGAACGATGCGCCGGTGATCGAATACGTCGCGATGCCGGATGGGTCGTCATCCGCGGCGCCGGTAATCAACCCGGGACCGAGATTCGAAAAAAACCTACGGAAGCGGCCCTGTAGGACAAACGCGCGCCTGGCCACCTTGGCGCCTGGAGAGTTCTGACTCAATCGACCCCCGATCCATGAACCCCGATTTTACAGCACCCCGGTTCAATGGATCGCGGCCGGTGGGGCAGGCGGACCCAGAGGGTGCCCCGCCTGCCAAGCTATCCGCGGCCTGGCGGCGGAAATGTGGGAGAATACCAATTTGATGCCTGAAGCACGCGAAACGCCTACAATCGCCGAAATTCTGGAAGAGAAGATCCGCACGCGCGGGGCGCGCGTGGGAATCGTGGGCCTGGGATACGTGGGACTGCCCCTGGCGGTGGAGTTCGCCAGGGCGGGATTCTCCGTTACCGGGATCGACGTCAGCCAGGAGAAGGTCAGGCGCGTGAACGCCGGAGACTCGTATGTCGGCGACGTTCCCAGCGCGACGCTCGGCCCGCTGGTGGAATCCGGAAAGCTTCGAGCTACCGCCGATTTTTCAGCCGTGCTCGAATTGGACACCATCAACATCTGCGTACCCACACCGCTGCGCAAGACCAAAGATCCGGACATGAGCTATATCGTCTCCGCCTGCCAGGAAATCGCCAGGTACTTCCATGCGGGGATGCTCATCATTCTGGAATCGACCACCTACCCCGGGACCACGGATGAACTGGTGCTCCCCATGCTTTCGAAATCGGGCCTGGAAGTGGGCCGCGATTTCTTCCTGTGCTTCTCCCCGGAGCGCGTGGACCCAGGCAATCCCAAGTTCCAGACCGTCAACATTCCCAAAGTGGTGGGGGGCTGCACGCCGGCGTGTACCGGGATGGGCCAGTTGTTTTACTCGCAGGCGCTCGAACACGTCGTACCGGTTAGCTCCACGCAGGTAGCCGAGATGGTCAAGCTGCTGGAGAACACGTTCCGCATGATCAATATCGGGCTGGCGAATGAGATGGCGCTGATGTGCGACCGCATGGGGATCGACGTGTGGGAAGTGATCGACGCCGCGGCCACCAAGCCGTTCGGCTTCATGCCCTTCTACCCGGGCCCGGGTCTGGGCGGGCATTGCATCCCCATCGATCCCTTCTATCTTTCGTGGAAGACCAGGCAGGCCGGGATCGAGGCGCGCTTCATCGAACTGGCGGGATACATCAACGGCCAGATGCCCCACTTTGTGGCCGACAAGGTGCAGAGCGCGCTGAACGACGCGGGCAAGCCGGTNNCGTGGCGTACAAGCGGGACATCGCCGACATGAGGGAATCGCCGGCGCTCGACGTCATGCTGCTACTGAAGCGGCGTGGGGCAGTTCTGACTTACAGCGATCCCTACGTCTCCGGGCTTCGCGTCGATGGCATGGACCTCGAATCCGTCCCCGAAGAATCCGCCGCCGCCGCCGATTGCGCGGTGATCGTCACCGACCACTCCGCCTTCGACTACCAGGCTCTGGTTCGCCGCGCGTGCCTGGTGGTGGACACGCGCAATGCGCTGAAGGGCTTCAATTCAAACAAGATCGTCCGGCTTTGACGGCCGGGCACGGAGGGCGCCCCAGCCCGAAAGATACAACCGAATCCGGTTGACAAGCGTCTCCATAGTGCTCAAGCTATAGGGAGACGAGGTGTCTATGAAGCCGGTATGGATAGCGGGGTTGCTGGCGGTAATCCTCGCGCTGAGCGCCATCCCAGCGCTGGCGCAACCTGTGATCTCGGCCAAGTCGGGCCTGATCTCATACGTCGAAGGCAAGGTGTACCTCGGCGACCAGATTGTGGAGCCGTCTCCCACTCGCTTCCCCGATGTGAAAGAGAACGCCCTGGTGCGCACGGCTGAAGGACGCGCCGAGGTCCTGCTGACCCCGGGCGTCGTTCTGCGCCTCGGTGAGAACAGCTCTTTCAAAATGATCACCAACCGCCTCATCGACACCCGTCTCGAGCTGCTTACAGGCTCGGCCGTGGTGGAAGCCGATGAGATCGCCAAAGACACCAACGTGACGCTGGTTTCGAAAGATGGCACGGTGTCGCTTGGCAAGAAGGGCTTGTACCGCTTCGACACGGCCCCCGCGCGGCTCAAGGTCTTCGAGGGCCTTGCCTCCGCGCAGGTCGCCGGCCAGAACTTCGAGGTAGCGGGAGGCAAGATGTTGGGTCTTGGCGGCACCATCGCTTCTGTTGAAAAATTCAACAAAGAAGATACCGACAGCCTGGACAACTGGAGCAGACGGCGCGGCGAACTGGTGGCCATGGCCAACGTCTCGGCGGCCAAACAGGTGCACGATTCGGGCTGTGCGGGTTTCTCGTTTGTCACGCCGGTTTCGACTTCGCAACCGTGCCCAGCAGACCCGTGCGCGCCCGGCTGGCGCTACAACCCGTGGTTTGGTGTGATCACGTACATCCCTTGCGGGGGTGGGGCCTGGAGTCCTTACGGATACCGCTATTGGAGCCCGGGCATGGTGACGCGAGCCTTTTACGCGCCGCCTCCCTCGTTTGGCAATCGTGGCTTGGGCGGCTTTGGTGGCGGACCGTCCTACCAGACCATGGGTCCCACATCGGGCGGATACTCGGGGACGGTTGCTGCCGCCCCGGCGGCTTCCTCGGGGCCATCCATGAGTAGCGGATCCAGCGCGGCGTCTTCCGCGGGATCCTCCTCGGTGGGACACGGCTCGACGGCTGGTGGCGGCGGCGGACGCGGACGCTAACCCGCCTGCCGGAGCGGCCGGTAACGGCGGCTCGCGCGTAGCCCGATGAGCTCCGCAACCTCGCCCAGCAGGTTCGGCAAGTTCTCGGTATAGATGGAGATGTGATGCTTGCCGCGCCCGGGGCGGTGTTTCTGGCTAGGCTCGTAAGATGTCACCAGGGCCGTTGCCGGCCGGTAGTCTTTGACGCGCGCGTAAGCCAGAACATTGCGGCCGGCGGGGCGCGACCCGAACTCCGCATCGCTCAAGACCAGTTCATATCGCCCTTCATCCAGCTTGCTGATGGCTTCCGCCGGCGTGGCCGCCACATCCACGGAGTAGCCACCGGCTTGCAGTATGGTCCGAAGGGCCAATCGGGGTGCAAGATCGCCATGCACCAGAAGCACGCGGGCCAAATCCAAGGCCCGGTTGCTTCCCCTGCTATCAAGCGAACTGACAGAGGTAGGCATTCTCTCCAAAAATAACTTTAACCGATAAAGTCATTTCTTTGACCAGCTAATTTTGGTCCTTTTTACCTAGAAGATGGTGTTCCTAGTCCTTGCTGGCCACTAGTACTAATAGAACTTTGGGCAGACCATAGGCTGGCACTGCCAACGCAGCTTCTCTTTTAATGGTGCATGCAAAAGCCTTTTGGTTACGCGCAATCTTGGTGGGGCGTGCTTTAGCTTGCCCTGGAATCGTTATTTGGCGCCGAAATTCACCAGGATGGCGCGAGCCGGCGCGCAATCGGCGGCGTACTGCGCCATTTGCGGGGCCTCGAGGTGAGCCACCGCTGGCCGCCACTTGCGCACGGTTTGGTGCAAGGCGGCGCGGAAAGCGGGCGAAGCGGCGTCCTCGAGCACCAGAACCACCTCGACGCAGGCCGCCAGAATCTCTGGCGGGGGGGCTGCCAGCCGTTTGGTGAAGGCGACCAGGACCGGGTCGAAGCCGGCTGATAGAGGGGACGCCAGATACTGGCTGACGACCAGTGCGCGCGGGCGACCCGGGACGAGCTGCCCTGGGAAGACTGCCACAGCGCCGCTGGTGAGCGCCAGAATCAGCTCCTCCGGGTACTCCGGCACGCCCGGCGGCCCTCCACCTAGTGCCATCCGCGCGGCGGTTCTGAGCAGGGCGGGCCGAACCCTCGTCCGCAGTCTTCGGGTTGCCTGCCGCCACAGCTTGCGGAACAGCTTCCCGCTGGCCACCGCGCGGACCAGAAACTTCAGGTAATTGACTTCCAGGATTCGCTCGAGCTGCGCATCCGTGTAATACCGCGAGGTGGTAGCCCGATGGCGGTGCTCAACCACCGCGCCCGCCACGTACACGCTGGGCCATCCGCGCTGCCAGGCGCGGTAGCCGAGGTCGAGGTCTTCCACGTAGGCCGGCTCATAAGCTTGATCCACGCCGCCCAGCGCGCGCAACCGGGCAGCGTCGTAGAGCGAGCAGCCACCGCTGCCATAGAGCACGTAGCTCAGGTCCTCGCCCGGAAGCGGCTCGTCGCAGCGGATGGGGAAATCTTCCGGGTGGGATTGCGCCATTACCGTCTTGCCGGTCTCCTCGCGGCGGACCCCCTCGGGGAAGCGGATCTGCGCCGTGGCGCAGAAGAGATCGGGCACCCGCTCGAAGGCGCCCACCAGCGCCCCGAAAAAGCCGGGCTCGATCAGCATGTCGTTGTTCAGCAGGCAGAGGTGCGAGTAGCGGGCGCGCGCGATGCCGCGGTTCACGGCGCTCGCGAAGGAAAGCGGCTCGTTCGAGACCTCGATCCGCACCTGCGGCCAGGCAGCGCGGAGCCACTCCGCGGTGCCATCGCCGGAGCCGTTATCGGCCACGATGATTTCCGCCGTGGACGATTCCAGTTCCCGCGCGATGCCGGGCAGTTGGGCTTCCAGCAGGGGCTTTCCGTTGCGCGATGGAATGATCACGGAAATGCCGGTTTCCGCAGGGCGCGGCTCACCGGCCGGAGGCCTGCGCCACTTGGGACGCAAGGCCCCGGCCACGCGCGCGGCTGTGTACCAGCAGAGCACGCCCCACCGCGCGCCACGGGCGGCGCGCACCGCACGGCGCATCAGGTTCTTGGCGATCTTGATTTCCGGTTTCAAGTTCAGATCGGCAGGTGCTGCCAGGCCCGCGCTTCTCCGTTGCGGCACTCGTCCCAAAGTTCCAGCGCCTGGAGCGCGAAGCCCGAGGACACCGGGTTCACGTGGGGCAGCCAGCCTCCGGCTTTGCGTCCGAAATAAAAACCGCCGCCGGTGGACGGATCGGAACCCGCGACCTGGAATTCCGCCAGTCTTTCCGCCTCGAATTGCGCGGCGGCGCGATCCAGCGGCATGACGCCGGCCCGGTCGGCATAGAGGCGCATGCGCAGCAACTGGGCGTAAACGTCGGAGCGCTCGAACTCCGGCGCAATCTCGCGAAGATGATGGGCGGCGCGGGCGATGCCGTCGCGGATGGCCGCCGCGCAACGCGGTTCATGGGCGCTTGGCAGCAGGCCTTCCAGGAAGTAGAGAAAAGCGTGCAGGCGGTCCATGACCTTGGGGCGCTCTGGATGGCCGGGCAGGAAGCCGCCGCAGACCCCCAGGGAGTACTCCAGCACGCGCTCATAGGGTTCGCGGAATTGCTCGGCGGCGGTGGCATTCAGCAGGTCCCACCAGGCCATGGCAGCCTTGAGCTGATAGCATCCCGGACACCGCGCCCAGCGCCCGGCGTCGCGCTCCAGCGGACGCTTGCCGGGAAGCGACAGGACGGGGTGAAAACTGCCGTCCGCGGAGGCGAAATCGCGGACCATGGATTTGCCCAGGGCGGCCGCCACGTCCAGGAACTCCCCATCGGCGGTGGCGCGCCAGGTTGAGACCAAGCCGCGAACCACGATGCCGCAATCGAAGAAATAGGATAGTGCGGGCGGATCGATTTCAAACGGCATGGTTCGGGATGCGGAGTCCCATGCCGTGCGGGTCAGAAAACGGGCCGCGGCAACAGCGCGGTCGAGATACCGCGCGTCCCCTGTGACGGTGTGCAGATAGACGAAAGTGCTGGCCGCATACCCGGTGATTTCGGTCGAGACCGGATGGTTGCGCTCCAGGTCCGTGCGGTAATAGCGGGCTACGCCGCCGTTCGGTTGCTGAATGCCGGAGCGCAGAAACCACTCTCCGGCGCGGGACAAATGCGTGGACAACTTGCCAGTTTAACAGACCAAGGTGGGGCACGCTTTAGCCTGCCCAGACTACTGCCCAGACTACCACCCACACCGCCCCGTACGCCAGCGCCGTCCCGATCACCGCGCCCGCCAGCACGTCGCTCAGGAAATGCATGCCCAATAGAACGCGCGACGCTGCCACGCTGAGAGCGCAAAAGAACAGGCCGGCCGCCAGCTCCGGATAGAAAAGGCTGAGCGACACAGCCACCGCGAAAGCCGTGATGGTGTGGCCCGATGGAAACGAGAATTGATCGGGCGGCAGCAGCGTGGCCCAGCAGTGGGGTTCCAGCGCACAGGGGCGCTGGCGGCCGGTGGCCTTCTTCAGGTGGAGGAAGGCCGCGATTCCCGCGGTCGCCGCCAGGGCCGCAGCGCCAACCGCGAGGAATCGCCGGCCGCCGCCCGCCAGCAGGATCGCCATGCCCATGGCGCACCACAGCCATCCATCGCCGCCGCGCGTGGCGGCGAGCATCCAGACGCGAATCCAGCGCGGCGCGTGCCACCGGTGGACGCGCCGCATCAGGGTATGGTCGCGCTCGGAGATGAAGGTGAGGGTGGCGGCGAGCGTCATATACCCCAAGTTGTAGCCTGGGGACGGCTACAGTTCGGTGACATCCGCAAAAAACGTGCGTGAATCGATCTGTTTTTTGCCACGAGACTTGTGCCGCGTGGCACAATCGGACTGATGAAGAAACTCGACTTCATCTTTTTCGACGCCGGCGGCGGACATCGCGCGGCGGCCAACGCCCTGCACCAGGTGATGGTCGAGCAGAAGCGCCCCTTCGAGATCCGCATGGTGAATCTGCAGGAGCTGCTCGATTCGCTCGACGTCTTCCGCAAAGTCACCGGCTTGCGGCTCGAGGACGTTTACAACCTCATGCTGAAGAAGGGCTGGACGCTAGGGTCCGGGCAGCTCACGGCCGGCATGCACCTGTTGATCCATATGTTTCACGGGCCGCAGGTGCGAATGCTCGAACAGTTCTGGCGGGAAAGCCGGCCGGACATGGTGGTGTCGCTGGTCCCCAATTTCAACCGCGCGCTGGGTGAGAGCCTGAAGCGCGTGTTGCCCGGTGCGCCTCTGGTGACCATCCTCACCGATATCGCGGATTATCCCCCGCACTTCTGGATGGAGCGCCAGGACCAGCATTTCATCTGCGGGTCGGACCGGGCCGTGGAACAGGCGCTCGCCCTGGGCCACCCGGAAACCAAAGTGCACCGCGTTTCGGGCATGATCCTGAACCCGCGGTTTTACGAGATCGAGCCGCTTCGGCCGGCGGAGCGCAAGGAGGCGCGCGCCAGTTTGGGATTCGATCCGGAGTTGCCGGTGGGGCTGGTTTTGTTCGGCGGCCAGGGCGCGGCGGTAATGCTCGAGATCGCCCGGAGCTTACCGGACCGGCAGCTTCTATTGATTTGCGGTCACAACCGGAAGCTGGCGTCGCGGCTGGGAGCGCTTCCGCGCCAGGCGGCGGTTTTCATCGAAGGCTTCACCAAGGAAGTGCCGCGCTACATGCAACTCGCGGATTACTTCATCGGCAAACCGGGGCCGGGCAGCATCAGCGAGGCGGTGGCCATGCGGCTGCCGATGATTGTGGAGCGCAATGCCTGGACGCTCCCGCAGGAACGCTACAACGCCGAGTGGGTTCGCGAGCAGGGCGTCGGCGTCGTGTTGCCGAACTTCCGGCGGATTGCACGGGCGGTCGACGAGCTGCTCGAGCCCGCCGCCTACGCGCGGTTCCGGGCCGCCACTGAGCGGCTTCACAACCGCGCGGTGTTTGAGATTCCCGACATTCTGGAGAGCATTCTCAAGGATTGCGCCACGCCAGCAGGCCCAGGCCCAGCACCGCCATCAGCGTGATCGCCAGGCCCGTAGCGAAATAGTTCGAGCAGAAGCGGAACTCCACTTCCGCATCTCCGGCGGGGACCACCGCCCCCATCAGGGCGTGATCCACGCGAACCACCGGCAGTTCGCCGCCGTTCAGGGTGGCGCGCCAGCCCGGATACCAGGCGACGCTCAGCTTCAGCAGACTCGGCGAAGCCGCGTGATAGCGGATGCGGTACGACTGCTCGTCATAGGAGACGACGGCTGCCGTGGCGGCCGCGTCCTGCCGGATCGGGCTGTGCGGCACCAGCACCACGGACTGGGCCCGCGGATCGAGCGTTTCCAGTGCCTGGCGGGACTCTAAGGGGCTGCTTACGTCCGCCACCGCCTTGGGGAAGTAAGCACGCGGCAGCACCGACGGGTTGGGGTCCAGGTTGCCCGTGGTTGTGTTCAGAAAGCGGCTGACGTTGAGACCGTCGCGCAGCTTGGGATTCCGCTCGATGGCGTCGGTGTATTCGTCGTAGACCGCCGGCTCGAGAGCGAAGTACCCATAGGTGGCTTCGAGTTTCAAGTCCAGTGGGTGATCCTGCGGACCCAGCGCGGCCAGGTTGCGCGGCCCGTCGAAACGCGTGAGCGGAGGCTGGCTGGCAGCCACCTGCTGGCGGCCAATTTCTTCATGCGCGCCGTACATCTCCTCGAAGCTGGCGCGGGCGTAGGCCAGCGGGTTGTCGATCGAGTTCCAGTACCAGACATCGGCGAAGAGAAGGCCGGCCACAATGATTCCCAGGTACGGAATGCGCCACCGCGCGAACAGCCAATGGGCGCCTGCCGCCGCCAGCAGCGCCAGTCCGAACGCCACCAGGAACCAGCCCTGGATGGGCGCCCGGAATTTATTCAGGCCAGGCGCCAGCGCTACCAGCCGGTAAAAGCCGCCGGCCGGCCCGAGCATGTACCACGCGGGCGGAACGACGATCAGCAGGCCGGGCAGGCGCACCCTGGTCTTTACCGCGCCGAGTGCGGCCAGGGGCAGCAGAAGCAGGCCGGAGTAGAAGTAATACTGGGTTATGTCGGACGGCCCTTTGTAGTTGCCCGAGATGGCGCCCAGCCAGTCCGGCGCCACGAGCGTCATCAGCGCTTGCGGGTGCAGAATTCCTTCGGTGCTGGTGGAATAGTTGGCTGCCGCGCGGATGGAGTGGCCGACCAGTTCCAGGCCGGGCAGAATCTGAATGGCCGCACAGGCCAGCGCGCCCGCCATCATACCGCCGACGATCGCCGCGGTGCGCAGCCAGCGCCGTCTGTCCCCCCAAAGATCGGCGAGGGCGTACAAGCCCAGTCCCAGGAAGCCATATACCGCCGTCTGGGTATAGCCGGCCAGAATCATGACGCCGCCCGCCATGCCGCCCAGCGCGGTGTAGCGGAGGGCCGCGGAATCGGCCGCGCGCCGGTACGCCAGCAACAGCCACGGGAACCCCGCGGCGGCCGAAAACAGGCCCACGTGCGAGCTATGGCCCGCGAAGAAGCCCGAAAGCCCGTAGGCCAGTGCGCCTAATACCGCGGCGGCGCGGCTTGCCACGTGCCTCGAGATCAAGAAATAAGCGCCCAGGCAAGCCAGGAACGCGTTCAAGGCCAGTTCGAATTGGATGGAGCGGGGAACGATACCAGTCAGAAAGAAAGGCCAATGGGGCGGATACCAGGCGCCCACTTCGGGATTGGCCAGAATCGGATAGCCGGAAAACAGATAAGGGGTCCAGAATGGCAGCTTACCCGAGAGAAGGCGGTCGGAGAAATACTTCTGGAGAGGATAGTGCATGTCGGCGGCATCCCACTGGATGCTGGCCGAGGGCGAGGTCATCGGCGCCCAATAGAAAAGTATCGCGCACAGGGCGATCAGCGCCGGCGCCACCCATGGGACATCGCGAGAGGGCGCAACCGCCGGCGCCTCTCTGCTCTTCTTCCGCTTCTTCACCGCTTGCCTACCACACCATGCGCTCGCTGCGCCGGCGTTTCTTGCGCTTCTTGTGGTGGGCAGAGCGCCCACCCCGCATACATACGAGCAAGAGGAACCCGGAAACGAGCGAGATCGCGAGGCCCGAACCAAAGCGGTTCGAATAGAAGCTGAGAGCGATCTCATTATCTCCCGCGGGCACGATCACACCCATCAACGCGTGATCCACGCGCACGATCGGCAGCGGCTTGCCCCCCAGGTCGGCGCGCCAACCCGGATACCAGGCGGCGCTGACTTTCAGAAGGCTCGGCGAAACGGCATGATAGTGAATGCGGTACCACTGCTCGCCGAAAGAGTCCACCAGAGCCGCGGCCTCCGGGTCCTGCCGGATGAAAGGGTGCGGCGACAGGACCACGCAACTGGCCGCCGGATCGAGCGTTTCCAATGCCCGGCGGGAGTCTGCCAGGCTAGTCGCGTCGACCACCGCCTTCGGAAAGTAGGCGCGCGGCCGCACCGAGCCATTCTCGTCGATACGGCCGGTGGCAACGTTCATAAAGCGGCTGACATTCAAACCATCGCGCAGCTTGAGATTGCGCTCCATGGCGTCGAGGTAGTCCCGATACGGGCCGGGATCGAGAAGCCACGAGCCGTAAATGGCCTCGAGTTTCACGTCCAGCGGATGGAGCATGGGACCCATGGAGGCCCGGTCGCCCGGGGCGTAGAAGCGGGTGAGCTGGGGCTGGTTCATAGCCACGCGGATGCGGCCAGTCTCTTCGCTCGACCCGTAGAGTTCATCGAAGCTGGCGTGGGCATAAGCCAGCGGGTTTCCGAGCGAGTTCCAATACCAGACATCCATGAACAGAAGGCCGGCCACCAGGACTGGCAGGTAAGGAAAGCGCCAGCGCGCAAAGATCCACTCGCCACCCGCCGCCGCCAGCAACGCCAGTCCCAGTGCGACCAGAAACCAGCCCTCGACCGGCCCACGGGATTTGTGCAGGATGGGCGCCAGCGTTCCCAGGTAGTACAGACCGCCGGCGGGTCCCAGCATGTACCACACAGGTGGCACGATGAGGAGCAACCCCGGCAGCCGCACTCCGCTCTTGACGGCGCCGATTACTGCCAGCGGCAGAACGAACAGGCCCGAGTAAAAGTAAAACTGCGTAATACCCGATGGTCCTTTGAAGCCGCCCGAGATGGCGCCCAGCCAATCCGGGGCGACCAGCGTCATGAGGGACCCCGGATGCAGGACTCCCTCGCCGATAGTGGAAGAATCCGCCGCGCGGCTGAAATTGCCGGCGAGTTCCTGGGCGGGCAGCAACTGAATGGCCGCGCAGGCCAGCGCGCCCGCCAGCATGAAGCCGATAATCGCCACGTTGCGGAGCCAGCCCTGCCGTTCCCGCCACCAGTCGGCGAAGGCGTACAGGCCCAGTCCCAGGAAGCTATATACCGCGGCCTGTCCGGACCCGGCCAGGATCAGGGCAGCCCCCACCAGGCCGCCAAAAGCCGTATAGCGGACGGAGGCGATATCGATCGCCCGCCGGTAGGCCACCAGCAGCCATGGGAACATCGCCGCCGTAAACTGACTCATATGGGAGGCGTGGCCCGCGAAGAATCCGGAAAGCCCGTAGGCGAACGCGCCCACAATCGCAGCCATGCGGTTCTCGACGTGCCTCGAGATCAGCAGATAAGCTCCCAGGCACGCCAGAAACGCGTTAAAAGCCAACTCCAGTTGGATGGCGCGCGGAGTGATGCCGGCCAGCAGGAAAGGCCAGTTGGGCGGGTACCACGCGCCCACCTCCGGATTGGCCAGAAGCGGGTAGCCGGCGAGCACGTAGGGAGTCCAGAACGGAAGTTGGCGGGGCGAAAACCGATCGGAGAAATACTTCTGCATCGGGTAATGCACGTCGGCGGCGTCCCACTGGATGCTCGCCGATGACGACGTCATCGGCACCCAGTAAAAAACCATCACGCACGCGCCGAGCGCCACGGGCGCCGCCAGGCGATTCATCCTGTGCGAAGCCACGACTCCCGGGACTGGCGCAGCCGACTCCTTCATTTCCTCCTCCCTCGGAGTAATGATGGTAGCATGCGCGATTTCGGACCGCAGTGACGATCCACTACCGATTGTTTGGTTCTCCGGTTACGGCCAGTTCGAGAGTCCCGCAACCAGCCGGTTTCCGATCGGCTGGAGCTCGGACACGAGCTGATTCCTGCGTTCAGCCCGGTATTCCTCGGAGCTAAGCTCGTAGGTAAAGCCGGATGGAATGTGCTCCCTCAGGAAAGTGTTCGGATGTTGGAGGTGGTTGAATAACTCCGCGTGGATGTTGGCGGTCTCGCCCACGTAGATCCACTGGCTGGCGTTCGAGAGGCCGTAGACGCCCGATGCCGCGGGCACATTCTTATCCACCGAGATCATCGTGAAAGAGCGGTTTCCATGATTTGCAAATGGCACTATTCCGATCTTCCCGCCCGAAGAGCAACCGGCCTGCCCGGCGTGGGCCCGGTGGTCTTCTCACGACCGATCCCAGGTTCCTGTTCGGCCATCCACTGAGCGCCTCCCCATCCGCGGCCCGGGTAAATCCAAGAGAGCATTCGACCGAGCCATGATTCCACAACGGGATGCGGACGATGTAACTTCAACACGGCACTCGCGCTCATAAGAGGTCCTGGGACGACTCGCGGCCGGGAATAAAGGGCGATGCCGTTTGGAAACGGTGTTACCATTCCCGACTTGGCTAGGCTAAGAGTAAGGAACCCAGATGACCCGACTTAGTCCAGATCAACTGTAGATTGGGCGACAGTGCTCAGTCATTAACTAATATAGGTTAATTCCCACTACTTGTCAAGCGGAGTGAGCCACGGCTCCGCAAGTCGCTCATTCGGGACGGGCTCGGTTGACACCGCGAAAGCGCCCATTTCTCGCGGACAGGGGCGATTGTGCTATGATCCTGATGGATTGCCATTCGTGAGCCAGTCGTTCACATTCATCGACGCCGCGGGGAATCGGGCACAGTACACGGTGCACGAGCGAGACCGCTATAATGAGTTCTACTGGTCCACCGATCATGGGGATCACGGTCTGGCTCCGTCATACGCGCAAGCTCAGGATCGCGCCAGAACAGTTCTGAAGGCCAGCATGGCGGCAAGACGAAGATCCGATCAAGGGCGTCGCTGAACGTCCCACGGTTTCCCCTGGGAATCTCATTGCAGGATTGGAAAGCAGGCGAGGCGACGACATGAAGCTGAATGGCAGAATGGCAGCCAATTCCGTCCCGGCTGCCCGCGCGGTGGCCGAAGCGCCGGCGGGTGGCGCCTCGATGAGAATACTCCTTTATTGCCCCGACAACGGCGTGACCCGGAATTTCATGCCGCACCTGTGGATGTTTCTGCTGCAATCGCTCACACCGCCGAACCACGAGGTGCTGCTGATCGACGGCAATACGCAGCCCATGAACGATGCCGGCCTGGTCCAGTATGTGATCGAGAACAAAATCACGCTGGTGGGCATCGGCGCGATGACCCGCATGATCGCCAAGGCGTACCGCGTCGCTGACGCAATTCGCGCTGTGGGCGTGCCCGTCGTCATGGGCGGCCCTCACGTGACTGAGGTCCCCGGCGAAGCGCTCGGCCGGGATGGCGGCCCGCGTCACGCGGATGCCGTGGCTCTGGGAGAGGCCGACGAGACCTGGCCGCGAATTGTGGAAGACGCGGCGCGAGGCGCATTGAAAGAAATCTATGCGCCCGTGGATGAATTCGGGCAGGAGCGCAAGCCCAGTCTCGGAGATTACCCCAACATACCGTGGGAGTCGCTGGATCTCGACCAGTTCAACCGGATTCCCAACGCTCTTCGGGCGGTCATGCGGCACTTCGAATGGGACTGGGAGACGTTCCACATCATTCCCATCGAGTCCGGGCGTGGCTGCCCCTATGGCTGCGAATTCTGCACCGTGACCGGGTTTTTCGGCGACTCGATCCGCTTCCGATCGAACCAGAGCATCGTGGACGAAATGCTTCGGCTGAAGGCGCGTGCCGCGCGCACGCAAGGCAAGATCGCCGTTTTCTTCGTCGATGACAATTTCGCCATCAATGTGAAGCGCACCAAGGCGTTGCTGCGCGACATCATCTCCGCCGGGGCGCAACTCTCCTGGGTGGGCCAGATCAGCGCCAACCTGCTGCGAGACGAAGAGTTGGTGGACCTGATCGCGGAATCGGGCGGTAAATGGATTTTTATCGGCATGGAGTCGCTCGACCCGGCCAATCTCGCCAGCGTCAACAAGAACTTTAATAAGCCCAGCGAGTATGCCGGGGTGCTGGAGCGGCTCGCGCGCAGACACGTCTACGCCATCACATCGTTCATCTTCGGGCTCGACAACGACTCACCCGGCGTTGCCGAGCGCACTCTGGCGCAGATCCGCGAGTGGCCTCCGGGGCTGCCCGTCTTTGGGCAGATCACTCCCTTCCCGGCAACTCCTCTGTATGAGCGTTTGGAAAGGGAAGGGCGCCTGACCCGGCCTAGACACTGGCTTGAATTCGCGCCATTTCACATGGCGCACACCCCCCTTGGGATGACCGTACCCGAGGTGCAGGCTGAGGTCCGCTATGCCTGGTTGCACTCCTATAGCGCCGCGGCGACGGCCCAAGCGATCGAATCCATCGCGGATGAGCCCGTCCCATACAAAATCAGCCACTTGATCGCACGGATTTTCTTTCGCGGGATTTATTTTCCGCCGAAGGGAATATGGGGCTGGCTAAAGGTGGTTGCGCAGAACCGAGGCTCGATTTTCCGAATCGTGAAGGAATCCTTCACGAAATGGAACGGAGCGCCTGGCAACCACAACGGGGTGCGCCTGGAGTTCGAGACCGGTGCGCGTCCGCGGCAAGACTTAGACGACTCCCAAGCCTCTCTAACGGATGATCCGGTTGTCGCCGTGGGGAGCAAGCCAGTTCTCGACACCGATCCTTAGCGGGACCGAGTCGGGAAAGAACATTCGGCATGAGAGAACGGAACTTACGATAACGCAATAAGTTACAGAGCGTGGATTCTTACCGTCAGGCGCTCCTGGCCTTAATCCCTTTGGCTTTGTTTAACGCCGCTTCCACGATTTGCACGGCCTCCTTGAATATTTCCAGCTGTTCCGGGCGGTTGACATGACCAGGCATCTTAGGATCGATATATTTCACTCGAAAGAGTTGGTTATTGGCCAAGACCACGATAGCTTGTAACTGCTCCAGGCTGAACTCTACCGAGATATTCCCCATCTAAGAATGATAGCACGGGACCACGCACGACGCCGGTTTCAGGCTCCGTGTCCTTGTGCCCGATCATTCCTCCTTGGCTGACGCGCGCCCAGTTTAGGTCGATCGGCTTCCGTTGTATCCGCCCTTTCGGGCTGCGTGGCAAAGAGCCGCCAGGCCATGCTGACGTTTCCCAAGTCACCTCCAAGAGGTGTCGAATATGACTACACGGGCAAACATTCGATTCCCGCGACCGGACTTTCACCGGCAAGATAAGCAGCCTTATGGGCTGCAAGCGACCGTCAGGGAGCGGGGGCCACACGGCCGTTTTTCAGCATCCTGTCACAGTGCCTCGTGCCCAACGCCGCCGGGAATGACCCGCTTTGTGATATAGTGTGGGCTGAAAAGCTTTTGGACGCCACGGACCGGACTGGAGACTTGGTCCAGCAAGTCCATTGGGTTCAGCTAGATAGCTGATTCGACAGGAACGCGGGAGTAATTCAGTGGTAGAATGCCAGCTTCTCCCTCCTTCCTTTAATTATCAGTAGCTTGCAAGGCTTACTGTCGGCTATACTGTCGAAAGACGGAAGGCCGCGTGCCGAAGGTAAACATTCTCAAACAGGTGAAGGTGGACGAGCGCTGGAAGCTCGTCTCGGTGCCGCGCACCGACAAGGGCGGCTACGATTGGAACGCCCTGCCGGAGGGGCGCTACTTCGTTGAGTGGTGGCAGGGCGGCAAGCGGAAACGCGAGGCCGGCGGCGGCACCGCCTCCGATGCCCTCGAAGTCGCCCGGCGCCGGAAACATCAGCTCGAAGCCAAAGCGCTCGGCCTCGCACAAGATCCGGCCGAGGAGATCTCCCGCACGCCGCTCCACATTGCCGTGAAGCGTTACCTCGACGTGGTGGAAGGTCTCAAGAAACCGAACACGCTCCGGAAGTACAAGGCGGTCCTCATGCGCTTCCTTGAATTCTTCTCCGACCGGACTACGGCCAAAAGCATCACGCCGGATGATCTGAACGACTACATGGTTCACCTGAAGCGCAAGCACAACTTGGGCAGCAATTCGGTGATCCACAACATGGTGATCGTGGCGCAATTCCTGAAGAAGCAGGGTCGGGCAGGATTGACCCGCGCGATCGATTTGCCGCAACCGGTCACCAGCTTGCCCATCGAGTATTCCGACAACGACCTGAAGAAATTCTTCGACGCCTGCACCTCCGAGGAGCGGACGATCTTCACCACATTCCTCCTCACCGGCATGCGTGACCAGGAGGTCGTGCACCTCGCCTGGGGGGACATCAATTTCGCGCTCAACACGATCAAGGTGACCGCGAAGCCAGATCTCGGGTTCTATCCTAAACGCTGGGAGGAACGGGAGGTGCCGGTTCCGCGCCCGCTCACTGAACTCCTCGCAAAGCATCCGCGGAACAGCGGCTGTCGTTTTGTGTTTCCGTCACCGGCGGGAAACCGCGAATACCACCTGCTCGACAAGTGCAAAGCTGTGGCCACCCGCGCCGGCTTGAACGAAGAGACGTTCAACCTGAAGACCTTCCGTTCCACGTATGCCACCAGGATGCTGCGCGCCGGTTTCGATGTCCGCACCGTGCAGCACTGGATGGGTCACAAATCGCTCGAAACGACGATGCGGTACTTGGCGCCAGCGAAGGACGTGCATGACCGGCTCGACGGCGTCCATATCGCGGGCGTGCTAGAGGGGCCTGAGATCACCGGCTGATGCCAGTGCTGAAAATGTCGGTAATGCGTTGCGGCGGCAAGAGGCGGCACGGCTCGACACGAAATAACCGGTTCCGCATCCTCTACTAGCACGGCTACGACACGGTTGCGTGAGCCGTTGTGGAGCCAGCCGCCGGGGTTGAAATGGCGACCGGCGACCTGCTGATTACGAAACCACCCGTGTCAAGTCCCATGTGTAAAATATTTTCTCGAAACCTCCTTGTTTTCAGTGGGTTCATGAGCAGACTGAGATTTGGGAGAACTGTGGAAAACACATGAGACTGGGACCTCGTGCTGACAAAACTGCTGACAAAAATATCTCGATTCCACGCCGTGTTCGGCGATGTAGGGATCGCCAAAAGAAAACAGCAGAGGGACGTTGCGCAACTGCCCGCACCCTAGCCTTTGAATCGTATTGGCCAGCTCGACGTCCTCGTCAATCTCTTCGTCCCCAAGGCCAAAGATGGCATTGCGTCCGAAGAGATTGATGGTCATCCGCTGGATCGTCGAGATATAGACAAATGCCTGTTTGGTCAATCAAGATTACAAGCTGGCACTCGGACCATCCCTTTGACAAGCCCCTGCGAGAAAGCTGGGGAATCCGGCCATGAGGCCGGGAGCGGGACGGCAACCGAGTTGGGGCACGGACGTTGCGCCTGCGCAGCCCGAGCGACTCGCGACCGGCCGCTATAATGAGAGGCCCGCAGCGCAAAGCGCCAAAACCCGCTGCCAGGCGGGGTAGGGGATGCGATGCGTCGGGGAAAAGAAGCAGGGCTGAATGTTCCCGGCAACCAGTTGATTCTATGTTACTTATGGACAGCCAGCAGCACTCTACGGCGGTATACGCCGCCACGGGCGGCAAAACAGATAATTATATCTCTGGGCCTTGAATTCATGCTGGTAACTGAAATATACTCAAGATGATAAGGAGGTTGTGTGCCAAACAACAACTTGAATGGGGAGGCCGACGGACCACAGAATCCGGCGCAGAAATCCAAGGCATCGCTCAAAAGCAAGTTTCTCGGCGCCGCATCAGTCGCTGCTGCTGTGGCGGCTCTATTAACGGGCGCTGCTAGCCATAACACGCTACTCAGCGGAGTTTTCGAGAAGGCAAAGGGCCAGGCCGTGGTCGTGATGCAGAACGACAACCGGTCGCTCCCGGCACCACTGTTGATTGCGGCGGCGAATCAGGGGAGTACCATTTTGGTTTCACACGATTCGCATAGCTCGCACAGCTCCCACTCGTCGCACAGCTCCCATTCGTCACATCGGTCTTCGGCGGCCTGATGATGGACGTCGCGACCTCGCGGCGAGACGACGGCGACTTCGTTATAACGTTGGGGAGTGGTGTGTACCGCTGCTCGGCAGTCAAGAAAGCCGCATACAAATTCACCCACATCTTCCATATCGTCATTAACCACCCTGATCCTTCCGCAACCGTCGTGACGCTCCGGCCCAAGTCGGCTTCGGCTGATGCTGAAGCCGCCGTTGGGGACTTCTTGAATGAGGTGCTCGACCAGGATCTGCGGGAGTGTATTGCCGAGGAAACTAACAGCATCCGTGATCTGATCCTGGCCCAGGCGTTCTCGCAGGTTTCAGTCTTCCACCCCGAGCTCGACCGAACGGCTGCACCGCCCGATGGCGATGAACCTGCACGACCGGATGGAAGTGAGCCATGAAGACAGACTGGATCGCCCCTGATCGGTTCGCTCGATCTCCTGACTCTGCCTATGCGATGTTGCCATTCGGTTTCATGCCGTTGGACAGGGATCGTTACCTCCTCACAAACCTGGTAGGCGAGTACGTCGTTCTCCAGCGCGACGATCTCGTTGCGCTTGTGCGCAAGCAGCTAACGATAACATCGGAGGCTTACTCTGCGTTGAAGCTCCGCCACTTCCTCATCGATGAGACGTCTAGAGTCGCGCTCGACCTCTTGGCGGCGAAATATCGGACGAAACTCGCACCAGTCGCGAACTTCACAGGCCTTCACATCTTCGCAGTCACCCTCCGGTGCAATAATCGGTGTATCTACTGTCAAGTATCGTCCCAATCACCCGACCGAGCGCGCTGCGACATGACGCCTGATATCGCAGATAAGGCCGTGGAGTTCATGTTCCACAGCCCGGCGCAGGCCCTTAAGGTCGAATTTCAGGGCGGAGAACCCCTGCTTAACTTCGAGGTTGTGAAACGTATCGTCCAGCGGGCGATGGAGATCAATAAGGTCGAACGAAGAGACCTTGAGTTTGTTATCTGCACGAATCTGACGCTCCTTACAGACGAGATCGTCAGCTTTATCCAGACGCACGACATATGTGTGTCGACATCAATCGACGGTGGGGAAGCTCTACACAACCGGAACCGCCCTTCGCCCGCGAAAAACAGCTACCGAACGACGGTCGCAAACATTCAGCGACTTCAGGAAGCGATTGGCCCTAGGCGAATATCCGCCCTGATGACGACTACCCGCTCGACGCTGAACGAACCGGAGTCGCTGATCGATGAGTACATCCGCCTTGGCTTCGACTCGATATTCCTGCGCATTCTAAACCCATATGGGCGCTCCGCTGGCGATGCCGGCGAACTCCGGTACTCAGTCGATGAGTGGCTTGACTTTTACCAACGGGCACTTCGCTACATCATTGAACTGAACAAAGGTGGCTTGTGGTTTCGTGAAGACTACGCCTCAATCGTACTACGGAAGGTCCTGACTCCGTATGGTACTGGTTTCGTCGATCTTCAGTCCCCGTCGGGAACAGGTATATCCGTCCTCGTTTATAACTACGATGGTGGTATCTACGCTTCTGATGAAGCCAGAATGCTTGCAGAAATGGGTGATAAGCGGTTTCTTTTGGGCGACGTTGTAAACGATCGCTATGATGACGTGATCTTCTCCGAGCGCCTGATGGAACTCATTAAGACTACAATGCTCGAAGGAGTTCCCCAGTGTGCTGATTGCGCATTGCGGCCGTTCTGCGGCGCTGACCCCGTTCGACACTACCGCTTGCAGGGCGACATTGTCGGCCACAAGCCCACCAGTGAGTTCTGCAAGAAGAACACGTTCATCATTAAGCACCTGATCACACTACTCGAAACCGACGACGCAGCGCGACGGGTGCTGTACTCGTGGATTTGACCTATGATCTCCCTCCATGGATGCGGCGCGCTGCGGTACGATGCCGATCCATTTGTTGTTCGTGTGACGACGAACGCCAACCGGCCCTATGTGGTGCGCGACAAGGAGGCATTGCTTTGCCAGTCGCCGGAGGATATCTCCCGCCCAGGATTTCGATGTTTCCTGGCCCCTAGCTTTTTGCTGCCGGTTGAGGCGGAGGTGCCGGCACGAGTGCTGGAACTGCCTGCCGAGCTAACGCATTTAGAGGACGGAGATGTTATTAGGTGTGATCCGCGGACTGGCGAGATCTTCGTCACGTACAGACTGCGGTCGACCGCAAATACCTTGCTGTTAACCGAGACCTGCAACAACAAGTGCATAATGTGTTGCCAGCCTCCGAAATCTGGAAATGATGACTATCTTGCCTCGGTTGCGCTGGACACATTGCGCCTGATGGACCGCTCGACCACCGAAATCGGCGTTAGCGGTGGTGAGCCGACATTGAAGTGGGATGTCTTGCTCAAGGTGCTTCGAACTGCCAAAGGATATCTGCCCGATACGGCCATACAGCTGCTATCGAACGGTCGTGTCTTCAAGTATCTCTCTAGGGCACAAGAGCTTGCCGCGATCCGCCACCCACGGCTAATCGTTGGTGTCCCATTGAACTCGGCAACCCCTGAAGTTCACGACTACATTGTGCAGCGTCGGGGAGTGTTCGATGAGACGATACTGGGGATTATGAACCTCAAGCGTAAGCGTTAGAGCATCCCCTC
>PMYB01000177.1 GCA_003170915.1 Bryobacterales bacterium | reverse complement strand
TGGTGTTGGGCCACGCCCATTCCGGAGGGCATCGATCTGGCCAAGGCCGGGCCGTTACTTTGCGGCGGCATCACGGTATTCAATCCGCTCCTCGAATGCGGCGTGTTGCCCACCCATAAGGTGGGCGTCATCGGAATCGGCGGTCTCGGGCACCTGGCGCTGCAATTCCTGAACAAGTGGGGATGCGACGTGACGGCGTTCACTTCCTCCGCCTCGAAGTCGGACGAGGCCCGGCGGATGGGCGCCCACCGCGTGGTGGACACGCATTCGGCGGAACAGTTGCAGCAGTCGGCGGGCAGCTTCGATTTCATTCTGTCGACGGTCAACGCCGGCCTGGATTGGACGGCATATCTTTCCGCGCTGGCCCCCAAAGGGCATCTTCACATCGTGGGTGTGGTGCCCGAGCCGCTGCCCATTCCAGCGTTTCCGTTGATCGCCGGCGAGCGCTCGGTGGGCGGGTCGCCTTCGGGGGCTCCGGCCACCGTCGCCACTATGCTGGATTTCTGCGCCCGGCATCACATCGGTCCGGTCACCGAGGAGTTTCCCATGAGCCGGGCCAACCAAGCGCTCTCCCACCTCGAGGCCGGCAAAGCCCGCTACCGTATCGTGCTTCGGAACGATCTTGGATAGTGGCAAACTGGTGTACTAAGCTTGCATTTGGCTTATGGAGGTGTTGTGTCATGTCGGAAGTAGATCGTCGCTCCACAATTCGTGGATTGGTCGGCGCCGGCGCGCTGCTTGGTCTGGATGAGGCCTTCACCGCCGAACCAAGCCCCGCCGCCCCAGTCGGCCCTAACGACAATATCAAGGTCACCAAGCTCGAAACGTTCGTTCTGAAGAACTCATGGGTCTTTGTCAAGATCTCCACCGACGCTGGCATCGTCGGCTGGGGTGAAATGCTCAAGGACGATGCCAAAGCCTGCGCCGCGGGCGCGCAGGAGGTCGGACGCTACCTGGTGGGCCAGGATCCTTGCCGGGTGGTCTTCCACTGGCAGGCAATTCACCGCGGCGCCTTCTACCGCGGCGGTCCGATCAAGACTGCCATATCGAGCGGCATCGACCAGGCGCTTTGGGACATCAAAGGGAAGGTGTACGGCGTTCCGGTGTACAAGCTTCTGGGCGGCCCCACCCGGGACCGGATCAGGGTCTATGGAAGGATCAGTCAAGAGACCGGCGTCAACGCCATGAAGACCGGACCGCGCGGCTTGGGACGCGGGGCCGTTAAATATGTCGAGGGACCGAAGTACGTGGATGCGGTGGTGGAGAACTTCAAGGCCCTGCGCCAACAGCACGGGGCGGGCGTGGATATTGCCATCGACTTTCACGGCGCCGTGCAACCGCCCACGGCACTGCTTCTCATGAAGGCCCTCGAGCCCTACCAGCCGTTTTTCTTTGAAGAGGTGGTTCAATGCCTCAACGTGGATATCATGGCTGAGCTGGCCCGCAAGACCCATATCCCCCTCGCCACCGGTGAGCGCATCTACACGAAATGGGGATTCAAGGAGATTCTCGAGAAGCGCGCGGCCACCATACTCCAACCCGATGTATGCTATGCGGGCGGCATCACCGAGCTCCGGCTCATTGCGGGCATGGCGGAAGCGTACTATACGCCCATTGCGCCGCACAATCCGCAGGGACCCTGTTCCCTGGCGGCCAGTTACCAGATCGCTGCGTCCATCCCCAATTTCTTGATTCAGGAGAATGGCGACGCGAACTATGAGGATCTCCTGGCAAAGCCCTTGCCGCCGGTCAGAAACGGGCACCGCCCGCTACTGACCGATCCGGGCCTGGGAATCACGATTGACGAAGACAAGCTGAAAGCGCAGGTGGGCGAGCCCAGGCAATACGTGCCTCGATTCGATCCCGATGATGGCTCTGTAGTTGACTGGTAACGGCAAGTACAGCTCGCGGTCCCACTCTGCGCTGCTGCCGCTCCTGCTGGCAGTGTGCCTCGTCCGGCTCTGGGTGGGACCCTTGCCTTCGAGCTTCTGGCTCGATGAGATGGCCACTGTTTTTGTCGCGCAGCACGGCTCGAATCACCCTTCGCTCGCCGACGCGGCGCCGCAGGCGTGGCGCTCCTGGTACTACCCCGTCGTCCGTTTGAATGGCGCAGTCTTTGGATATTCCGAGGTGGCGACTCGCATGCCGTCCATTCTGGCCATGGCCGGATTCCTCGTGCTCCTGGCCGGCCTCGCGCGGCGGCTGATTCATGCGGAAGCGGCATGGTTTGCGGTCTTTGCGTGCCTCTCTCTGCCAGGCCTGAACTACCAGGCCGCCAACGCGCGGCCTTACGCGCTGGGCATGTGCGCGTTCGCGGCCGCTGTGCTGTTCCTGGTGAGGTGGTTGGATTCCGGAAGATGGCGCGATGCGCTGCTGTTCGCCGCCAGTGCCGCGCTGGTCGTGTACATTCACCTGTTGTTCTGGCCCTCGTGCCTGGTATTCGTTCTTTATGCCGCGGCGCGCGTGGCCCAGGGCGAGACTCCAGTGAATGGGAGGCGCGCGGTTTTGGTCTTCGCCCTTTGTGCCGCCGCGCTGCTGCCGGTAATGGCGCAGACGCTCTCTTTGCTGCGCGACGCGCGCGCGCATGTCGTTGCGCCCCTGCCGTCGCTCGGGCAATTCCTCCGCTCTCTGGAACCGGCGCTCGTTCTGGGATGCGCCGCCGCCCTATGGCTGATCGCCCGCGTGCGGCGGTGGCGGCCGGATGCGAGGAAGCTCTCCTTGTGCGCGATCGTTCTCATCGCCGCATGGTGGCTATGCCAGCCGATCCTCCTGTACGCGTTTTCCTGGCTGACCGGCGACGTGGTTTTTGTCCCGCGCTACCTGCAACTGGCGCTGCCGGGCGCGGCGCTCGCCTCCACCGCGTTGGCGGCTCTGTTCATTCCTGCCGGCGAGTGGCGGCGGATCTCGGCCATATTCGCCCTCGGGGTGTTGCTCTTTCAGGGACAATGGCGCCAGCCCTGGCCGAATCACCACAACTCCGATTGGCGCGCGGCCGCGCGCTCCGTCAACCAACTCGAAGCCGCCGGGGAGATCCCCGTGATTTGCCCCAGTCCGTTCATTGAGGCCCGGCCGCCGGCCTGGCGGCCCGACTACCCGCTGCCTGGATTCTTGTACGCGCACCTGGCGGTTTATCCCATTTCGGGGAAGGTTTACCTGTTTCCGTTCGAGAATTCCCCGCAAGCCGAATCCCAGGCTTCCACGCTGGCACAAGGCCCGCTTTCCTCCTCGCGACGCTTCCTGATCTACGGCTGGGGACCGCAAGTGAACTTCTGGCGGGCTTGGTTCGCGCGCCGTCCCGAATTCGCCCGCTGGCATCAGCGCCCGATGGGCCCCTTCGCCGACGTGGACCTGGTCCTGTTCGAAGCCCCGCCGTTGTAGCTGAAAGCTGAAAGCTTTGTGCTACCATACCTCCGAAATGTCCTGCCCCTACTTCTATCCGGTGAAACCGCGGGCCTTCACTGCGATTCTGCCGCTGGGCGATCCATGGGCGGGCGTGTGCCGGGCGGTTCCCAATCTGCCCTGGCAGCCGGACGAAGCCATGCTCGCGCGGCTCTGCAACCTCGGCTATGCGCGCGGAACATGCGCCCGTTTCCCATCCGGCGAGGGTCCCGATGCGGTGCGCTTTACGGTCTCGCGGGACCAGGGCGCTTCCCTTCGAATCTACTACGTCCTGGAGCGGGATCACCATCCGTTTGCTCACGGGCCGCTGGATTACTCCGTGCCCGGGGGAGCATTCGTGAATCCTCCTCCCGGCGAAACCGTGAGCCGCCAGGCGCAGGCCTATGTCGAGAGCTATCTGCGCCGCAAAGGGCGTGGCCATCGGGTGGAATGATGCAAGGCAAACCGGTACGCGAATCGGTCTCCGAGTACTCCGAGTTGGCGCTGCCCAACGACGCCAACGGCCTGGGTCACGTCCTGGGCGGAAAGGTCATGCATCTGGTGGACGTGGCGGGCGCCATGGCCGCCATGCGGCACGCGCGCAAGCCCGTCGTCACGGCTTCCGTGGACAGCTTGCATTTCCTCCACCCGGTCCATATAGGGGAGCTGATCATCCTAAGCTCCTCGGTGAACCGGGTCTTCCGCACGTCGATGGAAGTGGGAGTCAAAGTGGTCACCGAGAACCTCATGACCGGCGAGCGCCTGCATACCTGCTCGGCCTACCTGACGTTCGTGGCGCTCGACGAGAACGGAAACACCGCCGCGATTGCGCCCGCCGTTCCGGAAACCGAAGAGGAAAAGCGGCGCTTCCGCGAAGCTGGAGAACGCCGGGAGTACCGCCTGGCGCGGCGGAAAAGCCCGAGGTAGCGAGGGGCCTCTCCGCCTGTCACCCTTCCTTGTACATGTACTTGATACACGGCTTGTAGAGCAGCAGGTTGGGCTCCCCGGTCCGATTCACCTTCAGGCAGCACCGGTCGTACCATTCGATGGTTCCGTGAAGCGTTTCTCCATCGCGCAGCACGAAGACCATGGCGGTCTTGGCCTGCATCTGTTTCACGTAGTAAAAATTCTCCGCATTCGTCTGATCCGGCGGAACAGGCTTTTTCTGCGGCGGGGCCCGGCGGGGAGGCGCGATCTGTTCTTTGATCTCGTTAAGAGACGGACGAATCAGTTTGCGATTGATAGCTTCCACAGGATGCCATCCTTCGAATAAATTATGATGAACCCCCGCTACTGGCTCAAGCGGGGCGGTTTCAGTCGGGTCGATAGTCTAACCCACACATAGCACACCGCCTCACCCGCCGCAACGTGGCAGGCCCGGAACATGAGGTACCATCGATCTGTGGTGAAGCGAACCTCCTCCCATGCGACCTGTACTCAAACTATTGAGCGATGACCTGATCGCGAACGTCGTAGCCGAAGCGCGCGGCCTCGTATGCACACTGGGCGTCGAGATCCACAACAAAGCCGTGGCTGCCATGCTGTGCGATCACGGCGCCGGGACCGGCGGACCCGATGCGCGCATCCGGCTCACCCAAGGCCTCATCGACCGGGCCCTCCGCACGGTCCCGCGTTCCTTCCGTCTCTTCGACGCGCTGGGCAACCCGACTCACGACTTCTCGGGCGACAACGTCTACTTCACGCCGGGCTCGGCGGCCATTCAAATCCTCGATGGCGCCACCGGCGAAATGCGCCCGCCCACCACCGCCGACTACGTCCGCTACGTCAAGCTCACCAGCGGCCTCGGTCACATCGCTTCCCAAAGCACCGCCTTCATTCCCGCGGACGTGCACGAACAGATCGCCGATAGCTATCGCCTTTACCTGAGCCTGCTGTATGGAGAGAAGCCCGTGGTGACCGGCGCCTTCACCATCGAGGCGTTCGAGGTGATGCGCGACCTGCAACTGGCCGTGCGCGGCAGCGCCGGGGCCCTCCGCGAAAAACCGCTATGCGTCTTCTCCTGCTGCCCCACAGCTCCGCTGAAATGGAGCGCCGTCACCAGCCAGAACCTGGTGGACTGCGCGCGCTGGTCCATCCCCGTCGAGTTCGTCTCCATGCCGCTCAGTGGATTCGTGGCGCCGGTGACGCTGGCCGGAAGCCTGATTCAGCAAACCGCGGAAACCCTCAGCGGCGTCGTCATCAGCCAATTGGCAAATCCCGGACACCCGATCCTTTATGGAGGATCGCCGGCGATTTTCGATGTCCGCTACGAGACCACCCCCATGGGCGCCATCGAGACCATGATGCTCAATTGCGCCAACAGCGAAGTTGGAAAGAGCCTCGGCATGCCGACCCAGGGTTACATGGCGCTGAGCGACGCCAAGCAACTGGACGCCCAGGCGGGCCTCGAGACCGGCATGGGCGCCATGCTGGCGGCCCTCTCGGGAATTAACAGCATTTCGGGGCCGGGCATGCTGGATTTCGAAAGCTGCCAGAGCCTCGAGAAACTGGTGGTCGATAACGAAATCTGCGGCATGACCTACCGGCTGCTCGAAGGCATCCAGCCGCGCGAAGATTTCCCCGCCCTCCCCATCCTTCAGGAGTTGCTGCGAGACAAGCATCTTCTGATAGCCGATCACACGCGCCGCTACCTGCGCAGCGAGATTGCATTCCCCGGCCCAACCATCGATCGCGCCAGCCGCGTACGCTGGGCCAAGGACGGCAAGCCGACCTTACGGGAACGCGCCTCGCGCGAGGTGGAACGCCTGATCGCGCGGTACACGCCTTCGCGGCTGCCCGACGACCGCAAGGCCGAGCTTACGCGGCTGATGGAAGCCGAGGCGAAGCGGTACGGTATGACCGCTCTGCCGTAGGGGCCGGGCAACTTGTCCGTGCGTAGCCGGATGCCCGGCCCCTACGGGCTTTAGAACGTAAACCGGCCGCCGAGCTGAATCTGTCGACCGGAGGTGCCGGCCAGCGCGCCCACGCATTTGCCGAAATTGGCATTGCCAATGCTGACATTCGGGGTGGTGGGAGTGAACGCGTTCAGGGTGTTGTAGTCCTCCATCCGCAGCTCAAACTTGACCCGTTCGACGATCCGGAACTGCTTCGCCAGGGTCATGTCCAGGTTGACCATGCGCGGACCCATCAGATCGCTGTACTGAACCGGATTGGTGCGCACCGTGAAGGACGGCAACACCGACACCATGCTGGTGTCGAACCATTTGCCGCTGGTTGGGTTGGAGAGCGTCGGGTCACCCGTGACCGTTGCCGCGCCAAGGCGGATTGGAACACCGGTGTTATACGTGAACACAGCGCTCACGTTCCAGCCTCCCAAGACGCCATTCACCAACGGATTCGCGTTGTTCATGAAATGACGCCCTTTCCCGAGAGGCAGCTCGTAAATGGAGGCGCCCGTCATCCGCGCCTTCGACGTCTGCGCGGGGATCCACGTCAGGGCCCGCGCGAAGGTGGCGATGTCGTTGTAATAGCCTTGCGCGACTTCGTGGTTGTAGTTGAAGCCCCACATCACGGTCAGGCCACTCGAATACGCGCGCCTGGCCGAGATCTGCAGCGAGTTGTAATGGTCGCCCGCGCCCGGTGTAAACCACTGGTTGAGCGTGCTGTATTGCGGATATGGCGTCAGCAGGGCGCTGGCCGCCACCGTAGCCTGCGTCCGCAAAGTGCCCGGCATCTCGTTGGCCGGCAGCAGGTTGTAGAAGGGATTGGCCACCTTGGCGGTGGTCGCGTTGCCGTTTTTGTAAGCGATGCTCGGATCCGCCAGGTTCACGTTGAGGGTGTACGGCACGTTCCGGCTCAACTGCACGTAGTATGTGACATCGAGAAGGAAATGCGACGGCAACTGGCGCTGCACACTGATGTTGAGACGGTCGTCGGTTTGCGGTTTGAAATCCGGGTCGTACCAAAGGGCCGAGTTGCCCATATTGGTGTACGCCCCGAAGTTCTTGCCTTGCACCGGCACCAGCCCCGTGGGGAAGGGATTCGAGAGGGTCTCCTGCGGTACTCCCTGTATGGCCGCAACCGTGTTCGTAACGGCGCTGAAACCGCTGTAATCTACGCTCCCCAGCAGGGTACTGCCGAATCCATTGGTGAGCGTGGCCGGAACCACGTAGCGGGCCCATCCCGCGCGGATTGCCGTCCTGTCATTCACACGGAGAGCCATACCTATCCGAGGCTCCAACAACACGCTCGGTGGATTCCAGTTGCCGGGGTGGCTGGAATCGGTGAAGATCCAGGCCCCGTTGTAAACGGGATTGGAGGTCCGCAACGCGGTAACCGCCGCCGGCATTGCCGGAGCGTTGGCGCCCGACAGCGCCGGGATGGGAGTCGTCAGGTCGAGCTGGCGAGTCAATCGGTACTGGGAATCCACCAGCGGCCCGCTGTACTCCCCGCGCAGGCCCAGGTTGAGCGTCAGCCGCGAGCTGACCTTGAAGTCGTCCTGCACATAGTACCCGAAAAACGTGGACTTGATATGCTGAAACGGAATGCTCTCGGCTACCCCGGTGTTCGTGGATGAAACGTTGTCCAGCGCGCCCAGCAGAAACGTGGCCCAGCCGTTGCCGCTGACCGCCGTATTGGGCGAGTTGTAGGTATTGGCAGTCAGGCCCGCGTCGAACGTGAACTGCGTGAAAATCGGCCGTTGCGCGTCTACCTCTTCTTTGCGGAACTCCCCGCCGAACCTCAAGTAATGACGGCCGATGGCCTTGGAGAGCTTGGCCGCCGCTGACGGGGTCTGAGGCGTCTGAATCCAGTAGGTGAGAACACTGGACATAAAGTTAAGGCCGCCCGCGGTGATGTTGATGTTGGGGAAGTAGACTTGAGGATTAGTGGCCGCGTACGACGCGTACCAGTCGTTGGGCCACAGTTTAGCCATCCCGGCTGTTCCAAGGTAGGTCGACGGAGAATCGAACGAATCGTTGATGCCGTTGTAAGCCGTGTGGATGTCGAACACCGTGGTCGCGTTGATGGTCCAGACCAGGTCGCCCGTGGCATTCACCGCGTTGCGCGTCGAACCCTGGAAGTAGCGCATTACCGAGCCGGTGCCGGTATAGTCGGAAGTCGTTTCCGTGGTGTGCAAATAGCTGTACCGCGCGAAGAACTTCAGCTTATCCGTAATGTTGTAATCGGTTCGGTCCGTGAAGTTGTAGTACGGGTAAATGTCATACAGGTAGTTCGAGGAGTTGTTGGCGCCCGTCACACCGTTACCCGGATTATTGGGCTGCCACAGGTAGCTCATCATCAGCGCCGAAGTAGGATCGATCCGCGAGGCCGGAATTATGTTGCCCGCGAAAGGCGTACGGGTCACCGTGCTGCCGTTGGTCTGCGTGGTCCAGGGATCGTAAATCACCGACAGAGCGCCCGCATTGTTCAGTTGCTTCGAAAAATCCCCAGTGCGCTCGGCCGCGGTGGGCAGCGTCTCAATCCGGCTCCCGTAGGGGTTGGCCAGTTTGATATTCTCGTACGCGAAAAAGGTGAACAGCTTGTTCTTCCGGATGGGGCCCCCGATAGTGCCGCCAAAGGTGTTCTGGCGCGTCAGGTTGGCGGTAAGAGTAGTGCGGTCGGACATGGCGCTCATGTCCGGGTTGCGGTTCATGTAATAGGCCGTGCCGTGGATTTCATTGCTGCCGGATTTCGTGATGAGGCCAATGACTCCGCCGGCGCTGTGCCCGTACTCCGCATCCACGCCATTCTGTTGTATGCTGGTCTGCTGAACCGCATCCAGCGGCGGCGTGTAGCCCGATTTCGCCACCGCCATGTTGGGCGACCCGTCCAGAAGGATGTCGTTCATGGTGTTGGTAGGCCCGCCGATGGAGAACTGGCTGCCGGCCCAGAAATGGAACGGCTCCTGCTGGGTCGTGGAATTGACCACTACCGCCGGGTCCAGACTGACCATCATAAACGGATTCCGGCTGATTTCCGGCAGCGAGTCCGCCATCCTCATGTCCACCGTGTTCGACATGGTCGATGTGTTGAACTCGACGCTCACCGGAGCCGCTTCCACCGTAATGGCGTCCTGCGCGTTGCCTACCTGAAGAGCGCCGTCAACCGTGACGTCCCCTCGGACCTCGATCAGGACGTTCTTTTGCACGAAAGCCTTGAATCCCGTGGCTTCGAAGGTGATTGTGTAATGACCTGGAACCACCATATCGAACATACAGTGACCGGCCTCGCTTGTGGACTGCGCGGTGCGGACCCCGCTATCGTCGTTGGATAGCGTTACGTTAGCACCGGCTACCAAGGCGCCGGATGGATCGCGGACATCCCCCTGTACCCTGCCTCGCGTCTCCTGTGCCGCTAGCGAAGCCGTCAGAGCCAGAACCAGAAGAAACACTCGTAAACGAACTGACATTGAAAGACCCCTTTCACAATCAAATTCAGGACTTGAGTCCTAAGTGCCAACACCGCGGCGAAAACCCCCAACACAACAATATTGCCTGCGATGCCCGTAGCACTGAGTGCAATTCTATGGCGAAGTGGGCCTTTTGTACAGGCTTTTTTGCTTGATTCCATCATCTATTTGACAAGGGGTTTTAGAAACGACCCTTCCAGTATCGGTAGTTTTGGATTCCAATTTTGGAATCGGTGCCATCCGCGAGGATGCTTTATCGATGGCTCTTATCGTTGCCGTGTGTTAACCTCCCACAGGAGCGAATTGCAACGTGCTGCGGAGGAGTTTTCTGAAATCGGCTTCGGCCATCGCGGCGCTGGACCGCGCCTGGGGCCGGGGACAAGACAAGCAAGAGAAGGACGTCGCCACCGCCGGGGCGACTGAGGACACAACCCCTCGCGTGGGCATCGTCCTGTCGAGTTTCACGGGTTCCGAAGACCACGACGGGACCAAGATCCAGGGACTCGCGGATCCTTCGCCGGTGGATGCCGAGTTGAGTGCCAGTCAGATCGACGCGATGCTGCGCAAGGCCATCTCTCTGGGGACAACCAGGCGCGGCGGACTGACCGCAATCGTGGCTGCCGATGATTGGGTCGTGATCAAACCCAGGATTGAGACTTGTTACGGACTTGGACCCCGCTACCTTCGCGGTTCGGTCACAGACCTCCGCGTGGTGCGCAGCCTGATCGAGTTCCTGGCCGAGCACCAGTGCGGCGCGCGATTCACCATCGCCGAAGGATCGGATGAGTGGCAGCCGCGCGAGAGGTCGAAGGCGGCCGTCGATGGTTGGACCACGGAGTGGGGCGGCGAGTTCGGCGGCCTGAGTTACGACAAGATGATCCGGGAGTTGTCGCGGAAGTATCCCAAGATTGCTTTCGACCGGGTCGATCTGAATTTCGACGAGTCCATCGCGCTCCCGCTGCATGGCAAGGCCCTGGCGCGGAACAACCCCGAAGGCGCGTATTTCGTGCCGAAAACCATCCAGCAGTGCGACCGCATCATCTCGGTGGCTCCGCTGGCCACCGACGAACAGACCGGCATATCGCTTTCCGTCGCGAATTACTGGGGCATCGCACCCGGCGCGCACTATGGTTTTCCGAAAACCGGGCTGCTCAAGTTCGGACACCCCGATGAGGTGGTGGTGGACCTGTTCAGCTACCATCCCGCCGACTATGCAATTGTGGGAGGCGCATGGGGCGTTGAGGGCGGCTGGCCGTCAGACCCCGGCGCGCGCGCGGTTCATCACAACGTGCTGGTTGCCGGGACAAACGCCGTATCGGTCGATGCCGTCGGCGCGGCCATCATGGGGTTTGAGCCAACCGGAGTGGCGCACCTTGCGCTGGCCGAACGCCGCGGATTCGGCGATGCGGACTTGGGGCCAATCTGGATTCGAGGAAACGAAATCGAGCAGGCCCGGCGCCCGTTCCGCAAGCCGGCCAACTGGAAGCCTTCCCCTCAGCGACCTGCTTCCCTCGCCTTGGGGGCGTACTTCTCCCGGATCATGAACAAGTAAGAAAGTACGCCCGCCAGCAGCGCCACCAGGACCGCCATCATCGGCGCTTCGTAGCTGCCGGTCTTCTGCAACAGCCAGCCAGTCAGGATCGGAGCGACGATTCCGGCTACACTGCACGCGCAGTTTTGAATCCCCGAGATCCGCCCGATGGCCGCGCCCGGGATCAGCGTTTGCGTGAGCGCCCAGTAGTTGGCCGTGGCCAACCCCAGGCCGGAGAGCGACACTACCGCAAAGACCAGCGCCGTTTCGAGCGATGTAGCTCGCGCCCCGATCAGTTCCGTGCAGGCAATCGAGAAGCCGGCGATGGTGAACCACTTTCGGACCGTCACGGGGTTATGTCCGCGCCCGATCAACCGGTCCGCCGACCACCCCGCCAGCGTAGCCACGAGGGCCATGCCGCCGAAGCTGAAGAACGTGTAGAGACCCATCTTTCCCAGCGAGAGGTGACGCCTCTCCATGAAATAGGCCGGCATCCAGGTCATGCAGAAGTAGACGAAGTACATGTAGCAGAACGACGCGATGATGGTGCCCCAAATCACCGGGCTGGCCATGATCCTGCCGAACGGGATGGGCCTTGTGCCATCCTTCTTCACGGCCGCCCGCTCGATTTGCCGGTCGTCGTTGCTCACCAGCAAGAGCCAGGGCACAAGCCAAATCAGGCCGCCCAGTCCGATCAGCACGAACATCACCCGCCAGTCGTACATGCCGATCAGCCACGCCGCCAGCGGAGCTCCGATAGCCGGCCCGATCTTCGTGCCCGTCATGTAAAGAGCGATCGCCAGCCCGCGCTCCTGCTCCACGAAGTGGTGCCGTATCCACCGGTAGCTGGCCGGGACCACCACCGCCTGACCGACGCCCAACAGAACTTGCACCACGATCAACTGCGGGATCGACCGCGTCAGGGCCGTACTCGCGGACGCCAGGCACCAAATCGTGAAGCCCAGGAAATAGGGAAACTTGACGCCGTACCGGTCCACCAACCAGCCAGCCGGTATCTGAAGCACGGCATAGGTCCAGAAGAACGCCGAGTTCAGCACCCCCCTATCGGTGATGGAGAGATGAAAGGACCTGATGAACTCCGGCAGTGCCAGCGGAACCGCCAAGGCGGAACGCGACACGTACGCGATGATCATGCCGAGGCTCAACACCCCGATGATCGCCCAGCGAACCGGAGGCACTTCGCCTCCGGCAGACTTCAGTGGGGCAGTAGTACTGGTCATAACAGGTCCGAGGAGCGATCCGTCAGCTCATCTGGTCCACAGCCTGAATCAGCGCGCGGATATAGCCGAAACAGAAGGCGAAAGACTGCTCTCCGCCGGGATCAGTGGGAGCTTGCGGCACGTGGTCGGGCATCAGCATGCCGGAATAGTCGATCTCTTTGTAAACCTGGATGGCTTTCACGAAGTCGACATCTCCCTCATCCGGGTATACCTCGACGAATTCGTTGCGATGGCCGCGGATATTGCGGAAATGCACATTGAAGATCTTCTTCCGCGAACCGAAGTAGCGGATCACGTCGAAAATCTCCTTGCCCGGGTCCTGGAGCATCTCCGATACCGTGCCCTGGCAGAAGTTGAGTCCGTGATAGGGACTTTCCTTGATGGAGATGAACCTCTTGAGCCCGTCTACCGTGCCGAGCACGCGGTCGACGCCCTGGTAGCCCTCGGGCGGCACGCCGGGGTCTTGCGGGTGGCACGCCATGCGAACCTTGTACTCCTCCGCGACCGGGATCATGCGCTCCAGGAAATATGTGATGCGCTCCCAAAACATATCCGCCGTCACGCGGCCCGCTCGCGTGAGCGGCGTCTCGGGATGGGCCTCCTTAAGACTCCACTTGCTGTACGTGGCGTCGCCGCGACCGGGCACGCGGCCGTTACGAAGCACGCCCAGAATGCTCATGTTGTACTTGACTGCCGGTATCCCAGCCGCTGCGCAATTCTTGATCATGGTCTGCAACGCCTCGATATCACGATCGCGTTCGGGGCTTTGCGCCAGCATGATCGCGGGATGCCGCTCGCGATCGATATGGCTCGATGCGAGAAACGGCGGTGTAACTATGTCGTAGCTGATCCCGTTCTTTTCCGCCACCTCGCGGGTGCGTTTGAGTTCGTCCACGGTGGCGTACAGGCGTCCATCCGCGATGGGCGGCAGTCCGCCGACATTCTTGAGGCCAAAGCGGGCCAGGGTCTTCAAGCGCGCGTCGCCCATCAATGTCTCGGTTCCGAGCTTCATCAGAGCGCGCTTGGGTAGCGCGGCGGACGCGGTGTCCATTGTCAAGCCACTGGAAAGCGCCGCTGCGGCGCCGGAAGAGGAAATAAACTGTCGTCGATTCATTGTGGGACCTCCCGCATCTCAAATGGGACCGGGCACACAACAGCGCGCCTTCGTCCCCCGGCAACCTTAAGCCGGAATTCCCATTTCCGGTTCTTGGATCCTGTTCAGTATACACCCAGCCGCCGTTCTTTGATCCTTCACGTTGCGGTCCTGTCAAG
>PMYB01000179.1 GCA_003170915.1 Bryobacterales bacterium | reverse complement strand
TCGTGGCGCTTCTCAACGAGCGCACGCGCGTGGTCGAAGACATTGGCCGCGTGAAACGCCAGACGAATCTGCCCATTTATGAGCCCAAACGCGAAGACCAGGTCTTCGCCAATATCAGCTCAACCAATCGCGGGCCGCTGACCGAAGAGGCGGTGCGCCGCATTTTCGAGCGCATCATCGACGAAATGCGGATGATCCAGCGCGTGTGGATGAAATCCGATGGAGAAAAATAGATGTTAGTCGTCATGCAGCAGGGCGCCACGGAGCAGCAGATCCAGGCGGCCATCGACCGCCTGGTCGAGATGGGCTTCGATGTGCACCGTTCCACCGGCGTGATCCACACCGTGCTGGGCGGGGTGGGCGGCAAGGAAGAATTCGACCTCGGGATCTTCGAGGTGATGGACGGTGTCAAGGAAGCGCACCGCATCGTCTCGCCTTACAAGCTGGCCAGCCGCAGTTTCCGCCCGGCCGGTACGGTGGTGAGGATCGGCGATGTGGACGTCGGCGGCGAACGCGTGGTGGTCATGGCCGGCCCGTGCAGCGTCGAGAGCCGGGACCAGATCGAGCGGTCGGCGGAAATCGTGGCCCGCTTGGGGGCCCAGGTGATTCGCGGCGGGGCGTTCAAACCGCGCAGCTCGCCTTACGCCTTCCAGGGCCTCGGGGAAGACGGTTTGCACATGCTGCGCGAGGCCGCCGACCGCAACGGGCTGCTGGTGGTCAGCGAGGTGATGGACCTCACCCAGATCCCGCTGGTGGCGCAGTACGCCGACATCCTGCAAGTGGGCGCGCGCAACATGCAGAGCTTCACCCTGCTGCGCGACTTGGGCAGGCAGCGCAAGCCGGTGCTCCTCAAGCGCGGCATTTCGGCTACCATTGAAGAGCTGTTGCTCTCGGCCGAATACATTCTCGCCGGCGGCAACTACGACGTGATTCTGTGCGAGCGCGGCATCCGCACCTTCGAGACCTACACCCGCAATACGATGGACATTTCCGCCATTCCGGTGGTGAAGAAGCTCTCGCACCTGCCGATCGTCGCCGACCCTTCGCACGGCACCGGCCGCCGCGACAAGGTGGCGCCCATGGCCCGCGCCGCCGTGGCCGCCGGAGCCGACGGCCTGCTGGTGGAGGTGCATCCCGATCCGGACCATGCCCTGAGCGACGGCGCGCAGTCGCTGCGCCCCGAGCAGTTCGAGGAGCTGATGTCTCAGTTACGGATCATTGCCCCCGCCGTGGGACGCAGCATGCCAGAGCCGCGGCCGTGAGGAAGCGAGGGCGTCCCGCATGAAAAGTGTAGCCATCGTCGGCACCGGCCTGATCGGCTCGTCTTTCGGCCTCGCCTTGCGCCAGGCCGGGTTCGATGGACCGATCACCGGGGTCAGCTCCCCGCGCGCCATCGCCGACGCCATTGCCGCCGGGGCCATCGACCGCGGCGCGCCGCTCGCCGAAGCCGTTGCCCAGGCCGATCTGGTCTTCCTCTCCCAGACCATCGGCCGCATTCTCGACACCATCCGGCATCTCGATCCTCTAGTCCGCCCGGATGCCATCGTCACCGACGCCGGCAGCACCAAGTGCGAAATCGTCGACCTGGCGCGGCAAGACATCGGCCGCTGCCAGTTCCTGGGCGGCCACCCCATGGCCGGCAAAGAGAAGCGCGGCGCGGCGGAAGCCGATGGCGGTCTTTTTCGCGGCCGCACCTGGGCGCTGACGCCGGATTCGCCGTCCGAGCTGGCAACGCCGGCGGCCCGCGACTTCCGCTCGTGGCTCGAGCGCATCGGCGCGCGCATCATGGTCCTCGATGCGGAGGAACACGACCGCGTCGTCGCGCTCACCTCGCACCTTCCGCAATTGGCATCCACCGCGCTGGCGGCCACCGTGGCGGAGCGCATGGGCGCCTCCCCGCGCTGGGGGATGGCGGGCCCCGGCCTGGAAGACATGACCCGTCTCGCGCTGGGATCGTACGATCTGTGGCGCGACATCCTGGCGACCAACACCGAGCACATCGAGCGCGCCTTGGCCGTCTACATTCAAAAGCTGGAGCACATGCGCGAGAACCTTCGGACGCGGCAGCTTCAAGAGGAGTTCGAACGCGGCGCCGCCATGGCGGGCCGCTTGCGGCGGACCCCATGAGCCCGAGCCTCTGCCACTGGCAGGCGCTGAATTAGGATAAACTACGCATGAGGCTATTGAACGTAGCTACTCCGCCGGCGGACGGTTCGCCCGCCAGCGGGCCCGCGGCCTTCCAGGCGCGCAGGACCTCACGGTCCGGCGCACCCGGGGCCGGATTTAAGGAAGCCAAAATGGAACAAAAACTCAAGATCGCCGTGTTCATCGATTTCGACAATATCGAGATCGGCGTCAAGTCCACGCTGCACCGCGAATTCGACGTGGCTGCCGTGCTGGAAGCGCTCAAAGAACGCGGAGAAATCGTTACCAAGTTCGCTTACGCCAACTGGGGAAGGCAGGATTCCGCCACGCGCGCGCTTTCCGAGCACGCCGTGCAGATGGTCCAGCGCGACCCCTCGCCGCGCGGCGACAAGAACGGCGCCGACATCAACCTGGCCCTCGACGCGCTCGAGATGGCCTTCACTCACGACCACATCAATGCCTTCGCCATCGTCAGCGGCGATAGCGATTTCATCGCGCTGGTCAACAAGCTGAAGCAGTATGACAAGCGTGTCTTCGTCGTCGGCGGCCGCGCCTTCACCAGCACCATTCTCCAGAAGAACTGCCACGAGTTCGTGGCTTACGAATCCATCATCGACGAGCCGCGGCCGCGCTCTTCCGGACACCAGCAGCAACAGCAACAGCAACAACAACAGCCGCAGCAACAGCAACAGCAGCCGCAGCAGCAACCGCAGCAGCAACCGCCGCAACAACAACAACCACAACAACAACAGCAACATCAGCAACAGCAGCAGCGTCAGGCGCACAAGCGCGTGGCGCTCGATCTGGCCCAGTCCATGCCTTTGGTCGAGCGCGCGCTGGGCGTGCTGGAGCGGCGCGAAGTGCGCCCGCAACTCGGCCTGCTGAAATCCACCATGCTGCAGCTCGACTCCACCTTCAACGAGAAGGCTTACGGCGCCGGCTCATTCACCGATTTCGTCGAGAAGCTGCAGAAGGCCGACTTTGTCGAGGTCACCGGCGGCGAGGGCCGCTACATGATCCGCATGAAGGGCGGCGGCGCCGCCCCCGAAAAGCCGGGTCACAAGCCCGAGGAGGCCATCCCCCTGCTGCGCGACGTGCTGGAAACGCACCGCCTCGAGGTGGACAACGGCTCGCTGGCCGACGAACTGGCCGAATGGGTGCGCCAGGAGCAGCCCAAACTCGACTGGCGCGAATACGGTTTCCAAGAGTTCAGCGAGCTGTTGAACTATGCGCAGGATAAAGGGCTGGTGCGCAACCAGGCCGACGAAGAGAGAGGGCTTATCGTGTACCTCGGCTCCGAATTTCATCCGCCCGCGCCGCCGCCCGAGCCGGAACCGGTCGCCGCGGCCTACGAGGAAGAAGAGGAGGACGAGCCGCAGCCACTGGTGCCCGGCCAGCCTACGGCCACCGGCGAGATTCCCATTCCCGAGGCCCCGCCCAAGCCTCAGCGACGCCCCCGGGTGCCACGCAAGACCTCCGGGGATTCCGGCGCCAAGAAGCGCATCTCCCGGCCGCGCAAGAAGCCGACAATGCAGTAGGGTCGCCGCCAACCGGTCTCCGCATAGCCAAAAGATAATCGAGCCGATTCGCCGATATTGGCTTAGAATCGGAAGTAGCAAGGAGTACCAAGATGACAAGATGGGGGATGCTAATTGGTGTCGCCCTCTTGGGTGTTACCCAGTGGACGGCAAGCGCCACTTCCATCGGTCAAGTCTGGCAGGATGGCGAATTGGTTTCGAGAAGGACTGTCCCTGTCGGCCACGACATCTTCCAGAAGCAGTTTGTCTATCGGGTGCAGGCGAGCACTGCCCGGTACGTGGTGGTTTCCGATGAGCCGCTGAAGCTGGACCTGCATGTGCCCATGCGGTTCACAGTCACCAGGAGACACCTCGTCATCCAAGACCTGGATGGCAGCGAACGCAAGACCGCCATACTGAGAAAGCTCAAGAACACATCCCACGGCCGCTGAGTGGCTGATGTGGGACAGGCCATCGCCTTTTGTGGTCTGTCAACCCGGCGCGCGGTGGCGCTTATCGTAAAATGGGCATCATGCCCGAAAACCCCGACGAGTTCTATCGCATCCGGAAGCTGCCGCCTTATGTGTTCGCCGTCATTAATGAAATGCGCGCGAGGGCGCGCGCGGCGCAGATCGACGTCATCGACCTGGGGATGGGGAACCCCGACGGCGCCACCCCGCGCGTGGTGGTGAGCAAGCTCGTCGAAGCGGTGCGAAATGCGCGCAACCATCGGTATTCGCAGTCCAGGGGCATTCCCAGGCTGCGCGAGGAGATTACCCGGCGGTACCAGGCCAACTACGGCGTGGAACTCGATCCCGACAAAGAAGCCATCGTCACCATAGGGGCCAAGGATGCGCTGGCGCACCTGCTTTTTGCCACCGTCGGGCCGGGGGACGTGGTGGTTTCACCGAACCCCGCATATCCCATCCACCAGTACGGCGTGATCATGGCGGAGGGCCAGGCCGAGATGCTGCCCATGCCCGACGCGGCCACCTTTCTGAATCGCCTCGAGGACCTGTACCGCAACGGCTCGCCGAAACCGAAGCTGCTGCTGATTTCCTTCCCGCACAACCCCACCACCACGTGCGTGGACCTGGATTACTTCCGCGAGATCGTGCGCCTGGCGCGCCAGCACGGCACGCTCGTGGTGCACGACTTTGCCTACGCCGACCTGGGCTTCGACGGCTACAAGGCGCCCAGTATCCTGCAGGTTGAGGGCGCCAAGGAAGTGGCCGTCGAGATCTTCTCCATGTCCAAGAGCTACAACATGGCCGGCTGGCGCGTGGGTTACTGCGTGGGGAATGCGAGGGTGATCGCCGCGCTGGCGCGCATCAAGAGCTACTTGGATTACGGCGTGTTCCAGCCTATCCAGATCGCCTCCATCATCGCCCTTCGGGAGTGCGAAGAAGATACCCGGAAGATCTGCGCGGTGTACCAGAAGAGGCGCGACGTGCTGGTGGACGGACTGAAGCGGGCCGGCTGGGCGGTGGAGAAACCACGGGGCACCATGTTCTTGTGGGCGCCCGTGCCGGAACGGTTTCGCGAAATCGGCTCGCTGGAGTTCTCGAAGCTTCTGCTGGAGAAGGCGCAGGTGGCCGTCTCACCGGGTATCGGCTTCGGGCCGCTGGGCGAAGGGCACGTGCGATTCGCGCTGGTGGAAAACGAGCACCGCATTCGCCAGGCCACGCGGTCCATCGGGCAGTTTCTGAAAGGATAGCTGTCCTGACACCGAAGCGTACGCCTGAAGACCACGTCCTAACGCTCTCCGCCCGGGACCAAGCCCGCCTGGTCCGGGAACGCAGCATCTCCTCTCGCGAATTGATCTCCGCGCACCTGGAGCGGATCTCCGTGGTCAACCCGGTGCTTCACGCCGCCGTGGAAGTGCAGGCCGAGCGTGCGCTGGAGGATGCGGCCGCGGCCGACCGCGAGCTGGCGGCGGGTTCTTCGCGGGGTCCTCTGCACGGTGTGCCGTTCAGCGTCAAGGACTCGATCGAGCAGGCGGGCAGCCGCTGCACAGCCGGTACCTTAGGCAGAAGAGACGCGCCGCCTTCCACCGCCGATGCGACCCTGTTCGCGCGCCTGCGCAACGCCGGCGCGATCCCCATCGCGCGGACGAATCTGCCGGACCTTCTGTTCGCTTTCGAAAGCGCCAACCTGCTTTTCGGACAGACCAACAATCCCTACGATGTAAGCAGAACCTGCGGCGGCAGCAGCGGGGGAGAAGCGGCTCTTCTGGCGGCGTGCGGCTCGGCTCTGGGTCTGGGAAGCGATGCCGCCGGCTCCGTTCGCCTGCCGGCGGCATTTTGCGGGATCGCCGCCATCAAGCCGACCTCGGGCCGCCTGCCCCGCACCGGTCACTTTCCACCCGCGGGCGGCTGGTTGGAGACCGTGTGGCAGATAGGTCCCATGGCGCGGTACGTGGAAGATCTCATCGAAGCCATGCGCGTGCTGACTGGTCCCGATGGCATCGACCCCACGGTCCCCGATGTGCCGTACCGCGATCCCCAACAGGTGAAACTGGCCGAATTACGGGTGGCGTTCTTCGTCGATAACGGAATCGCGGCGGCGGATGGACAGGTCGCCGGTGTGGTTCGGGGAGCGGCTGCGGCTCTCGCCTCCCAGGTTCGCTCGGTGCAAGAATCCCGCCCAGCCTGTCTGGCGGCGGCCTACGACTTGGAGATGAAGCTGATCGGCCCGGATGGCGGCGATGGCCTGCGGAACTATCTGCGTGATCTGGGTTCGAGTGAAGTCCATCCGCTGCTTACTGCCTGGCTCGACAAGCTGGAGCCGTATCGCACGGATTTGGCCGGCCTGGCACGATACTGGGCCGAGCTGGACGCGTATCGTGCGGAGATGACCCGATTCCTCCGCCGCTACGACGCGATTCTTTGCCCGGCCTACATCCACGCCGCACTGCCTCACGGCGAATCCGTCCGCGACGACAATTTCCGCGGTTTCAGCCACACCATGGCCTTCAACGTTGCGGGGTGGCCGGCCGCCGTGGTGCGGTGCGGCGAGTCGAGCACAGGCCTGCCCATTGCAGTACAGGTGGCGGCTGCCCCGTGGCGCGAAGATGTCGCATTGCGCGTGGCGCTTTGTTTGGAAGGGGCCTTCGGCGGCTGGAAGCCCGCAGGGCCGCGCATGCCCGGCCCCTACTGAATCTGATACGGAACGGTGACCTCGACCGTCTTGGGCGGGAAGCAGGCCCGGTCGTTGCACGCCTGGTAGCGCAGTTTCCCCACCGCCGCGCCGGGGCCGGCGGGCGCGTTGGCCGCCACCTTGAAGTTCACCACCAAGTCGAAGTCGCCCGTGAAGACCGAGAGCGGCTTCTCCGCGAACTCGTATTTCTCCATGGAGGGCTTCGGGTAGGTCACCGATCCGCCCTCGAGCGCGCCCGCGATGGTCCACGTCAGCTTCAACGGGATGAGATACTCCTCGCTGGGCGTATTGCTGTTGACGTGGAACCCCGGGCGGACGGACACCGGAATCTTCGTTTGAACGGCGGCATTCCGCTGGCCGGCCACCTTCCGAGGCTCGCCCACCGTCAGGTAACCGCTACTCTGAGCGAAGAGAGGAGGCAGGCAGAGTAGCGCGGCTAGCAGCGGCAGGCGCGGGAGACTGCAAAAGCTGTTCGACACCATCTTCGAAATCCCTCCGATCCGCAAGACCCACGTGGACCGCGGCGATCTTTCCGTCCCGGTCGATGAGGAAGGTGGTCGGCAGCGCATCCACGCCGCCGTAAAGCTGGGCCGTTTCGCCGTTGCCGATCACCACCCGGTAGTTTACGCCCAACTGCGAAAGGAACGGCTTCACCACTTCCCAACCTTCATCGTCCATGGAAACGCCCAGGACCGCGAAGCCCTTGTCCTTGTCCCTGCGCTCGAGGTCCATGAACCAGGGAATCTCGATCTGGCACGGGCCGCACCAGGTGGCCCAGAAATCCAGCAGCACTACTTTGCCGCGATAATCCGAGAGGCGAACGGTCTTGCCGTTCACATCCTTCAGCGCAAAATCCGGAGCCTGATGGCGGTCCTTGTCCGGCTTGACCGGCCCCGTCTTTACCGAACGCGGCCCGGGGGAGCTGAAATATATGAAACACCCCACCAGGAGCGCGGCTGCGAGAGCGGACGAGAGGCGCAGTGCGGACACAGATTCCTTTCCCCGATTCAATTATATCGACAATCGTCCGGACTCGATCCTTTGCGCAAACCAGGCGCGGCGGCGAGCGCGCCAAGCACCCGCGAGCCTAAACTCGTCGTGGCGCCGGGCGCCGGAATACAGCCACGCGGCGGTGTCGCAGAAGCTCTCGCAGCAATACTCCCGCCATCGGCGGCCGCGGGATTGAACATCGCCGGCGGCGAGGGCGCGTTTTCGCCACTCCGCCGACCAGCCCAGCTCGCCGCGCGCGCCCGCCCGCCACTCACCCTTCACCAGACGCTCGTAGGAGTGGCGCGCCGGGTTGCCCAACCTCGCCCAGATGAAGTGAAACAGCTCGTGGACGAAGATGCGCGGGAACTCCGCCCGGCTGCAATCAAACGCCATACGGCGCTCCCGCACAAACGTTCCGGCGTGCACCGCGCCGCGCCGGCCGCCCAGGGCGCGCGCGCTTTGGATGCGGACGGGCGCACCCGAGATCGGCGGCAGACGGCGCAGCAGCGCCCCCACCGGTTTCCGGCGGGAGGCGTCCTCGAACAAAAAAGGATGGGGAACCGGCACTCTCCAAGAGTACAAGAACCTGAAAATCGGCATAATGAGGAGCGGAGATATGCATGCACTGCCGAGCACTTCGTGGTGACCCCGCACCAGGATCGCAGACGCATCATCTACCCGGAAGTCTGCGCATGGTACGGAGCCTTGACCTTCGCCCAACTGTCGGGCGATAAGGACCTCTCCGCCAGCCTCATCCGCCGACCGGCAGTGGAGCGACCCCACCCCGGATGGGCTGACCAGCGAGACCCGCTTCTGGATCGACGACATGTACATGATCACGGCCGTCGAGGTGCAGGCGTACCGCGCCACCGGCGATGCCAAGTACATCGACCGCGCGTCCCTGGAAATGGGCCTTGCCTCGACAAGCTCCAGCAGCCCAACGGATTGTTCCACCATGCTCCGGATGTCCCGTTCTACTGGGGGCGCGGCAACGGTTGGGTGGCCGCCGGAATGGCCGAACTGCTGCGCTCGCTTCCCCAGGACCATCCCCGCCGCGCCCGTATTCTGGAGGGGTACCGGAAGATGATGAAGTCGCTCCTCGAGTTCCAGGGCAAGGACGGCATGTGGCGTCAACTGATCGATCATCCGGAGGCCTGGCCGGAAACCTCGGGCACGGGCATGTTTACTTTCGCCATGGTCACCGGCGTCAAGAATAGCTGGCTCGACGCCAAGACGTACGGCCGCGCGTGACCGGCGACTTTCACGGCCAGGCGCCGGTCTTGTGGAGCGCCTCGGCTTTGCTGCGCTAACCCAACTTTCGCACTT
>PMYB01000162.1:22563-28477 GCA_003170915.1 Bryobacterales bacterium | reverse complement strand
TCATTAAATGACTTGACAGGCTGGACTTGGCTGATGTCGCGATCGAAGCTCTTCGGGATTCCGTGCGTACACGGAAAACTGGCGGAACTTCTATGCTGCAACCGCTCCCTGATCTTTACCCGGTCCTTTCCTGTTCTGCCGATGTACTCTTCCAAGCGTTTATACACGAGGTCCGGGTCGTGATTCTTTCGGATAGTCTCTACCCAATCGTTGTCTTTGTCCCACAGGCTTCTGGTGGTCTGGCCGTCGATCTTGCCATCCTTCACATTCAGGGCGTGCCGCGATAATGGCAGCCACTCCCCATAATCCATGGAGTAGATAAAGAGCTCATTTACCTCGCAGAGCGCTTTCGGGTTTTCAGCGGCCAAACGGAGCTTATGCACCGCTACAAAAGGAAACGGGGTGTGGTCTATTCCTGCGAACTCCACATCCTCGCCCACGAATCGCCAGTTCGCGTCCTTTCCGGCGACTGATGAAAAGAATTCCGGCAAATGCTGCGGGTCGAATTCCTTCATCAAAGCCTCGTACGAGTGTGCCTGGTGGAATTTAGTGGTGACTTCCTTCCTCAGCCAATCGCGTAGTTCATCGCTTTCACTTCTGCATCCGTTAAGCCATAGGAGTGCACCAGCGGCGGCGGAGGCGTAAACCATCTTCATTTCATTGGCCTCCCAAACACGGGGTCCTCAATCAAGAGACCGTCGGTAGGCGTCCAGTTGCACGCCGTTGCTTGCCCAGGAACTCAGCTTCTTCCGCATTTCGGCGACGCAGTAGCTGTAGCGCAGCCTCGAAGTTCTCCGGAGGGTCGTCCAGCGGAGGGCCTGGCAGGTCACGTGCCAGTTGACCATCGGAGTCCAGCTTGAATAGATCGACGTCCTCCGGCAAGGTGATCACGCCGCCCTGCTCCTGCTGCCGAGCGGCGGTCAACCCGCGCTTGACAGCCTCACGCCGTCCGATCTCGGACAGCTGGTAACGAATTAGCGCGGTTCTTGGTTCCATCCGGAACCCCCTTCCTGGCACGTTCGCAAGCGCTTCGCGCACCGCCCATTATAGTAGCCCAGATAACCGACGTTCGAGATGACGGATCTAAAACGCCGTTGGCGGTTGAGGCTGGCCGACAGAGTATAGACGCGACCTCTGTGGGGCGTGCTTTTCAGCCAGCCTCACACCACGGTCTTGGCGTGAATTTCTTGCAGGCTCCAAACGCGTATAGGGTCGCGGACCCGCGCCGCGATGGCGTCGGCGGCGGCGCGGGCGCCGCTCATGGTGGTGATGCAGGGGACGCGGTATGTCACGGCGCTGCGGCGGATGGACTTCTCATCATTGAAGGCCGGGGCGCCGGCGGTGGTGTAGACGGCTAGCTGAATCGCGCCGCCTTTCAGCAGGTCCACTACGTTGGGGCGGCCCTCGTTCACCTTGAACACCATCCTGGTGGTCAGGCCGGCGGCGCGGAGGGCGGCGGCGGTGCCGCGCGTGGCTACCAGGTGGAAGCCGAGCTCGGTGAAGCGGCGGGCTACCTCGACGGCCTCGGGCTTGTGATGGTCGTTCACGCTCAGGAAGACCGTGCCTTTTTCGGGAAGCGGGGTGCCGGCACTGATCTGGGCTTTCAGAAATGCCTCGCCGAAGTTGACGCCCACGCCCATCACTTCGCCGGTGGAACGCATCTCGGGGCCGAGCGCCGGGTCCACACCGGGGAATTTGTTGAAGGGGAAGACCGGGGATTTGACGAAATCCTGCGGCACCGAAAGCACGCCGGAACCGCGGCCGTAATCCTTCAGCTTGCGGCCCCACATCAGGCCCACGGCGATCTTGGGCAGCGGGACGCCGGTCGCCTTGCTGACGTACGGCACCGTGCGCGACGCGCGCGGGTTCACTTCCAGCACGTAGACCGTGCCGGCCTGAATGGCGTACTGCACATTCATGAGGCCGATCACATGGAGGGCCTTGGCCAGGCGCACGGTGTAGTCTTCAATGGTGCGGAGGTTCGCTGCGGCCAGCGATTGCGGCGGCAGCACGCAGGAACTGTCGCCGGAGTGCACGCCGGCCTCTTCGATGTGCTCCATGATGCCGGCGATGAGCACGTCGTCGCCGTCGCTCAGGGCGTCCACATCGACTTCGGTGGCGTCTTCCAGGAAGCGATCGACCAGGACGGGGCGTTCCTGCGAAAACGTGACGGCCTCGCGCATGTACTGGCGCACAGTTTCTTCGTCGTAGGCGATCACCATGGCCCGGCCGCCCAAGACGTAGCTGGGGCGCACCAAGACGGGATAGCCGATGCGGCGGGCCACCTCACAGGCCTCTTCGATGCTGGTGGCGGTGCCGTTGGCGGGGCACGGGATGGCGAGATCGTCGAGCAGCTTGCCGAAGAGCTTGCGGTCTTCGGCGAGATCGATATCGGAGGGGTCGGTGCCGATGATGGGGACGCCCAGGCGCTTGAGCGGCAGCGCCAGGTTGAGCGGGGTCTGGCCGCCGAATTGCACAATGACGCCGTCGGGCTTCTCGGTGTCGCAGATGTTGAGGACGTGTTCCAGCGTGAGCGGCTCGAAATAGAGGCGGTCGCTGGTGTCGTAGTCGGTGGAGACGGTCTCGGGATTGCAGTTGACCATGATCGACTCGACGCCCATCTCTTGCAGCGCGAAGGAGGCGTGGCAGCAGCAGTAGTCGAACTCGATGCCCTGCCCGATGCGGTTGGGGCCGCTACCCAGGATCATGACTTTTTTGCCGGCGGCGGGGTCGGCTTCGCACGAGGTTTCGTAGTTCGAATACAGGTACGGCGTGAAGCTTTCGAATTCGGCGGCGCAGGTATCCACGCGGCTGAACACGGCGCGCACGCCGAGTTCCTTGCGGCGCGTGCGCACGGAGATTTCGTCCGAGCCCCACGCCTTGGCAAGCTGCACGTCGGAGATGCCGTAGCGTTTAGCGCGGCGGAAAGTCTCTTTCGAAACCGTGGCCAGGTCGGCTCCCACCTCGGCCTCGAAATCCACCACCTCTTTGATCTGTGCAAGGAACCAGGGGTCGATGGAGGTGAGCTCGTGGATCTCTTCCACTCCATAACCGTTGGCCATGGCGAAGCGGATGTAGTTGAGACGGTCGGGCGTGGGGGTGATGAGCTTCTGGGCGATGAGGTTCTTGTCGAACTTCTCGGAGCCGAATGCCTTGCCGGTTTCCAGGCTGCGCATGCCCTTCCACAGCGCCTCTTTGAACGTGCGGCCTATCGCCATCACTTCGCCGACGGACTTCATCTGAGTGCCCAGGGTGTTGTCCGCGCCGGGAAATTTCTCGAAGGCCCACTTGGGAATCTTGGCCACGACGTAATCGATGGTGGGCTCGAAGCAGGCTGGCGTTTTGCGCGTGATGTCGTTCGGAATCTCGTCGAGGCGGTAGCCCACGGCCAGCTTGGCGGCGATCTTGGCAATCGGGAAGCCGGTGGCTTTGGACGCCAGCGCGGAGCTGCGCGAGACGCGCGGGTTCATTTCGATGATGACCATGCGGCCGTCGCGCGGATTGATCGCAAATTGCACGTTGGAGCCGCCCGTATCGACGCCGATTTCGCGCAGGCAGCGGATGGCGCCATCGCGCATCATCTGGTACTCGCGGTCGGTGAGGGTTTGCGCGGGCGCCACGGTGATGGAATCGCCGGTGTGGACACCCATGGCGTCGAAATTCTCGATNNTCGATGGAGCAGACGATGATGCAGTTGTCGGCGAGGTCGCGCATGACCTCCAGCTCGAACTCTTTCCAGCCCAGCACGCTCTCCTCGATGAGGACTTCGTGCACGGGCGAAAAGTCGAGGCCGCGTTCCAGAATCTCGGCCAGCTCTTCCTGGTTGTAGGCGATGCCGCCGCCCGTGCCGCCGAGCGTGAAGCTGGGGCGCAAAATGCACGGATAGCCGATGCGCGCGGCGAATTCCAGGCCGGCCCTAATGCTGTTGACAAGCTGCGACTGCGGCGTCTCGAGGCCGATTTTGCGCATGGCGTCTTTGAACAGCAGGCGGTCTTCGGCCTTCTTGATAGCGTCGATTTTGGCGCCGATCAGCTCGACTCCGTACTTCTCGAGCACGCCGGCTTCGGCCAGCTCCACCGCAAGATTCAAGCCGGTCTGCCCGCCCACGGTGGAGAGCAGCGCGTCGGGCCGCTCGCGGCGAATGATCTCTTCGAGATACGGCACGGTGAGCGGTTCGACGTAGGTCTTATCCGCCAAGTCCGGATCCGTCATGATGGTGGCCGGGTTGGAGTTGACGAGCACGATCTGGTAGCCATCGGCGCGCAGGGCCTTGGCCGCCTGAGTGCCGGAATAATCGAACTCGCAGGCCTGGCCGATGACGATCGGCCCGGAGCCGACAATCAGGATGCGTTGGAGATCGTTGCGTCTGGGCATCGGCTATTTCACGCTCATGAGCTTCACGAAATCGTCGAACAGGTAGAGCGAATCGTGCGGGCCGGGCGCGGCTTCGGGGTGGTACTGCACGCAGAACATGGGATCGGAGCGGTGGCGGAAACCTTCNNACGTGGGTGATCTCCACCTGGTTGAGGTTGAGCGAATCCGGATCCACCGCGAAGCCGTGGTTGTGAGAGGTGATTTCGACGCGCCGCGTGATTTCGTTGCGCACCGGGTGGTTGGCGCCGCGATGGCCGAATTTCAGCTTGTAGGTCTTGCCGCCCACCGCCAGGCCGAGCAACTGGTGGCCCAGGCAGATGCCGAAAATGGGTTTGCGGCCGATGAGCTTGCGGATGTTGGCAACTTGCGTGTGGAGCGGCTCGGGGTCGCCGGGGCCGTTGGAAAGGAAGACGCCGTCGGGGTTGAGTGCCAGCACCTCTTCGGCGGAGGTGAGGGAGGGGACCACGGTGACGCGGCAGCCCACCTGCACCAGGCGGCGCAAAATGTTGTGCTTGATGCCGTAATCGTAGGCCACCACGTGATACTTCGGCTCCACGGGCTGCGTCCATTCGTAGCGCTCGGGCGTGGACACACGGCTGGCCAGGTCGAGGCCGGCCATGGTGGGGATGCCGCGCGCTTTTTCGACCAGCTTTTGCGCGTCCTTCTCCACGGCCGACAGCACGCCGCGCATGACGCCGCGCGTGCGCAGGTGGCGCACCAGCGCGCGGGTATCGAGATCGGAAACTACGGGGATGCCGGCCTGGCTGAGGAAGGCGCCGGCTTCCGTATCCGAGCGCCAGTTGCTCGCTATGGTGGAAAACTCGCGCACCACCAGGCCCTCGATGTAGGGACGCGCGGATTCGTTGTCTTCCCGACTGGTTCCGTAGTTGCCGATCTGCGGATTGGTGAGAATGACGATCTGGCCGGAATAGGAGGGATCGGTGAAGACTTCCTGGTAGCCGGTGAGGGCGGTATTGAAGACCACCTCTCCGGACCGCTCGGCGGGCGCACCAAAACTCCTGCCCTCGAAGACAGTGCCGTCTTCCAAGGCGAGAATTGCAGAGTTCAAGTTCGGCGGTTCCTCCCTGGGAGTGGATAAGCTTCATTCTAACAGGAGGAACGCACTGCTTCACTTGCGCGCCGGAATGATCCACAAGTAGAGCTTGTGGCTCAGGTAAGATTCCTCATCCGGATTGCCGACGGTGAACTCTTTTTCCGGCTTCCAATCGCCCATGTCGAAGGTGTTGGAAACGACGCGGGTGCCCGGCTTCAAATCCGCCAGCAGCTTGGGACGCAGTTTCAGGTTGACGCTCGAGAGCAGGAACAGGGTCACGACGGTGGCCTCGTGGATGTCGGCCTGGAACAGGTCGTTCTCTTCGAAGCGGACGAGTTTCGCGACGTCCGGGCCCGCTTTCTTGAGGTTCTCGTTCGCCTCGGCGAGGCGCACGGGGTTGATGTCGATACCGACGGCGCGCGCCCCATAGGTTTTGGCGGCGGCAATGACGATTCGGCCGTCACCGCAGCCGAGGTCGTACACCAC
>PMYB01000162.1:0-22506 GCA_003170915.1 Bryobacterales bacterium | reverse complement strand
GTTCTCAGAGATTATCGCAATTCGAGCGCGACTGCATCCGGGGGGGAGGCGTGCGATAGTGAGGTAACGTGATAGGGACTTTAAACCGGGCCAGGTCGTTGGCCCTACTATTGGCGGCGCCGCTGTTGGCGGATGCCGCCGCACTGATGCATGTGAAGTGGGAAGGCCTCACGGTGGTGACCGGCAACACGGTGTCCATCGCCATGCCGGGAGGCGCGGTCATCACCGGCAAAGCAACCAGCGTCGAATCCGACGCGCTGGTGGTGGATGTCAAGAAGACCTCGGACCGCACGGCTTACCCAAAGGGTGTGGTACGCGTGCCCCGCGCGACGTTACACCGGTTCGAGATGCAGACCAAAGGCAAGGTGGGGCGAATCGTGGGAACACCCGTGGGCTTTGTCGTGGGATTCGCGGGAGGGATCGGTGCAGTATTGGGCATCCAGGGCGGCCTTTTCGGCGATAAAAACCAAGGGGCGGCTGCCGCGGCACTCATTGGGCTCGCGGCTGCCGGAACCGTGGGCGGCTATTTTCTTGGCAATTCGGTGGACAAGCACTGGACGGCAATAGAGATCCTGCCCTAAGCGCGGTACCGCCGCGCCATCTCTTCTAGCGGGATGGGGGCATAGTCGCTGGCGTGGCCGGCCTGGCCGAATTGCGTCATGCGCTCGGCTACCACCTTCTTCATGGCCTCGCGCGCGGGCTTGAGGTAGTCGCGCGGATCGAACTTCTCCGGCGTTTCCCAGAGGACCTTGCGGATGGCGCCGGTGATGGCCAGACGATTGTCGGTATCGACGTTGACCTTGCGCACGCCGTTCTTGATGCCGAGCTGGATCTCCTCGACCGGCACGCCCCAGGTGGGTCTCAGCTTGCCGCCGTACTTGTTGATGATATCCTGCAATGCCTTGGGCACGCTGGAAGAGCCGTGCATCACCAGGTGAACGTTGGGCAGTTTGTTGTGGATCTCGATGAGCCGCGCCATCTTGAGCGTCTCGCCGGTGGGCTTACTGCTGAACTTGTAAGCGCCGTGGCTGGTGCCGATGGCGATAGCCAGGGCGTCCAGGCCGGTGAGTTTGACGAACTCCACCGCCTGGTCGGGGTCGGTGAGGTGGCTGAGGCCGTCGAGGCCCGCGCCGTGGCCGTCTTCAATGCCGCCGAGGCAGCCGATCTCGCCCTCCACGGTGATGCCTTTAGCGTGCGCCATCTCCACCACCTTGCGGGTGGCGTCCACGTTGTATTCGAAAGTGGAGGGGGTCTTGCCATCGGGATTCAGGGAGCCATCCATCATCACGCTGGTGAAGCCCATATCGATGGCGCTCTTGCAGGTTTCGACGCTGTTGCCGTGGTCGAGGTGCAGGACGGTGGGGATTTCGGGATAGAGTTCCGTGGCCGCCAGCATCAGGTGATACAGAAAACGGTCCTGCGAGTACTGGCGCGCGCCGCGGCTGGCCTGGACAATGACCGGCGACTTGGTTTCCCGGGCCGCCTCCATGATCGACTGGATCTGTTCCATGTTGTTGACGTTGAACGCGCCAACTCCGTAGCCGCCCTTGGCCGCTTCATCGAGTAGCTGCCGCATCGACACTAATGGCATATGATTTCTCCTTGGATTGCGTTAAATCGAGGCCCAAAATGCTTTAATTTTTACGCTAACATGATTGCGCGAAAGGGGGCAAGGCGCGTAAGGTGGTGTCGATGGTACTTCATCCGCTAGCAGGCAAACCTCCCGAGCCATCCATGCTCGTCAATGTCCCCCGGCTGGTGACAGCCTATTACACGGAGCATCCGGACGTGTCCGTGGCTTCCCAAAAGGTGAGTTTCGGCACCTCGGGGCACCGTGGATCGTCGTTTGAGTGCTCATTCAATCAGGACCATATCCTGGCCATCACCCAGGCGATCTGCCAGTACCGGCAAGAGGGCGGTGTGGACGGGCCACTGTTTCTGGGGAAGGATACGCACGCGCTTTCCGAGCCGGCATTCGCCACCGCGCTCGAGGTGCTGGCCGGCAATGAGGTGGACGCGATGGCCGATCAGGCCTGGGGTTTCACGCCGACCCCGGCGCTCTCGCACGCCATCCTTACGCACAATCGTGGCCGTCAGACGGGACTCGCCGATGGCATCGTGATTACGCCCTCGCACAATCCGCCGGAGGATGGCGGCATCAAGTACAACCCTCCTCAGGGCGGGCCGGCCGATACCGGCGTTACAAAATGGATCGAGGACCGCGCCAACCAGATCCTCGCCGGCGGCTTGAGCGAGGTGCGCCGCTGCGGCTACACGCGGGCGCTGGCGGCTTCGACCACGCATCGCCACGACTACATTTCGGAATACGTGAACGACCTCGCATCGGTGGTGGACATGGAAGCGGTGAGCGGGGCCGGGCTCAAGCTGTGCGCCGATGCGCTAGGCGGCGCGGGTGTCGCCTACTGGGGCCGCATCGCCGAGCAATATGGATTTTCGCTTACCGTGGAGCACGACTACGTGGACCCGACGTTCAGTTTCATGACCGTCGATTGGGACGGCAAGATCCGCATGGATTGCTCCTCGCCCTACGCCATGGCGGGACTGGTCGCCCAGAAGGACAAATTCGACCTGGCGTTCGCTTGCGACACCGACCACGACCGCCACGGGGTGGTGACGCGGAGCGCGGGCCTGCTCAATCCCAACCACTACCTTTGCGTGGCCATTTCGTACCTCTTCCGGAACCGGCCGGACTGGCGCGCGGAAGCCGGGGTCGGCAAGACGATGGTCTCGAGCAGCCTGATCGACCGCGTGGCCCAACACCTGGGGCGCCGGCTGTTGGAGGTGCCCGTGGGGTTCAAGTGGTTTGTGGACGGCCTGCTGGAGGGCTCGCTGGGATTCGGCGGCGAGGAAAGCGCGGGCGCGTCGCTCCTGCGCCGCGATGGCACGGTCTGGACCACCGATAAGGACGGCATCATCATGGGGTTGCTGGCGGCCGAGATGCTGGCGCGCACCGGCAAAGACCCCGGGGAAATCTACGGCACTCTAACCGGGCAGTTTGGCGCGCCGGTCTACGAGCGCATCGACGCGCCCGCCACCCCGGAGCAGAAGGCCATATTGCAGCGGCTCTCACCCCAGCAGGTGAGCGCGCACGAACTGGCGGGAGATCCGATCGAGGCCATGCTCACGGCCGCGCCCGGCAACGGCGCTCCGCTCGAAGGGTTAAAGGTGGTGACCAAACGAGGATGGTTCGCGGCGCGGCCTTCGGGAACAGAGGAGGTCTACAAGCTATACGCGGAGAGCTTCGCGGGCGAGGACCATTTGCGGCAGATCCAGCAGGAGGCGCAGGACCTGATCTCGCGGACGTTCGCGGGGGGGCACTAGCCTGAAATTCGAGGTGACCGCTTCGCTTCGCTCGATCGAGGACCGCGAGAAACAGTCCGCCGCGCTGACCTCGCTGCTCGCCGCCGTCGGGCTCACGGCCTTCAAGATCGTAATCGGCGTGCTGACGGGCAGCCTGGGAATTCTGGCCGAAGCCGCCCACTCCGGGCTCGACTTGGTGGCCGCCCTGATGACCTTTCTCGCGGTGCGGGTCTCCGGCCGCCCGGCCGACCGCGATCACCTCTACGGCCATGGGAAAGTCGAGAACCTCTCGGCATTGTTCGAGACCGTGCTGCTGGTGGCCACTTGCGCCTGGATCGCGCGGGAGGCGCTCCACCGGCTGCTCCATCATAGGGTGGATATCGAGGTCACGTGGTGGTCGTTCGCGGTGATGCTGACTTCAATCGCGATCGACGCTTCGCGGTCGCGCGTGCTGGCGCGAATCGCCAGGAAGTACAACAGCCAGGCGCTCGAAGCCGATGCCCTGCACTTCCAGACGGACATCTGGAGCTCGGCAGTGGTGATTGTCGGGCTGATCGCGGTAAAGGCCGGCGAATGGTTCCCGGGTCTCGCGTTTTTGAGCGCGGGCGACGCCGTGGCCGCGCTGGGCGTCTCGGGTGTGGTGGCGTGGGTGAGCTGGCGGCTTGGGCGGCGGACCGTCGATGCTCTCATCGACAGCGCGCCCGCCGGCATGGAGCAGCGCATCGCCACCGCCGTGAAAACCGTGCCCGGCGTGCTGGACTGCCACAACATCCGCATCCGCTACTCCGGCCCCAAGCTGTTTATCGACCTGCACGTCCTGGTGGACGGCAACCAGACCCTGAAGCAAGCCCACCAGCTCACCGAAACCATCGAAACCGCCATCGAGCAGATGGCCCCGCACGCCGACGTGACCGTGCATCCCGAGCCGGGCTAGTAGCAGCCCGTTCTGCGGGTTGCGCGCGCCCTCCGGCTGTTGTCTACTTCTAGTGCGAGCTTGAAAGTCTTGGCTGTCTTTTTTTGCGCCGGTGCGTGCCTGGCGCAGCAGTACGAACTCGGAGGCGCCTTCGGGTACGGCGTGTATCGCGACGTCAGCGTGATTTCGCCGGGTGGAACGGCCACCGCCGGAATCCGCAACCGCTTCGCCACGGGCGTGGTGTTTTGCGAAAACCTCTTCGAACACGTCTCGGGAGAGATGCGCTATCTCTACCACGATGGCGACCCCTTTCTTTCCACGGGCGCCGTCAGAGGCAATATCCAGGGCCAGTCGCACGCCTTTAACTACGACGTGCTGTTCCAGGCGCGCGGCCGGAAGGCGCGCATACGCCCCTATTTCGCGGTGGGAGTGGGCGCGAAATACTACGTGACTACCGGTCCGGCGCCGGTGCCGCAGCCCATGCCCAAGATCGCGGGCCTGGTCGGCGCGAACCAATGGAGGGTGCGCGTCACCGGCGGCGCCGGCGTGAAGGCCCGTTTAACCGACCACATCCTGGTGCGCGCCGATTTTCGCGATTACATCACGGCGTTTCCGACGCATTTGATCGTGCCGGCGGCCAACGGCACCGACCACGGCATCTTCAACCAGTTCACGCCGCTTGTTGGGATGAGCTACGTGTTCTGATGGCGGCCACGCTCTGGCACAGCGTGGCGGCATTGGCAGCGCCCCTGTTGTGGGCGGCCCCGGTCTTGGCGCAGCTTGACGCCGAGGCGTGCGACGGTTCGACGACCTGACACCGAAGCACTGAGCGCGGGGCTGCCCGGCCCCTACATGTACATGCCGCCGTTGACGGCCAGCACGTGGCCGGTGATGTAACTGGCGTCGTCGCTCACCAGGAACTTCACGGCGTTGGCGACGTCCGCTATCGTTCCGGCCCGGCCCAGCGGAATCGACGCCAGGTATTTCTGCTTCACTGCCTCCGGCAGGACCCTGGTCATGTCCGTTTCGATATAGCCGGGCGCGACCGCGTTCACGGTGATGCCGCGGCTGCCCATTTCCTGCGCCAGCGCCTTGGTCAGACCGATCAGGGCCGCCTTGGACGCTACGTAGTTGGCCTGACCAGGGCTGCCGGCCTGACCCACCACCGATGCCATGTTGACGATGCGCCCCCAGCGGTTCTTCATCATGCCGGGGAGCGCCTGCTGGGCGGCGAAGAACGCGCCGGTGAGGTTGATCTTCAGCACCAGCTCCCAGTCGGCGGGCTTCATGCGCATGGCCAGACCGTCGCGCGTGATGCCGGCGTTATTGACCAGAACGTCGACGCGGCCCATCGCCCTAAGCACCTGACCGAAGCCTTCTTTGACGGATTCTTGCGAGCCGATGTCCAGATTCAAGGTCATCGCCTCTCCGCCACCGGCGCGAATCTCACCGGCCACCAACTCGTTGTTTTCGATTTCGGGCGAAGCCACGACGATGTAGAAGCCCTCACGGCACAGCGACAGGGCGATTGCCCGGCCGATTCCGCGGCTCGAGCCGGTGACGAATGCAACTCGGTTGGACATTTTTTCTCCTCGGGGTTTCGCAAAAAAACCCGGCGGGAGGTTTCGTCCCGCCGGGCCGCGTCGTTCAAGTTTGACCCTATATTGGTAACTTCCTGGTCCCCTTCTCGACGGGGCCGGGGTCTCCACTAACTATATCACTGAATCGTGGCTCTGTTGATGTAGTCCAGCCGCGCAAAATGGTTCTCGATGTAGGCGTTGCCCTGGACTTCGATCTGCGACGGATCGGGGCCCTGCCCGCGCGGCGCCATTTCGCCGTAGCTGCTATAAAACCTCTCCACCGTGTCCATGCCGGAGATCACCTTGCCGATGGGCGCGAAGCCCTGCTTATCCAGGGTCTTGTTGTCCTTCAGNNGGTGGAGCGGCTGTTCGGCCCCAGGTGGGCGTAGGTCAGCGTGCCCTTGACGTTGCTTTGCTTGACGGGGTCGTCGGGCAGGTTGGCGTTGGCCCATAACCGGTTGAGTTGCGGATCGCCGCTGATGCCGAACTGCACCACGAAATTGCGCACCACGCGGAAAAAGCGGTTGCCGTCGTAGAAGCCGGTCTTCACCAGCGAATAGAAATGGTCCGCGCCGCGCGGCGCCCAATCGCGGCGCACTTCGATCGCGACCGGCCCTTTGGAAGTGTCCAGGTTCACCTGGAACACGTCCGGGGGCTGATCGTTTTTCGCGGCGGCGGGCGCCTCCGCGTTCTTGCTCTCGTTGGGTGGCGAACACGCCACCAACATCAGGCACAGAGCGGCGCCGAGTGCGATCCCCCACCTTCCTGGCATGGTCACGACGCCAGGACGGCTTGAGCCCGCTCGTAGTTCCGCACGTGGGCGGCCATCATGCAATCGGCCAGGCGGATATGGTCCCGGAGCCAGCCGGACAGGAACTCCAGCAGCAGAAGCGCCGCCTCTCTCTCGCCGCCCTCGATGCGCGGCGCGAATTCCTTGACCCGCTTGCGCACGGTGTCATGCTGCCCTTTGTGCCACGCCGAGGCAGGGTAGTTCGTGGAACGCATCAGGCGCTCCTCGTGCGCAAAATGATCCTCTTCGCGGGCGATCAATTCGCGCAGAAGGGCCTGTGCCCGGTCCGCTGGCGCGCCTCCCACAACCGCCTGGTGCAGCTCGTCCGCCAGCCGGAATATGTTCTGGTGTTCGGCGTCGATTTCAGGGATGAAAACCGCGTGCATCTTGCTCCACTTGAAAAGTCGCACAATCAACCTCCAAGGTACCCCGTCTATTCTACCGCTGTGGGCCGGGCTTGCCCGGCTCTACCGCACCAGCGCTTCCGCCCCTTCGGGCGCGTGCTGTTTGTGCTTGCACTCGGGGTTGGGACACTGCCACATGGCGCCGGCCTTGAGCCACTTCTCCACCATGTAAGGGCTGCCGCAAAGGGGGCACTTCTCCGCCACCGGCTTGGCCCACGCCACGAACTTGCAGTCGGGATACCGGTTGCAGCCGTAGAAAGTCTTGCCCTTCCGCGAGCGGCGCTCGGTGATCTCGCCTCCCGAGCACTCCGGACATTTCACCCCGATGGTTTTCTGCTTCACGTACTTGCAAGTGGGGTAATTGCTGCACGCCGTGAACTCCCCAAAGCGGCCCGTCTTCAGCGCCAGTTGGTTGCCGCACTGCGGGCACTTCTCGTCGAGCGGCTGGTCGGGCTTCTTCTGCTGGCCGCCGATCGGCTTGGTGGTCTTGCAGTCGGGGTATCCCGTACACGCGTAGAACGTGCCGAACCGGCCCTTCTTCAGCACCATGGGGCGGCCGCAGTTCTCGCAGTACTCCTCGTCGGCCTGCTCCGTTAGATCGGCCTTGTCGACATCCGGCAGGTCCACCGTGAGCTCGCGCGTGTAAGTGCACTCGGGGTAGCCGGTGCAGGCGATGAAGCTGCCGTGCTTGCCCCACTTGATCACCAGAGGCTTGCCGCACTTCTCGCATGTCAAGTCGGTGGGTTTCTCCATCCGCTTGATGTCGGTCATGTGCTCTTCGGCGTGCTTCAGGTCGCGGTCGAATCGCTCGTAGAACTCCGCCATGGCGGCGCGCCAGTCGAGCTTGCCTTCCTCGATTTCGTCGAGCTCCTCTTCCATGCGCGCCGTGTAAGTCACGTCGAAGATGTCGTCGAAGCTCTCGAGCAGCAGGTCGGTCACCACCATGCCCAGCTCGCTGGGCACGAAGCGGCCGCCTTCCTTCCCCACGTACTCGCGCTCCTGAATGGTGGAGAGGATGGAAGCGTAGGTGGACGGCCTGCCCACCCCGTCGGCCTCCAGCCGTTTCACTAGCGTGGCTTCGTTGTAGCGCGAGGGCGGCTCGGTGAAGTGCTGCTCGGGCTTGATGACGCGGAAGCGCAGGCTCTCTCCCTCGGCCACCGCCGGCAGCCGGTGCCGCAGCTCCTCGTCTTCCTCGTCGGCCTGGTCCTTGCCTTCCTGGTAGGCTTTGAGAAAACCTTCGAACTTGAGCACCGATCCGGTGGCGCGGAACAGATAGTCCGCGCCGTTCCTTCCCTTGGCCGCAACGTCGATGGTGGTCTGGTCGAATAGCGCCGGCATCATCTGGCACGCCACGAAGCGGTTCCAGACCAGCCGGTAGAGCTTCATCTCGTCCTCGGCCAGATACTTTTCGACGATTTCCGGCGCGAACGCCATGGAAGTGGGGCGGATGGCCTCGTGCGCATCCTGCGCCGCCTTCTTCGATTTGTAAATGTTGGGCGAATCCGGCACGAACTCCTGGCCGAAGCGTTCGGCGATGTAGTGCCGCGCGTCGCTCACGGCGTCGTCGGAGACGCGCGTGGAATCGGTGCGCATGTAAGTGATCAGGCCCACCGCGCCTTCCTTGCCGATCTCCACGCCTTCGTACAGCCGCTGCGCCAGCATCATGGTGCGCTTCACGCTGAAGCGCAGCTTGCGAGAAGATTCCTGCTGCAAGGTGGAGGTGATGAAGGGGGCCACCGGGTTGCGCTTTTTCTCGCGCGTGCCCACGGACCTGACGACGTAATCGGCGCCTTCGAGCTGCGCCACGATGCCGTCGGCGGCTTCCTTCGCGCCGACCTCCGGCGTCTCGTCGTTCTGCTTGATGAGGCGCGCGGTGAGCAGCGGCGGCTTCTTCCCGGCCAGGTCCACATCGATGGTCCAGTATTCCTTCTTCAGGAACGCGCGGATTTCGCGCTCGCGCTCCACCACCAGCCGCAGCGCCACCGTCTGCACGCGACCGGCGGAAAGGCCGCGCCGGACTTTGTCCCACAGCAGCGGCGAAATCTTGTAGCCCACCAGCCGGTCCAGCACGCGCCGCGCCTGCTGCGCATCCACCAGGTCGATATTCACCTGCCCCGGTTTTTCGAAGGCTTTCTGGACGGCCTTCTTGGTGATCTCGTTGAACATCACCCGGTAAAAGCGCGGGCCGTTCTTCTTGTCCCCAAGTTCCTCCTGAAGGTGATAGCAGATGGCCTCTCCCTCGCGGTCCGGGTCGGCCGCCAGGTACACCTCTTGCACCTTCCGGGCGGTCTGTTTCAGATCGTTGATGAGCTTCTTCTTTCCTTCGATGACTTCATACCGCGGCTCGAAACCGTGGTCGACGTCCACCGCCAGGTCTCTCTTGGGAAGATCCTTGATGTGGCCGAGGGAAGCTTTGACTACATACTCCTTACCGAGGTACTTGTTGATGGTTTTCGCCTTTGCAGGCGACTCCACGATTACTAGAGCCTTTGGCATAAATGATTGCGGATTTCCCCGAGGATCTACCACACTTTAACAAAGTTCTTGCCCGGAAGTTGCTTCACCAGGCCCAGCATCTCCAGCTCGAACAGCGCGGCGATAAGCTCGGAAGGCGAGGTATCTCCCACCTTTTCAAGCAGATCGTCGAGATGCACGGGAGCGTCCACCTGGAGCGTCTCGAGAGCGCGCCGGGCGGCCTCGCCCAGCTCCGGGGGGGCGCCTGCTAATAAGGACGCCTGCGCGGCCTGGGGAGTTGCACCGCCTTCCGCCAGTATCCGTTCCCGCCCTCTATCGATTAGATGCCGGCGGGATTCGGGAGGAAGCTCCGCGACCACGTCGTTCCAGTCCTGCACCAGCCTGGCGCCCTGCTTGATCAATAGGTTAGGCCCCCAACTCAGCTTCGAAGTGATGTTGCCGGGGACGGCGAAAACCTCGCGGCCCTGGTCCATCGCCAGCTTGGCGGTGATGGCCGAGCCGCTATACTGCGCGCCTTCCACCACCAGCACGCCCACGCTGATGCCGCTGATGATGCGGTTGCGGATGGGGAAATTCTGCGGAAAGGCCACGGTTCCCATGGGGAATTCCGAAAGAATGAGACCCTTCACCGCCAGCTCCGCCGCCAGCTTGCGATTTTCCGAAGGATACACCACATCGGCGCCGCAGCCCAGCACGGCGATGGTGTCGCCGCCCACCGCCAGCGCGCCTTTGTGCGCCGCCGAATCGATGCCGCGCGCCATGCCGCTGGCGATGGTCAGGCCCGCATGCGCCAGGTCGGCCGAGAGCCGCTCGGTGACCGCCAGCCCGTACGGCGTGGGGCGGCGCGTCCCCACCACTGCCAGCGCGATGGATTGCAACAGCTCCACGCGCCCGCGCGCGTACAACAGAATGGGTGGATCGAAGATCTCGCGCAGCGGCTGCGGATAGCGCGGGTCTCCCATGGTCACCACCACGGTTCCGGTCTCCGCCATCTTCTCCTGCTGGGTCACGGCGTCTTCGAACGTGCATCCGCTCGAAATCGACTGCGCCACCGCGCCGCTCACCCCGGCCGCCTCCAGTTCCGTGCGCGAGGCGCGGAAGATGGCCTGCGGAGTCCGGAAGCGATCCAGCAGTTTTCCCGACGTTCTGGCGCCCAGACCCGAGATCAGTTTCAGCGCCAGCCAATGAAGTTCCTCTTCGCGGCTGAGGACAGGTGAAGGCATGAGGTTGGGCTGCTTGCCGCTTTCGACTCTAACAGCCTCGCGCGCGCGGCGCAACCCGGTTACACTGGGGGGAACGCGCGCATGAAGCAAGAACCATCGTTTTTCGAAGGCCAGGAGCCGGTCCTGATCTACATCGCGAAAAGGCTGCGGGACGCCCTGCGCCTGGAATCCATTTTCACGGCAGCCGGCGTGGATTACGGCGTGGAGGCCGACGAATATCGCGGCGGCGTGATCTTTCGCGCCGTGCGCGCGGGGGCGTTCTTCTACGTGCTGCCGAAGGCGGTGGGCGCGGCGCACGAGGTCATGATTCGGAATGGGTACAAGCCGCACGTGGGGCCGGTGTAATGGAACTCATAGGCGTGAAGACAAGCTGCGCACACGGTCACGCAAAGAGGGGGCCGCTCCCATTCAGCCGCCCGTCTTTCAAAGGTTGTGCAAACTGGCGAAGGAGGGTCGGGGGACTTCTCACGGGCGCGTTTTGGGCTTCTGTCCCGTCGGTCATTCCGCGCAGCTTGCCACGCCGAACCTCTTTGGACCCCGCGTAGGGTCTGCCGTTGTTGAAGTTTACCATACGTGATTCTTGCCTTTTCACAGGTGCCCATTCTATGGTAGTGCTGTCGAACCCGTGTCTGCTCCATCGAGCGCGCGGCGAACGGCGCTGCGGTTACCCGGCAAGCGCCCGGCAGAGCGTCGAGCCCATCGCTGACCTGTGGCAGGTCAACGAATAGATCCTCCCTGCTACAACAGGTCACGCAGGGCTTCCAGGTCCGTCATGACCCGAATCCCGACTTCGGCGCAGAAGCTTTGGACCTCCGCTGAGGCGAAGTGTCGAAGGTTCCGGGTGCAGAGGACCTGGGCCTTGCCATCCACCGCCGTGTATAAGACAGCATCGTCGGCGTGATCGGACAGGATCATCGGCCGGGCGATCACTGGCTCAACCAAATCTGCCGCAATGAACCGCGACAGAACCAGAGTGTGAGCGCCGATAATGATGTCCAATAGCCGTAACGCCGGTCCGCGAGGACTGGTCGCCGCCCGAACCAGAATGTTGGAATCCAGGGTGAATCTCACTCGCGCCGGCCGCGGATTTGGGCGAATGCCTCGTCCACTAGAGCATCGGCCTCGTCCTCGGAGACATCTTGGCCGCGTGAACCGATCTCGCGGGCCTGAGCGACGATGTCCCGCCGGAGAGCTTCGCGCTCGGCGCCAACCGGCGCGGCGTGGGGCCGGTAGGCATTGAGGGTGACGGTCTCATCCCTGAAGAGAGCGCGGCCCAGCCACCGCTCGATGAACATTCGCTCGTCCGGTGCGAGGTCGCTCGCTTTGTGGACCGCGTGGTTTGTCATATGACGGACCCTTCTATAGAATAGCGCGGCCCGGCTCGGTTGGATCTAATCCAGATCGATGTCGCGCTTGCGCGGCGTCTGGTCCGGGTCTTCCTTGGCCCGCTTGAAGAGTTCGTCGAACTTCTTCTCCAGCACCTTGCCGTGCGTCTTCTCGGCTTCAAACTGCTTCTGGAAGAGCTGCTCGCGGCGCGCGCCTTCGCCTTTCAGCTTGGCGACCTCGGCCGCCAGGTCTTCAATCGGAGGAGGCTTCACCGGCACGGTGTGCGCGATCACCGCGCGCGTCTCGGGGTCGACCTTGAGAATCGCCTGGCAGCATGGACATTCGACCTCGAACAAAGCTTTAGCCATAGAACCATCCTAATCGAGATCGCCGCCCGCCTGCGCTACTTTTGCTGCGGCGGGGGAGGGGTCGCCGGGATCGGGCTGGGCGGCCGCGATACCACTCCCTTGAACGCGTCTTCCAGTGAAATGTTGTTGCTGTAGAGCGTCTGGCCCGTGGCGCGGTCCACCTCCACCTTGGCCTTGGCATACGCGCTCTGGGCGGCCACTTCGTTCGACTCGGCGGTCACCAGGTCGCGCTGGGTCAGGATGACGTTGTAAGTGGTGGAGGCGCCCACCGCCAGTTTCTTCTGCTCCGCATCCACCGTCTGCTGTTGCAGGACGCGCTGCTTGATGGCCGACTGGTATTGCGCCCGCGCCTGCTGCAACCCGATCTGCGCATTCCGCACGTCCACGCGCACCTGGTTCTCGAGACGCTGCAAACCGAGCTGCTGCTGGCGCAAAACCAGCGCGCCATTGATCAAGTCGGCCTGCGCGGCGCGATTCCGCAACGGAATGTTCAAATTGAGACCGATCGAGTAGGTGGGAAAGTTGCGCGCGAAAAGCTGCGACAGCACCGTGCCGTAACCGCCTATGAAAAAGGCATTGCCCCCAGTCGTCGGGCCCAGCTCGCCGGCCAGCGCGTTGTTGGTGAGCTGCCCCACCACATCCAGGGTCGGCAGCAGCTCGCTCCTGGTCCCCCTAATGGCGATCTCCTGGTTCTGAAGCAGGATGCGGAGCTGCGCCAGCTCCGGCCGCGCCGATTCCGCCAGGGCCATCATGTCCTGGATCGGCGCTATTGGTTCCACGTCCGGAATCTGAACGTGGTCAGTGGGGATGATGGGAGCGCTCGCCATCACGGGACTCAGCGCGCTGGTCCTGCGAAGCGCATTCTTGAGAATCGTCTCCTGCTGGAGCACCTGGGTCTCGGCCACCGTCACGGCCTGCTGTCCGGCGGCGATTTCCGCTTCCGCCCGCACGATCTCGATGGGCGCCAGGATGCCCACCGCAACCTGCTTCTTATTCTCTTCGAGCAACCTCTCGGTGGCAGCCAGCGCATCGCGCTGCACGCGCACGTTTTCGTCGTAACTCACCAGGTCCCAGTACAGATCCTCGATGGCGGAAACGGTGGTGATCACCTGCGCCTTGAAGACCAGGTCGGAAACTTCCCGGTTGTTCTTGGCGATGCGGATCTGGCGCGTGTTCACCGCGAGGCCGAACCCTTGCAGCAGGTGCTGGGTTACCGTGAGTGAGAGAGAGGAGTTGGTGGCGGGGTTGAATTGAGAGCGCGAGCTGTTGCTGTTCACGTTGCTGTTGGTGAGACCCAGGCCCACCAGTGTGCCGCTCAGCAGATTCTGCTGGATGCCCAGAGACGAAGTGTCCAGGTGCTGGATCAGCGCAGCGGTGCCCGAGACGAACGAACTGCTTTGAGGCGTCGTGTTGTGGGCAAAACCGAGAGCGCCGGTCAGCATGGGATCCAGGTTCGGAGGGGCGATCCCGATCTGCGTGGAACCGGCAGTGACATACGTCTGCAGGCCGCTGGACGGCGCAGCGCCGGTGACGCTGGCAGGGGGGGCGAACACGCTGGTGGCGACGGGGGTGGCGTATCCGCCCGCCCGCGCGCGCAACAGGTTGGCGTCCGCCACCTGCGGCCCGTAGCGCTGGATTTCCAGATCCAGGTTGTTCTCGAGCGCCAGCGCGACGGTATCTTGCAGCGAAAGGTACAGGTTGCCGCCGCGCAATAACGATTCGAGCCGCGTGGAGTTGCTCAGGTTGACGGGAGCCGGCATCTTCGGCCGGTATGGCCCGGTAATCGAACCCAGAAAACCACGGCTCCCCGTGGACACGGGTTGCGGTTGGTTGTTCTGGTCGGGCGCGGCGCCCCCTGGTCCCGGCTGATCGGCGGCCAGGCCGGCCGAGGGGGCCAGCATCAAAACAGTGCACAGCAGAGCGAGATAAGATCTTGTACGGTCCATGAATGTTTCCTAGGGTCCCGGCGTCGAGGGATACTCGGTGGTCCTTCTTAAATTCAATGGTATAGTAGGCGTCTGTGACGCCGCAAGCCGAGTCCGTCCTGGAGTTGTTCCGGTCCACCGGCGCATACCTCGAAGGCCACTTCCGCCTCACCAGCGGCCTGCACAGCGCCGAGTACCTGCAATGCGCGCTGGTGCTGCAACATCCGGCACTCGCGGAGAGACTCGGCCGGTTGCTGGCCCAGGAACTCCGCACGCTGGCCCCCGGAAAAATCGACCTGGTCGCCTCCCCCGCCCTGGGCGGCCTCATCATCGGCCACGAAGTGGCGCGCTCTCTCGGAACGCGCTTTCTCTTCACCGAGCGCGATGCCGCAACCGGAAAGATGACGCTGCGCCGGGGATTCGCCGTGGCGCCCGGCGAGACCGCCGTGGTGGTGGAAGACGTGATCACCACCGGCGGCAGCACCGTGGACGTCATTGAGGTTCTGCGCGCGGCCGGCGGCCGCGTCCTGGCTGCCGGCTCCATCGTCGATCGCAGCGGCGGCCGTGCCGACGTGGGCGTGCCGCGCGTGGCGCTGGCCACCCTCCAGATGGCGGCCCATCATCTCCAGGAGTGCCCCCTGTGCGCCCGCGGCATTCCACTCGCGAAGCCCGGTTCGCGTCCAGCATGATGCGCCGCATCAAGATCGAGCTGGCCTACGACGGCGGCGGGTTTCATGGATGGCAGGTCCAGCCCGGCCTGCCCACCATTCAAGGAAGCCTCGAACAGATTCTCTCCGGCATGGAAGGCCGTCCGGTGCATGTAGCCGGCTCGGGCCGCACCGACGCCGGAGTGCACGCCCTCCAACAGGTGGCCGCTTTCACCATCGCCAACCCCATCCCGCTCTCCAACCTGCGGCGCGCCGTCAACCGCCTTCTGCCGCCGGCCATCCGGGTACTCTCGGCCGAAGAGGTTCCGAGCGAGTTCCATCCGCGCTTCGATGCCAGGGCCAAGACTTATGAATACCGCATGCTGCGCGATGAGGTCTGTAGCCCTTTCGAGTGGCCCTACGTGCATCATTACCCTTATCCGCTGGATGAGGAGCGCATGATCCGGTTGGCCGCGGTTTTCAATGGCGAGCACGATTTCACCCCGTTTGCCGCGTCCGACGACCGGGATGCCGAGGGAAAAACCAAGGTGCGAACGGTCTTCTCTTCCGCGCTGGAGCGGCGCGGCCCGCGGCTGATCTATGGCATCCGAGGCAGCGGATTCCTGAAGCACATGGTGCGCAACATCGTGGGCACGCTGATTGAAGCGGGCAAGGGCAACGTCGCGGATTTGAGCGTGCTGCCCGCGGTCTCCGGGCAGACGGCGCCCGCCAAGGGACTCTTCCTGGTGAGCGTGGAGTACTGAGGCCATGCAGGTGGGAACTGGGCGCTGTCCGAAATCTGCGTTGACCGACAACAGCGAGCGTCTGCTTTCCGAGGGAAGATTTTCCCGCCCATTATACGGCGCAGGTGATATGATCTTCCTCATCAACGGAAGGAATCTATGACCGGGGAAGAGATCGTCAGGCAGGCTCGCAGCGCAAGCAAGGCCCTTAAGTTGACCTCCAGAAAGTTCTCAGGAGCGATGACGGCGGAACTGATGAAGAGAGCTCTGGCGGACGATGGAATACCTACATCCCCACGAGATGTTTTCATCCGGGGAACACCGTTGGAAATTGATCTTATTGTTCCATACCATGGGGAGGAGCCGACTTTGGGCCTTCTGTACGAGCCTCGGCAGGTCGCTGCTGCTTTAGAAATTAAGAAGATGGGATCGTTTGGGGAGCAGACGCTCCAGACAATCCGAAATAATTTCAATCGGCTTCGTGAACTTGGAGTCGCTTGTGCATACGTCACTCTTGAGGAGCACAAGAGTTTTCGTCACAAAGCAACCGAAGAGAATCTTGGCGGCTTTCCGTGCTTCACCCTTGCCTGGCATACGGTTATGGATGGGCCTGTTGAGGATACACAGGACTGGGACAGGCTCTTAACATTCCTTCGCAATTGCATAGCTGTTGGAAACAGTTGATTCTCGTTTGGTTTTCAACGCGGATTTCAGACACTACCGGGAACTGCTCCGGCATCTCGCTAACCGCTATAATGGAATCAATGCGGTTCTGTCTGTGCCTCCCGATGCTCGCCGTGGTCTCCGCGTTCGCCGCCGATTTGCACCCCAGCGAGACGTTGCGCGGCAAGCTTGTGCTCGGTGACGGCAAGCCGCCGGCTGTGGAAACGGCGGAACACAAGCTCGTGACCCTCGATGGAGACGAGCCTACCCACAAGGTCCTCGCCGATCGGCGGCTGAACGGCTTTGAGGTGGAGGCCAGGGGCTGCTTCACCGCGCCCGACCGCTTCCTGATCGACCCGATTCACACCCGCGGTTTGCTGGTCCGGCAGGATGGTAAGCTCAGAATGGTTACCTATTGGTGCGACACATGTTCCATTCGCTCGTTCACTCCCGGCCCCTGCGTGTGCTGCCAGCGGGAGACCACGCTGGACTTGCGCGACCCGGACAAACTCTGAAGCTCGCAGCGCTCGCGCTGCTCTTTCCCCTGATGATGCAGGCTGCCAACTACTCCGCCAAGAGAGTCGTGCTCGATGGCGTCGAAGTGGTGCAACTCGCCGACGCCGCGCACCACATCGAGGTGTCCATCGCGGTCTCGATCGGCAACATGGCCTATTCGATGAAAGCCGACGGAAAAGACGTCTTCTGCTCTCCTTCCCTCAGCCCCGCCGAGCTCAAGACGAAGTCCACGCTTTGCAGCATTCCATTCCTGGCTCCGTGGGCCAACCGCGTCGAAACGGATGCGTTTTGGCTGAATGACAGGAAGTATCTGCTGAACCCCGGCCTCGGCAATGTGCGCCCAGACAGAAATAAACTGGCGATACATGGGTTTCTCATGCGTTCGCCGGCCTGGACCCTGGTCTCGGTTCGTGCGGATAAGCACTCGGCCTCCTCCACCAGCCGGCTGGAGTTCTGGAAACACCCCGAGATGATGGCGCAGTTCCCCTTCGCCCACACCATCACCATGACCTACCGGCTGGCAAACGGCGCGCTGGAAGTGGAGACCACCATCGAGAATCAGTCCGCCGAGCCGATGCCCGTGGCCATCGGCTATCACCCCTGCTACCAGGTGCACGACGCCCCGCGCGACCAATGGAAGGTACACCTGGGCGCGCGCGACCACCTCGTGCTGACCAACCTGCTGGTGCCTACGGGCGAGCGCAAGCCGGTGGACTTTGCCGACCCGCTTCCCATGCAGGGCGTGCATCTTGACGACGTGTTCAGCAACCTGATTCGCGGACCGGACGGGCGCGCTCAGTTTTGGGTGGAGGGTAACAAGGAAAGAGTCACGGTCACCTATGGGCCAAAGTATGCGGTAGCGGTGGTGTACGCGCCGGCGCGGAGCGACTCCGTCTGCTTCGAGCCTATGGCGGCGATTACCAACGCCTTCAGCCTGGCGCACGCCGGAGTCTACAAGGAGTTGCAAAGCATTCCCGCCGGCGGCGAGTGGAAAGAGAGCTTCTGGGTTACGCCCACGGGGTTCTGAGCTTTTGGCCGGAAAGTCATAGTACTTTTGTGCGGTACTCCGGCAGTACAAATCGTGGAAAACAGCACTAGCTTGAGAAACCGAGCCATGCGATAAATAGCCCATGAGCTACCGCCACCTGGATCTGTGCTGCGGTTGTGGAGAGCCTCCCGATCGAATCGACGAGGTCGGCTTTACAGACGAACACGAATTGGTGATCCACTGGTGGTGTTTGCGGTGTAGAAAGGTGGTCTACGTCTCCAAGCACCTGAACGACTGCTGGCGGGACTGCCCGAGGCCGGATTTTGGAAAGGAAGAGGAGGAATCCGCCGACGCGCGGTTCCTGCAGAGCATCGGCGTCAGATTCCTCGACGGCGACAACCCGTAACACGCGCGTCCGCAGCCGCGCGTTATCGGAAATTCTCCACCAGCATCAGGTTGGTCTGGCTCTGGTCCACTCTCGGATACAGGATGTACTTTCCGTCCGGTGAGACCGAAAAGGACGTCGCCTGAAAAAAGTCCGCGTCTTTCATGCGGAACACCACTTCGTTCCTGCGCGTCGCGAAATCGTAGAACGAAACCTCCATGGCGCGCGCGCCGCGGGCAAATTCCAGGTAGTAGATGCCTTTGTTGGTGGGCTGAATGACGACCCAGAGCAGGTCGTGCTCGGGAATGACGACTTGCTCCTCCGCGCCGCCCTCCGCGGGGATGCGACAGATGGTGCGCCGGTTGCGGTAGTACACGTACTTGCCGTCCAGCGACTCCTCCGGCGCGCCGCTGCCGAGCGCATTGGTAAGCTGCCGCGGGCTGCCGCCGTCCGCGCCGGCTTTCCATATCTGGCCGCGCCATTGGTAATAGATCGATTTGCCATCGTGCGACCAGGAAGGGCCGCCGCCCAGCAGCACTCGATGGGGCTGGTCCGGTCTTTTACCCGCGGCGGCCATGGTGTAGATTTCGGCCCCCCGATCGGCGCGTGCCTCAAAGAGTAACAGGCGCCCATCCGGCGACCAGCGCGGGCGGCTGATGCGCGGCCCCTTGAGGTGGGTGAGCTGAACGCGATTGCCGCCCTCGGCGTCGCTCACCCAAATCTCATCCGCGCCGGTCTGGTCGGAGACGTCCGCGATGCTCTTGCCATCGGGCGAGTACACGGGCGCGGACTCGCGGCCCAAGGAGCGAATAAGGGAGCGCTCGCCGGAATCCGGCGCGCCCAGCGCGGCCCGCCAGATGGCCGATACCGTCGGGCTATCGGTGTAAGCCAGGCGGCGGCCCTGGGGCGCGATGGCGGGAAAGTGCGCCCGTGTGCCGGCTACAGCGATCTCGCGCGGGCTGCCGCCATACGCGGGCAAGCGCCACAACCGCCACCCGCCGCCGTTGCGACTGGCGGCGTAGACCAGGTCCTGCCCGTCCGGCGTCCAGGCGATTCCACGGATGGCGCGGTCGTCGAAGGTGAGGCGGCGCAGGCTGCCGCCCGCCAGGTCGCAGAGGTAGATGTCGGCGCTGTCGGGGCCGGTCGCTCGCACGAAGGCCAGGGTGTTGCCGTCGGGCGAGACCGCGGGTGTGGAATCGCCTTCCGAGCCTTCCGGGGGCGTGGTAATCCGCCGCACCGTGCCGTCCGCCAGCGAGACCAGCGCGATGGCGGGCAATTGTTTTTCGCCCGTCTCCACCACGGCCAGCGATTTTCCATCCCGCGTCCACGACACCGCGGGCAATGGCTGCCCCACATCGGCCGGAGCCCCGCCGAACTCCGCAAGCTTGCGCTCCGCGCCTCCGTCCGCGGGGATCGCGATGTATTCCGTCCGCCCTTCGGCAATTCGCAGAAAGGCCAGCCTGGCGCCATCCGGCGACCATGCCGGGCCGATGTCGCCGGCCTCGCCGTTGGTCAACTGCAAGGGAGCGCCGCCCGGCAAGGTCCGCACAAACAAATGGAACGCCTCCCCCTTCGAGGCGCCGCGCGCGCTGTACGCCACGCGCTTGCCGTCCGCCGAAAACGCCGGGTACGCGTTGGCGCCGGCATCGCTCGAGAGCGCCACGCGCTTCTGCTCCGCCCGCGGCCCGCTGGCCAGCCGTCCCAGCAGGGTCACCACCGCGCCCACCGAGCAGAGGGCCAGCGCCAGCAGAACTGCTGGACGGCGAAAAAACGCGCCTGACGACATAGATCTCCTGTATTATCCGATACGCGCGCACCCCGGAAAACGTTCCGGCGTTGCGCCCGCCTCCGTGCATCTGCGAAACTGACGTTTCATGCCTTTGAAGCCCCTGCTGGCGCTCCTGGTCTTTGCCCCGCTCGCATCGCCGCAGAGCCTGCCTGCCAGGGAGACGCTCTACTACACCGTCGAGTGGCGCCTGATCACCGCCGGAAAAGCCAAGCTCGAGTGGATCTCCGAGCCGCGGCCTCGCGCTGGGCCGCAAGTCAACCTGCGCCTGGAATCGGTCGGGCTGGTGTCCAAATTCTTCAAGGTGGAGGACGATTACAGCGCCAACCTCAACTCGGCGCTGTGCGGGCAGTCTTTGCAGATGACTACGCTCGAGGGCAGCCGGCAGCGCGAAACCAAAGTCACCTTCGATTCCGCCAGCCGCAAGGCCCACTACGTCGAGCGCGACCGCGCGAAGAATTCGGTGCTCGCGACGCACGAGATCGATATCCCGCCGTGCGTGCACGATGTCATTGGAGGGCTTTACCTTCTGCGCACCATGAACCTCGATCCCGGCCAGAGCGCCGAGGTGCCGGTCAGCGATGGAAAAAAGAGCGTCATGGCGAAGGTGGAGGCGCAGCAGCGCGAGGACGTCAAGACGCCCCAAGGCGCGTTCAAGACCATCCGCTACGAAATCTACGCCTTCAACGACGTGCTCTACCGCCGCCCGGCGCATCTCTACGTGTGGCTCACGGACGACCGGCGCAAACTCCCGGTGCGGGTGCAGGTGCGCATGCAGTTCGCCATCGGCACCATCACGCTGCTGCTGGAAAAGGTGGAGTGAGGGTTGTGGCGGCGCTCCTCGACAAGGAGGCACTGGAGCGGTTCTGCCGCCGCCATCACATCGTCCGCCTGTCTCTGTTTGGCTCTGCCGTGCGCGGAGAGCTTCGGGCACAGAGCGACCTCGACTTCCTGGTTGAGTATGCAGCGGGACATCGTCCCGGCCTGGTCGCCGGATGGCGCCAGGTGGATCTTGTCAATCCCAAGTACTTGAATCCGCGTCTGAGGGATCGAATCCTCGCTGAAGCCCAGATGCAGTATGCAGAAGGATAATCCGGCTAGTGTCCCGTCCCGCCGATATTTTGACAATGCGCGACTGGGCCAAAGTGGGGCCGACGCCCTCGTCGGCGCGCGACCCCCTGGTCGCGCTGCTGCTGCGCTCACTGTCAATTCTCACGAAGGAGAGGCCCTTAGTCGCCGACAAGTTGCTCACTGAGCACCCGAAACGACACGCTCAGCGCCGAACGAGGGAGTTCGCCGTGCGCGATCCGGTCGGCGATCACCTCAATGGCCAGTTTCTCAGTGTTGCCGATGGCTTCCTCACAGGTGGATCCGTACGTCATCACGCCCGGCAGCTCAAGAGCTTCAGCGATCCACCTGCCGTCGACTTCGCGGTCGAGTCCAATGGAGGATGGCCGTAGCCGCGCCGGAAGGGGTAAGGCGATGGGGGAAGATATCCCGCTGGCTTGGAAACGATAATCTCTTAAGGCCCCGGCTAGGACAAGGCTCCCGTCAGCCGCGAACCCGCATCCTGCGGCAACGCAAGCAACCCGCCAGCGCGAAAACGGCCGCTACCAGGCCGAGACTGCCGGGCTCCGGCGTTGCGATCCCTGCATTCGGACCGTAGTACGCAGGCCCGCTACCGCCGGTCGTGGCCGTGAACGCCAACGCACCGGTGTATAGGTAGTCGTCGTAGTTGAACGTGACCTGCGGAGCCGTAATCGGCGCGGACCCATAGGACCATGGATTTAAGCCGACAAACTCGACCACGGTGTACTGGTTGCCCGCCGTGAGCGACACCGGCGCGATGCTTTGGCTGAGGTAACCGTCCACCACCGTATTGGTCAGCGGGATCGAAGCGGAGGCCAAGAGATTTCCGGACGAGTCATACAATCCCACCGTTTCAGGGGCAACCAGATCAGGCTCGTAGTAAGCGCCTAGGGCATTCACCGAGAAGCTGGTATTGGCGGTAAACACGTCGCCAAGATTCACGGGTCTGCCCGCCTGATAATCCGGTGGTGATGCCATTCCTTCGGGTGCGGTAAATATCCATAGAGGACTTGCCGTTGCGTTGGCGGCGCACAGCGCGCCAAACAGCGCTAACGCAAGGACACTCCCGACAAATCGACCTCCGCGAAATCGAAAACACATGCGCATCACTTTTCCTCCCAGCGGTTTGGGCAAGTTTTCGACGCTGCGACGGCACCCATGATACACCGACACTCCGATCATGCCTTGCCCCTCAGAAAGTAGTATACACCAATCCGACTACATTGCAAGACTATTCTCCACCCCATGTCAAGCCTCATTTAAAATGTCCCCTGTCTTACCTCATTAGAAATGTCCCTTTCGCTGGTTCTCTTCCAATTGTTCTGGCGGCTCCCGAAGCGAAGCCCTGCGAGGCCGTAGGCCGA
>PMYB01000135.1 GCA_003170915.1 Bryobacterales bacterium | reverse complement strand
ATCAGGCTGGCCGCCAGCATGCGGCCATGGGTGAGCTCGCGGCCGGTCGAATCGGCCATCGCGAAACGGCTCCAGTTGCGGCGGGCAGTGCGGATCACGCGCCGGCCCAGAAGGTCCCCGCCGCGCTTGCGGTGCGCGGTGGCATCGCCCGAGAGTTCCTGGATGGCCTGGCGGACCTCGTGTGCCGCCGAACCGGCCGGCATAGGCGCACCGAACGAGATGGTCACCGGGAAGGGGACGCGCTTCGGCCATTTCCAGAAAAACTTGCCCCGCTCGAAGCTGAAGATGCTGCCCCAAAGACGGTCGAGGTGGACCGGAATGATGGGCACATCCAGGCCCTTGACAATCTCTTCCATGCCGCGCTTGAACGGCAGCATATTGCCGGTGCGGCTGATGGCGCCTTCGGCGAAGATGCAAACGATATGGCCTTCGGTCAATTCCTGGCGCGCGGCGCGAATGGATTCGGCCATGCCGCGGGGGCCGTTTCCAACGGGGATGGCCTTCGCCATGCGGAAGAACCAGCGAAGCGCCCGGATTTCGTAGTACGGTTTCCAGACCATGAAACGGATGAAGCGCTGCACGCAGGCGCCGATCAGGAAACCGTCCGCGTGCGACATGTGATTGGCCACCAGCAGCGCCGGACCGCGGAACGGCACGTTTTCCTGCCCCGCAATACGAATGCGGAAAACCGTGTGAGTGACTAGCCAGAGGACAAAGCGAACGAAGAAGTCCGGCACTTTAGTGAGGATGTAAACCGTCACCAGCAGCGTCAGAATGCCGAAGCCCAGTAGGATGTGGTCGGCCGTGACGTGCAGGTGGCCATGGAATACCACGACCGCGCCTGAAGCCAGCAGCATGCCAAGGGTCTGGTAGAAGTTGTTGGTCGCCACCACGCGGCCTTTCTCGCGCCGTCCGCTGCGCTGCTGCACGTAGGCGTAAAGCGGGACTACGAACAAGCCGCTCGATACAGCCAACAGCGCGACCGCCGCTGCCGACAGCGCAAACGATCCCCGCGCCATGTACAGACCGATGCCAAAAACGCCCATGAGGGCCGACCCCAGAGGCACCAGCCCGAGTTCCACCTTGTCGCCGGACAACCGGCCGGCCAGCATGTTGCCCGCTCCGATGCCGATTGCCAGGAACGCCCAAAGTACTCCGATGCCGCGGTCGCTCGTGTGGAGCACCTCGGAGCCGAAATACTCCAGGTCCGTTCTCAGCAGCACGGCCACGCACCAGAAGTAAGAGACGCCAAGCACTGTGAGCCACAAGGGCCGCTCTTTCAGCAAATGCTTTGTGCTGGAGGCGATCTCCGAAAAGGGGTTGAAGCCGAAGGGTTGCATTGCGCCGGAAGGCGGCACTCGCGTGATGCGCAGGCTGGTGCAAAACCCCGCTACGGCCACGGCGAGCGTCACCAACCCCATGCGCCAGGCCGCATCCTTCCAGGCCACGTATAAGAAGGTGCCGCTGACGATGCCCAGCACGATCGCCACGAAGGTGCTCATTTCCAGCAGCGCATTGCCCCGGGAGAGGTCCCGGTCCGGCAGCATTTCGGGCACGATGCCGTACTTGGCGGGGCTGAAGATCGTGGAGTGCAGCCCCATCAGGAACACCACCAGCACCATCCCCTCAAACCGGCCCGAAAGCAACGCCGCCAGTCCCACACCCATGACGAAGATCTCGAAGATCTTGACCCAGATCAGGACGCGGCGCTTGCTGACCAGGTCCGACAAGTGCCCGGAGTAGCCGGAGAACAGGAAGAACGGCAGATTGAAAACCGCGGGGATCAGGGGCACGTACACGCCGCCCTTCACTTGCAGCGCGCCCAGCGCCACGATGGTCTGGTAGACGTTGTCATTGAACGCGCCCAGAAACTGCGTCCAGAGAAAGGCCTGGAAGCCGCCGCTCTTCAGAAGATCTTTGAATCCGCCGTGAGTCATGGCCTGTTAGAGGGCACGGCCGGTACCGTTCGTAAGTATCGGCGAATCAATGCCCGCGGCGCAATGCCCGATGTAGTTATGTGCATTTTTTGACGCATATTGTACAATAAATGTCTATGGCATTGATTTTGCGCGGGGAGCGCTCGTTTCTCCAGGCGGTGTCGCAACTCGGATACTCGAACCCCTTCCTGCCGAAGCGGATCGAGTTCGAGCGCGCCGCGCTGGGCGGCGATTTCACGGAGGGCGAGCCGGTCTGGAGCCAGCAGGTGGACGACCCGGAGCGGCCGCGGATCAACGTATGGCGCATCGTGGAGCGCCTGGAGCGCGTCGCCGAGCAACTTCGCGCGCGGCTGAGCGAAGGCGCCGAGGCCCGCGCGCAGGATCTGGTGCTCTACGAGGATGCCATACTGCTGCTGCTCTATCAGCGCTACTACCGTAATTTTTTCGAGGCGGGGTTCGGCCCGGCCGCCGCCAAGACCGATTCCGCCCGCTGGCGGTTCTACAACAGCTTTCTCGGCGACTGGCGGCACTTCTTCCACATCGACGGCGTGCGCTTCCCCACCGGCCACGATCCGCGCCACACGTTTGCCTGCTACCGGCAGATCCAGCTCGCTTTCGAGCAGGTGTTCCGCGACGTGATCGGCAGCTCCATGCCGGCGGCGCGCCTGCGGGCATCGATCTGGCAATCGATCTTTACACACGACATGCGCCGCTACCGGCGCACGCTGTACGCCCGTATGGGCGAGTTCGCCACCCTCATCACCGGACCTTCGGGCACGGGCAAGGAACTGGTGGCGCGGGCCATCGCGCAATCCCGGTACGTGCCGTTCGACGACCAGCGACTGGCGTTCGCGGAGCCCGGAGGGTACACTGGCGCGGGGGCGTTTTTCCCAATCAACATTGCGGCGTTCTCGCCCACCCTGGTGGAGTCCGAGTTGTTTGGCCACCGGCGCGGCGCCTTCACCGGAGCCGTGGCCGACCGCACGGGTTGGCTCGAGTCCTGCCCCGAGCTGGGATCGGTCTTTCTGGATGAACTCGGCGACCTGGACCCGGCGATTCAGGTGAAGCTGCTGCGGGTCATCGAAACGCGGACGTTTTATCCGGTGGGCGACACAGCGGGCCGGCAATTCCAAGGGAAGCTGATTACCGCGACCAATCGGGACCTGGCTGCGGCCATCGCAGCGGGACGGTTCCGCGAAGACCTGTATTACCGCCTGTGCTCCGACCAGGTGACGACACCTTCGCTGGCCGAGCAACTGGCCGATTCGCCGGGGGTGCTACGGGAGTTGGTGTGCTACATGGCCCGGCGGGTGGCGGGCCCGGAGGCCGACGACCTGGAACGCGAGGTCATGGAGTGGGTCGACGGTAACCTGGGAACTGGATATGCTTGGCCGGGCAACTACCGCGAGCTGGAACAGTGCGTCAAGAACGTGCTGATCCGGCGCAATTACCGGCCGTCCCGCACGGCGGCGGAAGATCCGGTGGAGGAGTTCGCGCGGGACGCCCGTGCGGGCCGGCTCTCGGCGGAAGAGTTGTTGCGGCGCTACGTCACGATTGCCTACAGCCGTACGGGGAGCTACGAGGAAACCGCCCGGCAACTGGGATTGGACCGCCGCACGGTCAAGAGCAAGGTGGACGAGCGGCTGCTGGGCGCGCTCACGCCGGCTTGTACGCCACGGCGTCGATTTCCACTTTGATGCCCGGTATCGCAAACGCCGCCACCACCGTAGTGCGCGCGGGCTTGGCCTCGCCGAAGAATTCCGCGTAGACCTCGTTCATGGCGGCGAAATCTTTGCCATCGGCCAGGAATACCTGGCACTTCACAACGTCGGCGAGGGCCGCGCCGCAGCCTTCCAGGATGCGTTTGATGTTGTTCAGCGTCTGGCGGGTTTCCTGGCGCACGTCGCCGGACACCACTTTTTGGGTGGCGGGGTCGACGGGGACCTGGCCGGAGACATAGATGAAATCGCCGGCGCGAACGGCCGGGGAATAAGGGCCGCGTGGGGCGGGCACGCCGGGGGGCGAGATGCGCTCAATCATGATTCAGTGTCCTTCCGCTTCCAAAAAACGTTCGGCTTCCATGGCGGCGCGGCAGCCGGCGCCAGCGGCGGTGATGGCCTGGCGGTAAGTGCGGTCCTCCACGTCACCGGCGTGGAAAACGCCGGGAACGCTGGTGCGCGCGCCGCCCTTCGAGACGATGTAGCCTTCCGCATCGGTCTCGATCTGGCCTTTGAAAACCTTGGTATTGGGAATGTGGCCGATGGCCAGGAAAAAGCCGTCCACTTCCTGGTCCCAGACCTTGCCGGTCTTGAGGTCGCGCAGGCGCACCCCGGTCACCACTTTCCCGGCAACGTCATGGACTTCTTCCACGACGGTGTTGGTGAGGAACTTGAGCTTGGGATTGTGACGGGCGCGGTCGAGCATGATCTTCGACGCGCGGAACTCGTCGCGGCGATGGACCAGCGTGACTTCGCGGCCGAAGCGCGTCAGGAAGTTGGCCTCCTCCATGGCGGAATCGCCGCCGCCCACCACCATGATCTTCTTGTCCCGATAGAAGAATCCGTCGCAGGTGGCGCAGGAACTGACGCCATGGCCGATCAGCGCCTGCTCGGATTCGAGGCCTAGCCAGCGCGCGGAAGCGCCGGAAGCGACAATCACGGTGCGCGTTTCGGTCCAATTGCCTTCGATGTTGAGGCGAAAGGGGCGCTTGGAAAGATCGGCGTCGAGGACGACCCCGTCCACGTATTCGGCGCCGAAATTCTGGGCCTGCTTCTTCATGTTCTCGACGAGGTCCGGTCCATTGATGCCTTCCGGGAAACCGGGAAAGTTCTCCACCAGGGTGGTGAGCGAAAGCTGGCCGCCGGCTTCATGGCCGCTCACAACCAGGGGTTGCAGGTTGGCGCGCCCCGCGTAGATAGCGGCTGTATTGCCGGCGCAGCCAGAGCCAATGATGATTACATTTCGCATGGGTGACTCACGACGGCTGCAGGCACTCGGCGATTTCCTTCTCTTCAATGGCGCCGGTCTTAATGAGGCGCCAGTACGGCTCGGTGATATCGACGGTGGTAGCGCCCGCTCCGTTGCACGCGCCCCCGTCGATCACCAGGTCCACGCGCCCATCCATCATGCCGAAAACATCGATGCCGCTGCGGCACGTCGGGCGGCCGGAAATGTTGGCGCTGGTGGAGATCAGCGGCTGGTTCAGCATGGCGATCAACTGGTTGGCGACCTTGGAGCGCGACTGGCGCAGCGCCAGGCGGCCGGTATTGCCGGTCAGCTTGAGCGGGACTCTGGCCGAAGCGGGAACGATGATGGTAAGCGGCCCGGGCCAGAAGCGGCGCGCCAGGATGAAAAACCGGTTGCTCAGCTCGGAGGCCAGCTCCTCGGCCATCATGAGGTCCCCCACCAGGATGGGAAGGGAGCGGTGGGGCTCGCGGCCCTTGGCCTGAAAGACCTGGGCTACGGCGCCGAGGTTGAAGGGGTCGGCCACCAGGGTGTAGAGCGCATCGGTTGGGATGGCGGCCACTTTGCCGCGGCGCACGGCGGCGGCGGCCCGCTCCAGCACTTCCGGCTGGGGTTCATCGGGATTGATCTCGACCAGGTCGGTAGCCATTTCGTTCGATCTCAGCGCGGGCCGATGGCCTCGGCGACGTCCAGGGCCATCTGGTACCGGCCGAAGGGCGCGCTCAATTGTACACCCTGGACCATGCCGCGCACACGCGCCACCATTTCGCGCGCGATGGCTACGCCTTCCTCGCGAGCCTTGTCGGCGTTATCCACCGACCGCATGCGCTCCATGAACTGCTCGGGCACGGGCACGCGCAGCTCGTTCACCATGAATTCGGCGTTGCGGAAGCTGGTGAGCGGCCACAGGCCGCAGATTACCGGGATCCTGACACGCTCGATGCGTTTGAGAAATTTCTCCAGCAGATCCAGGTCGAAAACCGGCTGCGTAACCACGTACTCCGCGCCGGCCTCCACCTTCCACTCGAAGCGGCGGATCTCTTCATCCATGTTGACGGCGCCGGGATTGGCGCCCACGCCGATGAGCAGGGCGGTTTGCGAGCCGATGGGGTTGCCGCCGATATCCAGGCCGTGGTTGAGGTTATTGACGATGTTGACCAGGCCGATGGCGTCGACGTCGAAGACCGCGGTGGCGTCGGGGTAAAGGCCCATGCGCGGCGGATCGCCGGTGATGCAAATGAGGTTGCGCACGCCCGCGATGTGCGCGCCCAGCAGCTCCGATTGAATGCCCAGAATGTTGCGGTCGCGGCAGCAGAAGTGGCTCACGGCCTCGATGCCGGCGTGCTGCTGAATGAGCTGGCAGGCCACCTGGGCGCTCATGCGCGCGCTGGCGCGGGGGCCGTCGGGAACGTTGATGGCGTCGATGCCCTGTTCGGCGCACAGCTTGGCGCCGGCGATTTCGCGGGAGGCGTCCACGCCGCGCGGCGGCAGGATTTCCACGAACGCGACGAATTTCCCCTGGGCCAGTTTGGCGCCCAGCTTGGACTTCTCCGCCATGGGAACGGGCGTGAGGGCGTGGGCTTTGGCCTCCGGCTCCTCCACCGTAACGCTGAGCTTCTTTTGCAGCGGCTGGAGCGAGCGCGTTTCCGAGCGGATGAGCTTGATGTGATCGGGCGTGGTGCCGCAGCAGCCGCCGATGATTCTGACGCCGGCCCACAGCAGGCGCCGCGCGTACTGGGCCATGTATTCCGGCGAGCAGAGATACATGTTGCGGCCTTCCACGCGGGTGGGCAGCCCGGCGTTGGGCATGGCGCTCATGGGCTTGGAAGAGAACTGCATCATGCGCTCGATGGTTTCGAGCGTGGCCTTGGGGCCGACGGAGCAGTTGAGGCCGATCACATCCACCGGCCAGGAATCCATTTCGCGCGTGAAAGTTTCCGTGCCGGTGCCGCCGGGCAGGTGCCCGAAATCGTCGATGGTCACCTGGGCGACAATGGCAACTTCGCCGCCGGAGGCCTCATGCGCGGCGCGGACGGCTTCGCGGAGTTCGTTGAGATTGCCGAAAGTTTCGAGGATCAGCAGATCGACGCCGGCTTCCAGAAGCGCGTCGATCTGCTCGCGGAAAATGGCGCGGGCCTCGGCGAAAGAAGTGGGGCCGAGAGGCTCGATGCGCACGCCCAGCGGGCCCACCGCGCCGGCCACGAAGGCCGCTTCCCTGGCCGCTTCGCGAGCCAGCCGCACGCCGGCCTGGTTGATGGCCTTCAGCTTTTCGGCCACTCCGAACCCGGCCAGCCGTATGCGGCTGGCGCCGAAGGTGTTGGTTTCGAGGATTTCAGCGCCCGCCTTGACGTAGTCCTGGTGGATCTGGCGGACCAGGTCGGGCGAAGAGAGATTCAGCTCATCGAAGCAGCGGTTGATGAAGACGCCGCGGGAGTAGAGCATGGTGCCCATGGCGCCGTCCGACACCAAGATGCGGCGGGACAGGTGGTCGCGGAATTCCCGGGCGCGGTTGTTGGCGGAGGCGGTCATGGGAAGCTCGTCAGAGCGGTTTCAGGTCCCGGCTTGCGTTACTCGTAAGTTTACCGCGAAGGGGCCGGGCTTCGTGCGGGTGCGCCGCGCTTACCTTTGCGCCGCTTCCACCACCAGCGCGATGGCCCGCGCCACCTGGTCGGGGGGCATTCCGCCATCCACGCTGTGGACCGCGGCAGCGCCGTACCACTCGAGGATCGGTCCGGTCAGCTCGTGATAGGCGCGCAACCGCTGGCGGATCACGGCCTCCCGATCGTCTTCCCGCGCGATCAGGGCGGCGCCGTCGTCATCGCACTGGTCCGCCGCCTTCGGCGGTTGAGACAGCAGGTTGTAGATGCGCTTGCACTGGGGGCACTGGCGGCGCGCCGTCAGCCGCGCCACCAGTAGGTCGTCGGGCACATCCAGGTGAATCACCACGGGGTTGGGCAGTCCTTTCCGCTGGAGCAGGGCGGAAAACTCGACGGCCTGCGGCACGGTCCGGGGGTAGCCATCCAACAGGAACCCAGCGGCGCAATCCGGGCGTGAAATGCGGCTGGCCACGATGCCGTTCACAATCTCGTCGCCGACCAGGCCGCCCTGCGACATGATGGAAGACACCAGTTTGCCCAACTCCGTGCCGGCCTGGCGCTCGGCTCGGAACATTTCGCCCGTGGAGATGGCCGGAATGTGGAAGCGCCCGGCAAGGAAAGCGGCCTGCGTGCCTTTGCCACATCCGGGCGGGCCAAAGAGTAAGAGAATCAAGATAACCTCCGGGAATTTGCAGGCTAACGGCTGGCGGTGGACGGCGTCAATGGTGATAAATTGGCTCCGGTTTGCGTACTTCGGCGTGGATTCTGCCGTCCGGATGCAAGCGCAACTCCCGATCCCGCCACTGGACGGTATGGCCGAAAAGTCCTGCCAGCCAGACCGCAAATCCGAACAGGTCGCGCAGCGGCATCAGCCAGAAGTCCTTGGCTACGCGACGGTCCCCGAGAACGCCCGCGCCCACCACCACCCCCGCAACCATGCGCAGCCCCAGCGCCAGCGCCGCGGCCCACCACTGCCGGGCGGCCAGCGCCACCAGGGCCCATAACGTGGCGTGCGTCACCACGTATCCGAAGTAGCCAGCCGGGCGTGAAACCCGGATGGTGCGCGCCCACCGCAACTGGTGCCGCCAGGTCTGCGCCCAGGATTCCCCGCCCAGGCCGGTCTCCACCACCACGGGCGCGAACTCGATGCGATAGCCCAGCTCGCTGATGTGCCGCCCGAGCTGGTAATCGTCGGCCAGGTACTGCGCGATGGTCTCAAAGCCGCCCATCCGGCGCAAGGTTTCGGCGCGAAACACCATGGTGGAACCAAGCGCGAACTCGGCCTGGCCCAGGAGGCGCGCCACCAGCACGCTGGGCGCGAACTCGGTGGCGATTCCCAGGGCCTCGCACCGCGACGCCCACGAATCCGCTGCGCCGCGATAGAGGCACGTCACCAGCCCGACTTTCGGATCCGCCAGCGGCGCGGTTACCGCGCGCAGGTATCCCGGCGGCGCCACGATGTCGCTGTCGTTCACCAACAGCAGCGGGTACCGCGCGCGTTTCGCCAGCTCCGCCAGAACCCCGACCTTGGCGTTGGGAGCGTTGGTCTCCACCACCACTATCTCGACGCGCCGCCCGGGAAACTCGCGTTTCAGCCGCCTGATATCCTCGAGCGCCGGGTCGCGCGGATCGCTGACACCGAAGAGAATTTCGAACTCGGGATACTCCTGCGCCGCATGCGAGAAGATGGCCTCATAGAACTTCGGGTCCCGTCCGTGCACGGGCTTGAGGATCGAAACCGACAAGGTCCCGTCGCAACTGCGCGGCGCAGTCATGTGCCTGCGCCACCGCAAGGCCGCCACAATCGCGAGCAGGTAGTACGCCGCCGCGGCAACCGCCGGAATGGCCAGCCAGATCACAATGACACCAACGCCACTCCACAGATTACCAGCGATGCGCCCGCCCAGCGCAGCCAGTTCACATGCTCTTTCAGAGCATACTTGGCCAGCACGGTTTCGAGCACGTAGGTGATGGCCGTGGCCGGAACCGCAAAGCTGAGATCCGCGATGGTCAGCAGCCCCAGGTAGGCGAAAAAGGAAACCGCCATGGCCGCCACGGCCGCGATCACGAACCGGTTGCGGGCCAGCACGGCCAGCGCGCGCCCGATGGCGCCGGGGCGGAAGTCGCGGATCTCGCCGTGCCGCCGCATGCCCGCCGCCTGGAGCACTTCACCCGCCGTGGTGGCCGCCACGATAATGCCGATCAGCAGCCACCTCATTGCCCTGCCCCGACCGTTTTGGTCCCTGGATGCGCAGTCTGGGGAGCGCTGCCGCCGCTGACTAGGGCCACCCCCGCCACGATCAGCCCGATTCCAGCCCAGCGCTGCATGGTGATCTGTTCGTTGAGCAGCACCTTCCCCACAACCGCCACCAGCACGTATCCCACCGCCGTCATCGGCAGCACATAGCTCAGGTCCGCCCAGCTCAGCAGCGCCATGCGCGACAGCATCCACACAATCATGAGCAGGACGCCCAGCGCCACCCACGGATGGAACAGCACGGTGATGTATTCGAGCGGGGTGGCCAGCGCCGGCGGCATGCCTCGCTTCAGGAAGAAATTCCCAAAAACGTTGCTGAAGACTACGACCACCGCGAAAAGCCAGGTCTTGAGTCGGAGTCGCGCGTGTTCGTGGGTCATTCGCGAGGTTAATCGCCCGAACTCGCGGGCGCGGGCGCCCGCTCCGCGGCCGCCTTGTGCTCGGCCACAAACTTCTTCCGCTTGGACCGCAGCGCCAGGTACTCGCGGGCTTCCTTGGTCAGCCGCCTACGCTCGTCCCCGTTGAAGATCGCCTTCCTCACGATGCGCCAGATCACGCGCAGGCGGAAGAAATACTCGCCGTAGAACCGCTCGACCCACTCGACCAGCTCCCCGCGGTCCAGCCCCGGATAAACCACGTTGGGAAGCTGGTGCCCGGTTTCATCGGTCATGGAATCGATGGTGATGAGGTTGTTCTTCTTGACGTAATCGTAGAATTCGGTCCCCGGATACGGATGGGCGATGGAAACCTGGATGGTTTCCGTGTCCAGCCGTTTGGCGAAATCGATGGTCCGGCGGATGCTCTCGCGCGTCTCGCCCGGCAGCCCGATAATGTAGTCGCCGTGAACCAGCAGGCCGAGTTTCTTGCAGTTCGCGGTGAAGCGCTGGGCCATCTCCAC
>PMYB01000100.1 GCA_003170915.1 Bryobacterales bacterium | reverse complement strand
CCAAGTGCGAAAGTTGGGCTAATCCATGTGGGCGGTTCCAGATTCAAGCAACCCCCCGCCGACGACGCGCCAATTCTGATCGGCGCTTGTGGCCAAACAAGGAGACACGATGAAAACCAAAGATGAGTATTGTAACGAGTGCCTGGCGGAGTACAACCGAACCTACGGCCATTGCCATTACTATGTGGTGGCCGTCTGTCCGCTGAGACCTCCCGACGGGACAACGCATCCGGACTTTCGCTGTCCGATGCCTTGGCATCTGACCGTCTTACCGCACCTTCGCTGGCGGCTGGCTTCCTGCTTCCGTTGGCTGGCGGATCGGATCGAGAGGGGAGAGTGGCGCAAGAAACGTCCAGTGGCTGATGAGGGAATGATCCTTTACCGCCGAGGGGGGCTGTTTCAGCAGCTTTTTGGGCCCGGCACGCCGGGTGAGGATATCTTCCCTCAGTCCATGCCCCGAGTGGCGATGGATGCGCCGCCGACAGACGGCTGTGACGACGGCGTGACAGATGATGACGTGCCGTTCTAGGCGGCCGGAAACGGGGGGACCAGAGGTAAGTACATGCCCGAAATCCAAACCAAGTCTATGCTCCCTGCGTCACATGGCCAGCCTCGGACAACGCGAGACTTGACAGCCGCGCAGCGCCGGCTGATCCAGGTAATGACTGAATCCCAATACGGTCGCATTGAGAATTTCTTGGTGCGGGCTGGCCAGCCATTGTTGGATCCGGGCGTGAAAATCGTGCGTGTGGCGTTACTGGGGGGCAAGAGCGGTGGAACGACGGTTCACGGCGACCAGTTCGAACTGAAGGAAGCCGTTCGCGATCTGTTTGACGAACTGGAGCGTCTGAATAATGGCACGGTCGTAAGGCTGGAGTTCAAGCGTGGTCTGCCTTGCCTGCTGGAAACCGCGGCAGCGGCGATTGACGACATTCCACCGGCGGCACCAGAACGTAGCGACGGCTGAAGAGCAGTGTCTCAGTGCCCAGAACAGAGCATCGTCGGAATGTTTTTTTAGTACTGTACAAATCCAGGCGAAGCGATTATCATGAACATAGAGGTCGGTTCGGCAGGTCAGCCCAATAGGGCACCCTCCGAAAGATTCTCAAGTTCCAAACGGAATGTGAGGCTTCTTTCGCGGGCATGTCGCAACCAACTGCTCACCGTCCAACCCCACGAGCTCCTGAGAAGCAGTCGGCTGAGTGCCGCGCTTTAATCGCTTCGTGCATTGCGGCCAACGGTATTCCGGCGCCACTTCTCGTGTGCCAGTGCGATGCCAAAGGCCATCCACGCTTGCTCGCGGCGCGGCGGTCGGCAAGTCGGCGGCGGATCAAGCCGCACAGGAAGTCCCAGAATGCACCAGAAAGAGGTGTGTCATGATCTCACCGGCCATGGCGCAGCGCATCGAGCATTGGAAGCTCGCCGAACTCACTCCTTATCCCAGGAATTCCAGACGCCACTCCCACGCGCAAATCGCTGCGATTGCGGGCAGCATTGCGCAGTTCAATTCGCCGATCCTGATCGATTCCAAGGCCAACATCATCGCCGGGCATTTCACGTACTTGGCCGCCCTAACGCTGGGCCTGGAAACGGCGCCGGTGATTGTCCTGGCTAACGGGCGTAATCGCAGGGTGCATTCGAACGGCCGGGTTCGGTCGGGGCGAATCCGGCACAACGGACCGACTCCCCGGCGGAAGGCAGGTAACCATGGCGCCTAACATCGACATCCAGGGGCTGCGCGACCCATCTTGTCGGCCAACAAAATGCATGCAAGTTGAAATGTGGCCGATTGATCGCTTCGTGTTTTACGCACGCAACCCGCGCAAGAACGATGCCGCGGTGGATCGCATGTGCAGCAGCATCCGGGAGTTCGGCTTCAAGATCCCGGTGCTTGCTCGCAGCGACGGAACCGTCGTGGACGGCCACCTCCGAATCAAGGCCGCGCGCAAGTTGGGATCGTGGCCCGGCGGCGACACCACCGGAATCCCCGTAATCCTCTGCGACGAGTGGACAGACGCACAGGTCAAGGCTTTCCGGCTCATGGTGAACCGCTCTGTGACATGGGCCGCGTGGGATGACGAGCTGCTTGCCCTGGAGTTGCAGGAGTTGAACGAGGCGGACTTCGACCTCAGCCTCACAGGTTTCGACCAGAAGGAAATCGACGATGCGCTGCTCGTCCCGGACGACGACGAGTTGGCAAATGCCGCGCCGCCGCTGCCAGAGAATCCTGTGTCCCGGCTGGGAGACCTTTGGCTTTGCGGCAATCGGCGCAACCAACACCGGATCCTTTGCGCGGACGCGACCAGTCCAGAAAGCGTCGCACGGCTCCTGGGCGAGCGCAAACCAATGTTGATGGTGACCGATCCACCGTATGGAATAGAGCTGGATTCGGAATGGCGCGACCGCGCCGGCCTGAACAGTTGCGGGCCGGCCGAGGCCAGCTATATGAAGCATCGGACCGAAGGCCACACTGAAACCACGATCTCCGGCGACACGCGGGCAGACTGGTCGGAGGCGTTCGAACTGGTCCCCAGTCTTCAGATCGCGTACGTCTGGCACGCGTCCGTCTTCACCCGGGAAGTTCTTAACGGCCTCCTGCGGATTGGCTTCCTGTATCCGCAGCAGATCATCTGGAACAAGGGTCGTACAGTGCTCACGCGGACCCACTATTGGTACCAACACGAACCGTGCTGGTACGTACGTAAGAAAAACGCGCCATGGTTCGGCAAGGCCGGCGAGAACTCGACGGTCTGGGATTCGCCCTCGCCGAAGTTCATCATGGGCGGCAGCGACGAACAGAAGTACGACCATCCTACTCAAAAACCGATCGACCTAATGCGCCGCCCAATCCTGAACCACACCAAACGGGGCGAGTTGGTTTACGAGCCTTTCCTGGGCAGCGGAACGACCCTGGCGGCCGCGGAGCTCACCGAGCGCGTCTGCGTGGGCATTGAGTTGGACCCGAAGTATGTGGACGTTGCAGTTGAGCGCTGGCAAACGCTGTCGGGGAAGAAGGCGACTCTCGATGGCGACGGCCGCACGTCCGACGAGATCGCCCAACAACGCCGTCAGGGGGCCGCATGAATCGCCCGCTGCCGCGCAGAGATTGCCGTGGTGGAAGCCCAGATCCGGGCCGGCCATGCGGACTTGGAAGGGCTGTGCCGGGCGCTGGTGGACTGGTCCGGGGAGTTGCGGCTCTTGCAAACCCGCCGAGGTTTGGCCCCCGTTGCGCCACGTTTGGCCCACGTTCGCTTGGGCGGCGACGGCTTGGCGTACGGGCCAAAGCTGCCGTGACTTGGCACGGCAGGCAGGAATCGCGGCCAGAAGCAGAAAGGCCCGCCGCGGTCGGAGCCGGGCCGGCCAGGAGGGAAGGGGTTTACTTCAGGGGGTCCGTGATTTCGCAAGGTCGGCGGAATTGCGGCTCTTTCGGAATGCACACCGTATTCTGTGAGACGCAGCCGTGGATCCCAATCCGGGAAGGAGAACAGGAAAACTAACAATGACTAACAACTGCGGTGCCACAGTGTTTTATAAGGCTATTGATTTCCGGAGTCTGTTGGAGGCCCAATGGGCGGTATTCTTCGACAGCGTTTCCATCGAATACCGTTACCGGCCGGCTCGTTTTCCGTTATCGCCAGAACCAGGTCAGCTCTGGTACGAGCCGCAATTCTTCCTGGTTGAATACGGAAGGTGGTTCGAAGCGTTTCCGCGGCTGGACCGCTCACAATTATGGCTGCTGAGTTGGGCCCTGGCATTTGCGGGTCGGATCCGGGATTGCGCGCCACCGTGGCCGTCATCCTCGGATTGCTATTGGCTGGCTTTTGGTCCGCCAGGTTCCGACTCGCGCACGGATTCTCTGGCGGGTATTTTTTCGGTCGTGGACATCGGTCTCGATCAATCGGAGGCCATCATATCCGGTGGGCCCTCACACACCTGGGCACAATGTCGAGGGTGCGGAAAGATCCAGATCTATGACGAAACCGAAGACGGCTTATTCTCTTGGACTGACGGTAATTTTTCCGAATGCTGCGGCCTAGAACAGACCGGGCAGTCGGCGCGACGTAACTCGCCGGCTCTCCTCCGGGCGTATCGTCGCGCCCAATCGTTTTTGATCAGAAATCAATCTGGGCTTTCGTTAGCACCGAGCACTCGGAGCGCCGGGGCTCCGGAGGTTGGCAGAGAGGCGCCTGATTCGGAGGCACCTGGGACCGAAGCAGAAAAGCCCGCCACGGCGGTGCCGGGCGGGCCAGGAAGAGAGGGAGGCGCGTGATGCTACTGGTTGATGCGGTACGTGCGTTCGCCTCCCTCCGGTTTGAAGGACTCGACGGTGTACCCGGCCTTCTTCATCGCGCCGGCTACGAAGCCTCTTGTGGTATGAGCGAGCCAACCCATCTTCTCCATGATTTCGGGCAGCGTGGCGCCGTTTTTCCGCTCCATCATGGCGATCACTTGGGCCATCTTGCTACCTTCGCGCGGACCCTCGGCCTTCGGTTTGGCAGCTTTCGGCGCCTTGGCGGGCTTCTTGGCAGGGCTGGTCTTCTTGGTCGGCTTGGCCTTGGGGGAGGCACCCTTGGCCGCCTGTGCGCCACCTTTGGGCTTACGTTCCGCCTTCGGCTTCGCGGGCTGCTCCGGCTGCGGCTTCTCGGGCGCGCCGAGACTCTGGATGCGTCCCCAGATGCGGGTGGCCGCGGCATTGTGATCCTTGAAGCGCTTCACCGGGGTAACGCCCGGCAGGCTGTTCCAGATGGCCACCAGGCGCTCGGCGGGCCAGGCGGCGGCCAGTTCCGCCAGTTCCTTCTGGCTGGTGAAGGAATCGAAGGGAGTGGTGGTTGCGGCGGCGGCCTCTTCTTGGGTGCCGAACGCCGTGATGTTGTTGTCGGTGTCAATCGTAAAGGTCGTCATAATCGTTCTCCTTGGTGCCACGCTCTGCGCGGTCATCACATCGATCACTCCGAAGTGCTTGAAAAGCAAGGGGATTCCGCAACCAATCGACGATGGTGAAGAGCTGGCGATGGCCCGCGCCGCGGAGGCGAAGTTGACGGGGCCGGTGGGAGAGGACGATGTCACTGGCGGGCATTCGGCGGCGGGTCGGCAAACTGCAGACCGTGATGGTGGTGGACCGCCTGCCGGGCTATCCGCCCCTTACGGCGGATGAAATCGAGGCGCTGGTGGGGAGGATGGCAGATGGCCAGACTTGGACAGAGGAGGAGACGGCGCGGGTTATCCGGCAATGCCCGATCAGCCAGGGGGAACTGATGATCACGGCCTACGGGGGCCAGGTCACGATGAAGCGGTATGTCGGCGTAGACCCGGCCTGGATTTGACCGGGATGAGGTGGCAGGAAATGGCAGGTCATGGCACAAAATTGGGGCGCAAGAGGGAGGACGCGATTGCTGGATTGCTTTCTCAGCGCAACGTTGATGAGGCCGCCCGTGCCGCTGGGGTAGGAGCCAGGACTCTTTGGCGATGGTTGCAAGACCCGGAATTCCAGGCAGCCTATCGTGAGGCCCGCCGGGCCGCGTTTTCGCAATCCATCGCGCGATTGCAGCACGGTTCTTCTGCGGCAGCCACGACTCTGCTAAAGATGATGCTGGACCAGAATGCACCTGCCTCCACTCGGGTGCGGGCAGCCGAGTCCGTACTGAATCACGCCACCAAGGCGATCGAGATCGAAGATATCGAGGCGCGGGTGGCGGAGTTGGAGCGCGCGGCGTCTTCGAGCAGGAGAGCATAAGAATGAACCGCAAAGTGATCGAGCGGCGCATTCAGAAGCTGGTACACCAGGAGCGCGTACGGCGAATTCCTCCCGAATCTCGTCCTCCGTTTCCCTGTCGAAGCAGCGCTGACGCACAATGTTGGGAACCAGCCGCCAATGCCTCCTCTGCTGGCCGCGGTACCAGGCCCTTCCAACGTCGTCGTTGGTAAAGTTCCACTTCGCTTCCACCTTTGCCGTAAGTTCCAAGTACTCGTTGACGCTGTTCACTGAGGCCTCTGACTTGTTCACGCGGTGTGCCTTTCAATCAACCAACCATCTAGATTCTCTCGCTTTTTGGCCCCGTATTCCAACTTCTCTATAGCCGTCGCGCTGATGAGGCAGAGGCCCGGTAGTGCTGGCCGCAGGGTTCTGGCCGGGTGACGCGCCATCCGGAACCTGGGCTGTTCGGAGTCAGGTTGGCCGCAACACGCCCGACTCGCCGATCTGGTCCGGCCACGCGCCCCCGAAGTCCTAATCTGGGAAACTGCACCAGCTCGCATGGCCCTCCGGTCGCTTTACGCCGCACCTGGAAGTTGGGCCGGACCGTTGCGGCGACGTCCGACGGGTCGCCGAGGTGCTGCCGTACCGTCTGGTCGAAGGCCAGAAAGGCAGCGAAAGCCGCGGCCGAGTAGGCCTCCACTCGCCGGCGGGACTTACGGCCGACCAGGACCGATTAGCCGTCAGGAAGGGTCACGGTAGCGAATTGCACCCCGCCAAGCAGTGTAGATAGACCGCTGGTCGCCGCGCGGGTGGTCAGGCCTTGCTCTGCCGCTCGTAGAAGCTAGCCGTGAATTCGCGGAGAGAGCGCGGCGCCCTTGCGTCTCCCAGTTTCTTCAGCAGGCTCTGCTTGTCAGCCGGGCTCCGGTCCTGGCCAAGCTTGAATTTACCTTCAAGCAGTTCAATCTCCAGTTCGAAGCCGATAATGCCGCCCATGAGGCCGTTCTTATAGCTGTCGTCGATTCTGGTGAAGTCGTAGCTCGTACCCTCATAGCTCTCGAATTTGGCGATCAACTTTGAAAGCAGCTCGTTCAGTTCCTTGTTGCCTTCCACAGGCCGCAGCTTTCCGGTCGCATGAACCACGGCGAAATTCCAGGTTGGCACCACGTTTTCGGTCTTTGTGTACCAGGTTGGCGAGATGTATCCGTGCGGTCCACGGAAAACAATGACCCCGGTTTGCCTGCCGTCGAAAGCCCCGCTCTGCGGATTCTGGCGCGAGATGTGGCCGTGAATCGTTCCATAGGCGCCTGCGGCCCGGTCGAGCCAAACCGGAATGTGAGTAATACGCAGCGAGGGCGAGACCGTCACCAGATCGACGAACGCGAATTCCTCCATGAAATCGTGGAGCAACCGGCGGTCTTCAATCAGTTGCGGCTTGGGAATGTAAAGCGATTCGGCGGCGGCTCCGGTTGTCCGGGTTTGTGCCCTCGCTTCAACACTCGCCAAGGCGAATCCGGCGAGGAGATTGCGGCGGTTCATAGCTGGCTCCTTGTGCGGTATCGGGGGATTGATTCATTGTCGCTCATGAGAGGGCCAGCTTGGCGGAGAGTTCCTGGGCGGCCTTGAGGTATTCGGGTTCGACCGTGGTCGTGAGATCGATCGGATGGCCGTATTCGGAAAGGCTTCGGTATAGAGCGGCGATGCGCCCGGCCAGATCTTTCATGGCTTGAAGGGTCTGGCCGTAGTTCATGGAAGGAGCCGGCCACGACCACACATTGCCGAGCGGCATGGAGCCGAATCCCGTGGCCGTCCGGCCATTCCGGCCTTCGACCACGCAGTGAACGTTGCGCAGGGTCACGCGATCAAGCGCGCGGCCTCCGAACTTGATGGGCACGCGGTAAAGAAAATCCTCGTACCCGATGTCCACGGAGCGGATGCGAACGTCCGTAGCCGCGCGCGCCAGCGCGACGGCCGGCGCAATCGCAGGCAGGGCGGCGGCTCCGAGCGCCTGCAACCAACACGGGACAATCATGCGATTGCGGCCAGCAACGCAGCGATGCGTCTTATACCCACCTCCAATCGTGCAACCATTGGTAATTGGCCGGCAAGCTTCTCCACATATTGGCTGCGAGTTTCTGGTACCGCTCGACCTCGGCAGCCTCGAATTTCCTGCGCTCCTTCACGGCAGCGGCAGCGTTCTTCACTTGGTCAACGGTAATCAGTCCAGGGATGGTGGCACTCATCACGTCACAGCAAAGCACATAACGGAGCGCCATTCGAGCGCGCTGGTCGTCGTCTTCTTTCGTCGGCGAGTCCGGGGTGCCGCGTGATGCGAACAAGCTCCCGCTTGCGAACGGCTTGATCGCGATCATACCAACGTTATATTTCCTGAGGGCGTCGAACATGCTGCCAACCGGTTTCTCCTTGCTCCCAGCGCTGTAGGGCGTTACCACGACTTCGATCTGCGGGTACTTGGCGACAGCCTCGGCGATCCAAGGACGATGGTGCGTCGAGATGCCAGTAGCTCGCGCCTTGCCCGTCTTCTTTCCCCATTCCAACGCGGCCACAACAGTCTCGATTTCCTGGACCGAGTTCAGCGTGGTCTGCTCATGCAGGGTTAGGCGCCACACGTCCACGTATTCCAATCCGGTTTTCTTGAGGCCATCGTCCATGCCCTTCTTTAGTGCCTCTAGTGAACCGGCAATCGCTGGATTGCGTGCCATGGTCCAGTCGAACCCCATGTACATTTCCTCGCGCCTGCCCTGTACCGCTTCGGCATACGCCGCCACCTCACCAGCGCTACACGCATCGACGTAGTTGATGCCGTGATCGAGACAGGCGTTCATTACATCCCGCCGGTTCTTCTTGAACTCCGCTGAACCGCCTTGGTACGGGATCCGTTTCCAGTGCCCGCCGATACTGATTGCCGAAATCATCAGGCCCGTTCGGCCAAGCGGGCGGTATTCCATGTTCTCGTTGTAACTCCGAGCCTTCCGCGGGTCGGCCGCAGCAGCAAGCGTCTTCATACCCAGGGCTGCTCCAGCCGCCACCGCCGCGGTCGTCTGAACAAAATTGCGTCGCGAAACTCGCTGATCACTCATCGTATCTCCTCCTGGCACTACGCCTTCAACTGATTCGCCTGTGGTGTAACCTTATCGACATTCGGCGTCATATCGAAGTCGATCTCGCCCATGACCCATTCCAAGCCTGACCGCGCGAAGGCATGAAAGAACGGATTGGTCCAGACATCCTCGCAGTGTCCAAGAGCGGTATAAAACACACGGCCCTTACCGTGCATGCGTGCCCAAGTGGACGGGTAGTCCGGACGGCGGTAGGCGTCACCTATCATGTACCGGGTCTCTTGGACAAAGATTACTTGCAAATCGTGGGCGTAATTCTTGAATGTGCTCCATTCGTCGGTAAACGATATCGCTTCCGACGGCATCGTGGCACTCCTTGACATAAAGCGGGATGAGGCGAGTAGCGACGCCTCTTGGATCGCCCCGTGTGCTAGGAACTCGCCACCAAGCATGGCGATGTACGGATCGACCTCCGCCTGGCTCGCGTCGCGCGGACCCTTCGAATGGAACGTATCGGCAGCGGAGTGAAAGCCGACAAAGCCCTTGCCGGACGAAATCGCATCCAGAAGCTTTCGCCTGCCCGCCGGCGTCATGGGTGGGGATCCGTCCTTGGCCGGCCGCGTCAGATCGCCGGACGTGTAAAAGGCGATTGCGTCATACTGGCTAAGGTCACCATCGAAGACCCGCCCGTCGTTAGTACATTTAACTTCGAATCCGCTGACCCGGCCCACCTCGATCAGGTTCTTCTCCGAAAGGCTCGGGCCGGCCCCGCTCCGTTTCACGACCGCGTGCTCCACACCAGCGCTGCGCGTGAAGTAGAGCACCTGGCGTTTCTTCGCGTCGTCGGCGGCCGCTCCTGCAAGCGATGAACTCGCACGCCACAGCAACGCGGCCGAACTGATTCTCACCAGGTCACGCCGGTTCATGGGTATCTTGCGTTGCACCTCTGTTTCCGATCTGTGAATCATTTCTTTCTCCTCGTCTGTCTCCATAAGCCGCTCATTGTCGCCGCCATTCCGAATTCAGTGTGATCCCGACGTCGGCATTAGCGAAATGCTTGACGGCCCAGTTAGCTGCACCCGAATCCGGACCACAAGACTGGAGCCTTCCAACCGCTCGATGTGGCCGACTCGAAAATCTTTTCCCGCCGCTACGATCTTAACAAACTTCTCCACATCCGGCGAGGCGGACCGATCGGCAGCCACCTTCAATCCGGGACTCGGCACCCAACCGCTGTTGTGTCAGAAGACCACTTTGAGTGAGAATTCGATGACCCTGGGGTCCCGCGCGGCGCTGAAGGATCCAAAATTCGAGTTCGTCTGCTGTCCCGCTGGGTTGAACGTCGCCACCGTGTACAAGCTGGAGAACTGCGTGTGGTTCCAGGTATTGTACGATTCAGCACGGAATTGGACGAAACGGCCTTCTGAGCGTAGCGGTACCCGCTTGCTCATGGCGAGGTCCCAATTGTTGACCCCCGGCCCGTACAAAAGGCCGATCCCGGCGTTGCCGAAACCGCCGGATGGAGTCCTCTGAAACATGGCCGTATTGAAGAATTGTGCGAACGTGCGATCGGATTTGGCGAGCACCGGATTGCCCACAACCGTGATGCGCGCTGCCTCCGTTGAGCCCGAGATGTCGGCCCCATCCGTCGTCGTGAAAGTAGGCGTGAAGGGTGCGCCCGTCATAAATGACGTGATTCCGCTGATCGTCCAATGATCGAGGACATATCCGATCGCCTTCCAGCCCGGCCGCCCGCCCACTTTGGGCAGATCATACATGTAGTTGATGTTGAGCACATTCGGCCGGTCGGAGCTCGCTACGCCGTAATTTCGCTGCCGCCAGTTAAAATACGGGCTGAGACCGTTATCGCCTACATCGAGCGTCTTTGAGTGGGTGTAGGCGGCGCCGAATTGCAGGCCGCGCGCGAATCGCCGGGTTACGGACAACTGCCCTGCGTTGTAGTTCGAGGTGGCGGTGAATTGGTAGTTGTTCAGATCGCCGAGACCCGCGTAGTAGCGCAGGAAATTATCGGAGAGCGGTTTGCCTGGCGCTGTCGGATCCATGTTTTTCGGATTCAGCCGCGCACCTATCGGGATGGGGTTCAGATTCAGAGTGACAGCCAGGTGCCTCGCCAGCTTGCCGACGTAGGACGCGTCGATCACCATGCCCCACACCTGGCGCTGCACACCAAAGCTATAGCTCATTACCATCGGCGTCTTCTGGCGGCCAAACAGGGGAGCACTGGTCGACGGACCAAGCACCCCGGCTTCCTGCGCGAAGGTATCCAAGTTGCCGTAGTACGCCGTTGGCGACCATGTCACGGGCGGATTGCTCAGCGTCGATTGAATAGGGTTGTTTTGGCCCGGGTCGTGGGTTATGCCAAATCCTCCGCGGAGCGCCGTCTTTCCGTTGCCGAACAGATCGTACGCGAAGCCGAATCGCGGACCATAGGCGAGCGGCGGACGCGTGTAGTCGGATTCCGGGTAGCCATTGACTCCGCCGACTGCCAGACCGTTATTTATATCGCCCGTGCCGGGCACGTACTGACCAATCAGCGCCACGAACGTGTACGCGCCGGTGAGGGGGTTCTGCGCTGAACGCACGCCGGTCGCGGGGTTGATCGCCGGAACATACAGAACTGGCACCTTCGATGGACTGAACAGGGCCGGGTCGAAGGTCGCGGCCTTGGCATTCAACTCCCCGGCGGCCGGCTGATGATAGAAGCGTATGCCAATGTCGAGCGTCAGCCGCTTCGTTACGCGCCAGTTGTCCTGGATATACCATTCGATGCCGTTGTAGTTGAAGTGGCCTATCTGGCAGCTTGAGGCCTCTGTATAGGTGGTGAAATTCCCGAGCAGTGCGTTCGCGTAGCTATCTCCGGAATCGTAGGGATTATTCGCGTTCACGCTGAAATCGAAATTTCCCTTCGCGGGGCCGCAGTTCGGCGCGTCGATGTGCGTCCGTTCGATGTAAATACCCACCTTCAGGCTGTGAGGACCCCATACTTTGCTCAGGTCGTCGCTGTAAAACTTGTCAGGGTTGCGGTAGTGGTTGGGCAGGGCGTCGGACAATGTGAAATTGACCGTGTTCGCGGGCTGCCCGCCGAAGGTGATGTTCGGAACATAATTGGCGATGCTCGTTTTCGGGTACCATTGCGGTATGTTGCCCATCAGCGAGCGGGCTGCGAGTGCCGGGTCCTGATAATCGAAATCGCGGAAGACCAGGCTCGTGCCGAAAGTAAATTCGTTGACGAGCGTGGGAGAAATGGCGTAAACGGCGTGCGCCACGTTTCCGTCTCCGTGGCGAATGGAGGTTACGGGGGTGAGGATGAAATTGACGGCGGTCCCGGCTTTACCGGTCCAAGGAGCCGTTGTATTGTCCACGTCGCGGCCATAGCGGTAGTAGAGATGGAGCTTGGACGTCGGATTGCCATCGAGTCGGACAATGTCGTCCCGCCTCGGCGTGTTGCCGCTTTCGCCCGAGCGGTAGTTCCACTGGTATAAGTTGGCGGGGACCGGATCGACGTAGTTCGGCAGCGGGTAGAAATTCAAGATCGACGAGCCGAGTGAGTCGATGCGGTTCTTGGGAATGACGTTGCCGGGGAACGGCTTGCCGGTGAGCGGATCTTTGACCGTAATGAGAGTTCCGTTGGTTTGGCGGCTGTTCGAAAAATCGCCGCCCCGCTCCAGTGCCGTGGGCATGGCCACGAACTTGTAGCCGTAATCCGTCTTGTTACCGGTAAACTCCTGCGACACGAAAAAGAACAGTTTGTCCTTAGCGGTGTTGACCTTCCTCGGGATATAGGCCGGGCCGCCAATCGAGTAGCCCCTGATGCCATACCGATATGGCGCCTTGGCGGTGGCGGAGCGGTTATTGAAGAAGTTGTTCGCGTTGAGGTCTTCGTGCCGGTAGTACTCATACCCGGACCCGTGGAAATGGGGGGTCCCCGACTTAGTGATCGCGGTTATCCCGCCGCCGGAGTAGCGCCCGTACTCGGCCTGGTAGTTGCTGGTGAGGACCTTCACCTCGGCAATCGCGTCCATGTTGGGCTCGAAGGTCAGGCTCCCGTTAGAGCTGGTATCCAGGCTATTTACGCCGTCCACTGTGACATTGATGTACCCGCCGCCGCCGTTAATAGTGATGCCGCCGAGGGCACTGATGCTCGTGACTTGGCGGCTGGTGCTCGTATCCACAATGCCGGGAATAGTGGCCACCATGCCGAAGAAATCGCGGCCTTTCAGAGCAAGATCGTTGACCTGAGTGCCGGTCACCAGGCCGGAGTGCTCAGCGCTGGCCAATTGGAGCGCCGAAACCTCGCCGGTAACGGTCACGGATTCTCTAACTTCACCGAGTTGCAGCGTGAGTCTGCCCAAGGTCCGGATTTCGCTGGAAGATACCGCGATGTTGTGCACGGCAAGCGTTTTGAATCCGGTCTTTTCGACCATAAGCTCGTACGTGCCGGCGGCGACGCTCGGGAACGTGAACAGCCCATCCGTGCCCGATGTCGCCGCGATGGTTATGCCGGCTGCCTGATTCACCAGCTTGCAGGATGCACCGGGAATAACAGCCCCGGTGGAGTCCACCAGGACACCGTTCAGGGAACTGGAAACGACCTGGCCGAATACCAGGATGGAAACCGACAGAAGCAGGATCGTAACTCTGTACCAAGATCTCATGGGGAACCGCCTCTCCTTCGAACAAAACTTCTTCGAAAACTCGAACAATTAAACCAACTTGTACGGCGCGCCGTACTTGCGCTGCAAATGCTGATTTGCAGCGGAATTGTTAGTGAAGCGCTCGAACCGAGGGTCCCACTTCAGCATGCTACGGCTCTTGTGGGCAATGTTGCCGATCAGCGTGGCGCTGGTCGAGAGATGTCCCCTGACAATGTCTGCGGGGCCTCTGCCACGTGTTTTGACACAATCCAACAAACCTAACCACGCTCCTGAGAGGAGTTTACTCCCACAGCCGCCGTTTCGGTGCTTTCAAGACTTGGCGCTATCGGCCAAGCATTTGCACAAATCGGCAACCGCTGGCGGCCTCAGGCACCGCGCTTCACGATCCGGTCCACCCAGTCCACGTTGCGGAATCCTGGATTGATGTTGATGTCCTTGCGAACGCCGCGCGCATACAACTCGCGCCACGCTCCCGGAGACGTGCCCGTGATGCGGTGAAACACCCGGGTGAAGTGGTGGATACTGCGGAAACCGACGGTACTAGCGACCTCCTTCAGAACGCAATCCGATTCTTGGATCAGACTCTTGGCCCGGTCAATCCGAAAGTGCGTGACGTATTGCGACGGAGAGACGCCCAGAACGTCGTGGAAGTGCTGGCGGAGGCTGCGTTCGGAGCAGCCCAGTTCGCCTGCCAGCCGGCGGATCGTGAGCGGCTCGGCGATGTGCTCGCTCACGAAACTCATGACCGCATCGGTGAGCATGTCGGCAGGAGCCACCTCGGTCTCCGCTCTGGACTCGGGCGTGGCGGCCTTGCGCGCCTGGCTGATTCGCCGCAGCCACAGAAGAAACTCCAACAGGTGCAGAGCACACATCTCGCGATACAGCGGCTCTTGACCGTCCCCCTCCTCCCAGATGCGTTCGAACAGCGCGCGGATACTCGAGTCGGCGGCGCAATAAACCGGCGTTATGCCGCGCACCGCCGAGGCCAGCGCGCGATTGCGCACGTTGAACTTCATGTCCAGGGTGCGCACGCGAGTGCTGGCGCTCAGCCCGTGTTTCACCCCAGGCGGTGCCACGAATACGTGGGAAGGCTCTACGGGGTACTCCGTTCCGTCCAGGGTGAGCGTTCCCGCCCCGGCAACCAGGTAGACGGCCTGAAAGAACTCGTGAGAGTGCTGCTTGAGTACCCAGCCGGGATCATAACCGTACCGCGCTGTCCACAAAACCTCGGCCGTTTCCAGCAACATTGCGAAATCCGAATATCAGTCTCTCATATTCTATTGCGGATTCAGACTTGTGCAAAAGGATGTCGTCTTTGGGCACATGCGGGGAACCGCCGCAGCTTTTCCACAGGACTACACTAATGTGAAAACCATGACTACTGAAAGCACTCGCCGCGAATTTGCCAGGTTCGCCGTGGGCACAATGACAGCGCTCGGCGCCAGCCGCGTGATGGGCGCGAATGATCGCATTCGCATGGGCCTGATCGGCTGCGGCAACCGCGGCAGCCAGATCTGGAGCATCTTCCTGAAGCAGCCCGAGGTGGAGCCCGTCGCCGTGTGCGACGTCTACACTCCCTACCGCGACACGTGGAAGCAGAAGTCCGGCCCCAACGTGCGCGCCTACAAGGACTTCCGGGAGCTGCTGGCGCAGCGCGGCATCGACGCGGGCTTCTTGCGCAACGCGATCCCGGGCTTCAAGCCCCGCGAGCTCACGGGCGAGCTGCCGCCGACGCTCGATTGGGATATGTGGCTCGGACCGGCGCCCTCCCGCCCCGCCCCGCCCCTTCGACCCTTTCCGCTGCCTCTACAACTTCCGCTGGTTCTGGGATTACAGCGGCGGGCAGATGACCAACTATGGCGCGCACGATCTCGATATCTGCCGCTGGATGGTTGGCGCGCGCGCCATCGGAAGTCGCGGGTATGGGCGGCCGCTGGGTGCTGCGCGACGGCGGCGAAACCCCGGATATCCAAAACGTGCTGTACCGCTTCGACAAGGTCGTGGTCACCTGGACCGCGCGCGAACTGAGCGCGGGTGATCCGTTCTCCATCATTGTGCATGGCACGCTGGGGACCATGACGCTCAGCCGTAAGGGGTTCCAGATCAGGCCCGAAGTCACGGGGCTGCCCCGGAAACCCGCCATGGAGCCGATGCAGGTAACAGGTGGCGACCTCAAGGGGCGCCACATCCAGAACTTCCTCCAGTGCGTCAAGAGCCGCAAACGCCCCAATGGCGATGTCGAGGAAGGCCACCTTACCGCAACGATGTGCCATCTTGGGAACACCTCGACGCGGCTCGGCCGCGGCGTCCGCTGGGACCCGCAACGTGAGAGGAGATTCCGGGGGACAAGGAAGCCACCGAAATGCTTTCGCGGCCCTACCGTGCTCCCTGGAAGTTGAGCTAGGCTGGCCGCCGGCCCCTCAGAGTCAAAGGTTCGCTTTCCCGAGATACCCTCGGAGTGTGGCCAGGTCCCGCTTCATAGCGCCGAAAACCTCTTCCTTGGTGATGTTGCCGAGCGTCGCCCTGCCATCGGTTGCGCCACCGAGGGGATATTCGAAGTGGAGTTGCAGCGGGCCCAAGAAACCGGAATCGACAACCATCGCGAAAAACTGCGGGAAGTGGACCATGCCTTCACCCAGAGGTTGAAATTGCGCCTGCCAGTTGCCGCCGGCGTCTTTGGCCCAGATGAAATCTTTGACGGCGATGCCGCGCAAGTGCGGCTCGGTGATCCGGAAGCTGTTGATCCAGCCCCCGAGGCCTCCCTCGATCGTGGCGTGGCCGACGTCGTAGTTCACCCCGACCGCGTTGGGGTCGAAATCCTTCAGCAGGACGTAGAGATCCCAAATGGAGGCTCCCACCACCCCCGTGCCCGAATGGGTGTGGTACATGGCGCAGGCCTGGTAGCGCGCATTCAGCGCCGCCAGCTTTGCGATGCGCGGCTTCATCTGCTCGAGCTGCGCCGCATACGGCTGGCCTGCCACGTACCGGTAGCCGCCCCAGCGGTATTTGTGAATCCCCAGCGCCGCCATGGTCTTGAGAATGTCTTCCGCACCCGGCGTCTGGGTATCCACGATGTCCGCCGTGATCATCGGCACCTCGAGCCCGTGTTGCCGGATGATGCCAACCAGCGGGGGCAGATCCTGCACCACGCGGTCCGGTTTCACGTGCCCGCCCCTGCGCACCGTGATGTCGATTCCGTCAAATCCAATGTCGGCGGCGGCTTTGGCCAGTTCTTCTCCGGCGGCAAGGAATTGCAGGTGCTTAGAGAAGATTGCCACTTTCAACTTGTGCTGCGCGGGCTTTTCGTCGGCGGCGCGAGCCGGCAGTGCCTGGCTGAGCATCACAGCTCCGCCAGCCAGAAGAGCACGGCGAGAGACTTTGGGTTCCATGGCTATTACTACATTGCATGGGGGCAGCCATGAATGTCAATCGCAGAAACTTTCTTTTTGCCGGGGGCGGAGCGCTGATGGCGCACGCCGCGGCGCCGTCGGACCAGATTGTGCTCGGCGTGATCGGCAGCGGAGGCCGGGGCACGTTAGTGATGACCGTTTTTCAGAAGGACCCAGCGTTGCGCGTGGGCGCGATCTGCGATGTGTACGAGCCGAACCTGGAACGCGCCGTATCCACCGCGTTTTGAGGGTCGGAGCCAAGGGGCGGAGGCTGCAATGATAAAGCCCGACGGCTCCGGCTTCCGCCAGGTCACTTCCGGCGCCAACAACAAGGCCTTACAACGGATGAAATCGAGGCGCTGGCAGGGCGGATGGCCGATGGCCAGACTTGGACAGAGGAGGAAACGGCGCGAGTCGAAAGGCAATGTCCGATCATCCAGGGCGAACTGGTGATCAAGGCGCGCAAGGGCCAGGTCATAATCAAGCGGTTTGTCGGCGTAGATACGGCGTGGATTTGACCGGCACGAGGTGGCAGTAAATGGCAGGTCATGGCACAAAACTGGGGCGCAAGAGGGAGGACGCGATCGCTGGATTGCTTTCTCAACGCAACGTTGATGAGGCCGCCCGTGCCGCTGGGGTAGGAGCAAGGACTCTTTGGCGATGGTTGCAGGACCCGGAATTCCAGGCAGCCAACCGTGAGGCCCGCCGGGCCGCGCTCGGGCAAGCCATCGCGCGGCTCCAGCAGGGAGTTTCCGCGGCGGCCACCACTCTGCTGAAGACGATGATTGACCCGAATACACCAGCATCGGTCCGGGTCCGGGCTGCCGAGTGTGTAATGAATCACGCCACGAAGGCGAATCGAAATCGAAGACATCGAGGCTCGGGTGTCGGAGTTGGAGCGCGCGGCCCGCGCCGCGGCCGCTCCCTATACCATCAGGAATCCGCCGTTGACTTCGATGACCTGTCCCTGAATAAAGCGCGCCTGCTCGGTGCAGAGGAACACGATCACGTCCGCAATCTCTTCGGCGGTTCCCAGACGTCGCATCGGAGTTGCCGCCCGGACGCCGGCTAGCGGCCAAGCGTGGGCGTCCCTGAGTGGACTATGACCGTCGAGGTCTTCTTGGCTCGCCCCAAAATGCGGGAACCATTGCGCGTCACGGCCAAAGTCCCGCCGCTCACCACGGTGCCATCTCCGTGGGGCTGAGCTACTCGACCGTTCCCAAGCAATAGGAAGCGTACAGGTCTTGGCACCTTGCTCCTGCAACCGTCAACTGAACAGAATGCCCCCGTTGATATCGACGTTGGCGCCGTTCACGAACGATGCTTCGCTGGAGGCGAGAAACGCCACCAGAGTGGCCACTTCCTCCGCCCGTCCTTCTCGCCCCAGGGGCGTCATGGAGGCTACGCGCTGCCGGACTTCGGGCTTGGTGAAGGTGTCGTGAAAGGTAGTATCGATCATTCCGGGGCAAACGCCGTTGACGCGAATCCGGCGCGGGCCCAATTCCTTGGCGAGCGCGCGCGTGAAGGCCATGAGCGCACCCTTAGCGGCGCCGTAGGCCACGGCTCCCGTGCCGCCGCCATCGCGCCCAGCCTGCGACGAGATGTTGACGATCGCGCCACCGTCCGAAACGTGCGGCAGCGCGGCTTTCGTCAGGACAAAAGCGGACTTCAGGTTGAGCGCGATTACGTGGTCCCAGAAGGCCTCGTCCATCTCCTCGATCCTCTTTCGCGCCACCAGGCTGCCCACCACATTGACCAGGATGTCGAGTGGCTGGCCCGCCTGCGTGATGGCCCAGCCCACGAATTCCCGCACGGCGGCGGAGTCGAGGGAATCCACTTCCTTCGAGAAGGCGCGCCTTCCGAGAGCCTGGATGGCCGAGGCAGTCACCTCGTCAGAACCGCCGCTGGCGCGGTGATAAGTGAAAGCCACATCGGCTCCGCGCCGTGCCAGCTCGATGGCGATGGCCTGACCGATATCACGGCCAGCTCCCGATACGAGTGCGAACTTTGATGTCAAATCCGTCATTTCGATTGTTCTCCCGAGTATTCGTTTCCAAAACCCCTATGCAGTCGCAGCGGGCCGCAGCTCCGCCGCCGCGCGCAAGGGACCCAGCAGGGTCCACAGGATCAGCGCGCAGATCAGAGGCATCACCCCAAAGCCGATGAACACGGGCGTGTAAGAGTAGTGGTCCACCACCCAGCCTGTAATCAGAGTAAAGAGCATACCTCCAAAGCCGGACCCCATGCTCGCCAGGCCGTACACGGACGCCACGGCGTTCTTGGGGAAAACGTCCGCGGGCATAGCCAGCATATTGGCCAGGCAGCCGGTATAGCCGAGCATCGCCACCGAGACAAGCGCAATCGACAGCGCCGCATCGCCGACCAGCACCGCCGGAATCGCCGACGTCATCAGCACGGCAAAAAACGTGACGCCGCCTTTCCGCGCCAACGTAACCGAAAGGCCGCACCGAAGGAGGAAGCCCGACAGGAGTCCTCCGAAGAGGTTTCCGAAGCCCGCCACTACGAACGGAATCCACGCGTACTTGCCGATGGAGGCCATGTCGAAATGCCGCGCACGTTTCAAGTACTCCGGAAACCAGAAAGTGTAGAAGTACCAAACAGGGTCCATGAAAATCTTCGAGAGGGTAAAGCTCAAAACGAAACGCGTCCGGAAAAGCTGCCAGACCGGCGCCCGTGGAGCGCTGGCTTCCGCCTTCGTTGCCGCGGGCGTGTAATAGGTGGGCCACCACAGCGCCAACCAGACAAAACCAGCGGCGCCCACGATCACGAAGGCCCAAGGCCAGCCGAGTTTCAGCAGGATGAGCGCCACCAGCGGCGGCGCCACAATGGCGCCCGCCGCCGAGCCGCTATTGAATATTCCGGAGGCCAGCGCGCGTTCGCGTTCGGGAAACCACTCGGCAACCACCTTCACCCCGCCCGGCCAGTTCCCTGCCTCCCCCATCCCCAGCAGAAAACGGAAAATTCCCAAACTCAGAGCGCCGCGGGCAAACGCATGCAGCACCGCCGCCACCGACCACCATGCGATGCACACCGCATAACCGAGGCGTGTGCCCAGCCGGTCGATCAACGGTCCCGACACGCCGTTCATGATGGTGTAGGCAAGCAAGAATCCGAACAGCACGCGCGAGTATTCCACATTACTCATGTGGAACTGCTCCCGCAGCATGGGTGCGGCCACCGAAAGCGTCTGGCGGTCCAGGTAGTTGATCGCCGTCGCCCAGAAGGCGAAGCCGATCATGACCCAGCGCAGCCGGGAAGGATTCACGCGAGATCGACCTTCACGGCTTCGTGAATCCACACGCGCGGAACCGTTACGTTCAACCATCCTTCGCGAAGCGCTCTCGGCAGAGCTTGCCCGGAACGTAATAGCGAGGCCGACCTTACGGAGCGCCCCCGCGGCACTCGGATTCTCACTTTGACATCCGCCACCGGCAGAAACTCCTCTCGGGAGCGTAGATGCTTGTTCTTGTTCCCCGTATCGGCGAGCAGGTGCAGCAGCAACACATCTCCGGAGGCCATGAAATGCGGGGTCACGCCGGGCTGATACTCAATTTCGTAGGACCGCTGCGGCGCGAGCCACGGTGAAACCAGGTCGTTGAAGAACGAGCGCAACCGTTTCATGCGCGTCTCTTCATAAACCGCTTCCAGACTGGAGCCGATGTAAATGACGCTCCCCTTGCCCAGACTCCGGCGCACGATGGCGGGTCCCAGGCTGGCGCGGTGGCCACGATCGATAGTCTCCGCGAGGACCTCGGCGCCATCCGCGAGGAAACGAAATACCTGCGGGTCCTGCGGAATCTCCTCGCCGGATGGCAGCTTCAGGTACAGGTCGGGAATCTCGACCGGCTCCGGCTCCACAAACTCCACGCCCAACAACTCAGCCAGGCCGTAGTTTTTTCGCACCCGGCCGTACTCGTCCGCCACGGAAGTCATGTGCGTGGCCAGCAGCCTGCCGCCATTGCGCACCCAGGCTGTCAGCATGGCGCACTGCGCATCGCTCAGGCACACCGCATTCGGCGCGAACAGCATCTGGTAGCGCGAGAGCAGTTCGGGCGACAGTTGCCAGTCGAGGAACGGCTCGGATTCGAAGCCGTTCGCCTTGAGCAACTGGTAAGCGCCATGGGCGCAGTTCTCGTATGCCTTGGCCACGAAGTGCTTTCCCGCGTACCAGTCGATGGTCTGATCGCCCACCAGGATTCCAACCTGCGGCTGGCTGCGAACGCTGCGCAGCAGGGCGTCATTCTTCTGCTGGAAATCGAAGATCTCTTTCACATACCGGCCGCTCTCGTAGGAAAGCGGCCCTTCCGGCTGATAGAAGAAGCGCGACAGCCCCCAGTAGACCAGCCCCACGCCCGCCGCGACGGCCGTGGCCCCGTCGAGCAGGAGTTCCTGGCTCTCCACGGGGTAGCTGAACCAGCCACGCACGCGCTCGTTCTTCAGGTGTTCCCGGTTGTACTGCGTGTGCGTGCCCACGTAGGTCCAAGTCACCTTGCCGGTGGACTGGCCCAATTGCATGTTGAAGAGTTTCTCTTCGGGGGTCTCGGCGGCCTCGAACATGAAGCCATCCACCACTGGAATCGCGCGGTTGCGCCACTCGCGCTTGCTCAGGAGCGAGGTGTCGTTGAAGAGCACGGGCACGTCGCGGGTCTGGCGGATGGTCTCGCGGATCTCTCGCAGGAACGCGATTACCACGTCGTTCGCCATCCAGTTCGTGTATTGGATCTCATCTTCGCGGCTTACTTTTTCCTCCTGGTTGGGCACCGGTTTGCCGGACTTCTTCCGGTACGCCGCCTCGCAGTGCGCGCAGTGGCAGTAGCTCTTGGCGTTCTGCATGCCCTGATACGGACCGTCGAAGTACATGACATCCACGGGGTAGTCCGTGAGGACTTCGTGCACCAGAGCCTTGATGACATCGCGCACCGGCGAATTCAGACAGCCCTCGTAATACTGCGCGAATCCGTAGTGCTCCGTGGTCATCGGCTGGCCGCCGGCGAACTTCTTGCTCCAGCCGGCAAAGCGGGAATCTTTTGAAGTAACCTCCATGAACGGGTGGTTCAGCGGCACGTAGGCCACCACCTTGAGGCCGGCTTGGTGGCACAGATCCACCGTCTGCCGCATGGGGTCTCCCTTGAGCTCCGGATGCACGGGGTAACCGGACCTCGTGGGGAAGTAAGCATAATAGGAGGCCGCCGGGTAGCGCAAAGCGTCGGCATTCAGCTCCCGCGCGATCCGCACGGCCTTCGCCGGCTCGTAATCCAGCGATGGATAAAACGGCGGGTTGTAGGCTTCGGCAATCAGGGTGCGCGTGCTGCGAATCCAGGCGAAGGCGGAGCCGGGCGCGGGGGCGCCCCCTGGGTCCGGCGGCGAGGCGCCACCGAGTTGCGAGGCGGTCAGCAGGAAGCCGGCCGATTGCAGGAGTTCACGGCGATTGAGTTGATGCATGAGAGTTGGCGACAGGACTGCCTTTCAATCAGTTCGACCCCCAGCGTGCGGTGCTCGGGGACTTGTTTGTTTTTGTCGCGGGCGAGCCGCAGAAGGATCTCGATGGCCGCATGTCCCATCTCGTACATCGGCTGATGAATCGTAGTCAGCGGTGGATGGATCACGCTGGCGAATTCGATATTGTCGAAACCAATCAGCGACAGGTCTTCCGGAATGCGCAATCCGCGGTCCAGAGCGGCCCGTACCGCGCCGAAGGCCATCACGTCGTTGCCCGCGAAGATCGCCGTGACGTCCGGGTGTTCGTCCAGCAACTGCTTGGTCAGTTCGCAGCCACCACTAAAGTTGAACTTGCCGCGGAGCACGATCGGCTGAACGGGATCCTTAGCGGACTGTAGCGTGCTGATGAACCCGCGTGTGCGGTCGCTCAGGTTGCCATGCTCCCGGGGTCCCGTGAGGTGCGCAATCTTCCTGTGGCCGAGGCCGAGGAGGTACTTTGCGGCCAAGGCGCCGCCGGTTTCGTTGTCGGCGCAAACTGTGGAGAACGCCCGGTTCAAGGCAGACCGGTTGAGCAGGACGATGGGCACTCCGCAAGCCGCTAACCGGGCCTGTTGTTCACGGCTGAGCACGGCAACCGAATTCATGAGGATGCCGTCCACGCGCTTCTCCAGAAGGGACCTGACGTACTGCATCTGTTTGTCGGGGTCGAGATCGCTGTTGCATAGCACCAGGTCGCAGTTTCCAGCCCGGGCGGCATCCTCGGCGCCACGGGCCAACTCGGCAAAAAAGGGGTTTCGAATGTCGCTCAGCACGAGAGCCAGGGAGTGCGTGCGGCCGGTGACAAGGCCGCGAGCGACGCGATTGGGCCGATAATCCAGCCGGGCGGCCACGGCCACAACACGCTCGCGGGTCTGCTCATTAACCCCGTAGCCGTGGTTGAGGGCCCTCGAAACCGTCGAGATGTTCACGCCCGATTCCCGGGCAACGTCTTTAATCGTCACAGCCATCGAAGCACCACAAACGTTTTCGATTATCGGTCTTGTGCGCTGCGTTGTCAAGACGCCGTGCGAAGGCGGAACAAGCCATTGACAGAGACTCACAGAGAATGTATAATAGCAAACGTTTGCGAATCTTCTGATCTGATGGTCGTGTCAGGCAAACCTCGGGATCTGCCCAACTGAGTGTTCCCGGCCGTTTCACAGGGATGTCCGTAGAGCGGCGGTCGCCTCTGTTTTGGGGGGCTGAAGAAGGAGTTTCGATATGGTTTACAAGCCAGCGCTTTCTGAGACAGTTCTCATCGTGGAGGTGCTCGTATGACTCTCTTGTCCGACCAACTCAGTCGGAGGCGTTTCGGACTGGCTGCTCTCACCGCGGCCGGCTATTCCCGCATTCTGGGTGCGAACGACCGCGTCCACATCGGCTATATAGGCCTGGGCAACCGCGGCGACCAACTGCACGACGCGTTTCTCGAGCACGGCGACCAGGAAACGGTGGCGGTGTGCGACCTGCGCGAAGACTATCTCGACTTGGCCGTCAAGAAATCGGGCGCCGCGCCAAAGCGGTGCAAAGAGTATCGTCAACTGCTCGACGACAAGAACGTGGATGCGGTGGCGATCGCCACGCCGGACCACTGGCACGCGCTTATGTTCGTGGATGCATGCCACGCTGGCAAAGACGTTTACGTTGAAAAGCCGCTTAGCCTGACCGTCTCCGAAGGCCGCCGCATGGTGCAGGTGGCGGCTGAGACCGGGCGCGTCACGCAGGTAGGCACCAACCGGCGTTCCTGGAAATCGTACCTCGAGGCGGCGGAACTCATCCGCTCCGGCGGGCTCGGCAAGGTCACGATGGCGCGGGCGTTTTCGATACGCAATGAGTGGCCGCTAGGCTTGGGGATGCAGAAGGGTCCGGCGCCTTCGGACTGGGAATGGGACCGCTGGCTGGGGCCGGCGCCCTACGTGCCCTACGACCCGAACCGCCAGTATTACAACTTTCGCTGGTTCTACAACTACTCAGGCGGCCAGTTGACGAACTACGGTGTGCATTTCATCGATGCGATCCGGCTTCTCTGCGGCCTGGGGCAGCCGAAGTCGGTCACGGCCATGGGTGGGCGTTACGCGGAGATCCAGGACAACCGCGAAATCCCGGACACCCTGCAGGTGATGTGGGAGTTCGACCCCACGATGCTGGTGACGTTCACCCAGTCGAACGGCAACGGGGCCTCGGGCGACGAGAAGCATTCGGAGATCGAAATCCGCGGCACCAAGGGTACTATGTATGTGCACAACTCGCGGTGGGAACTGGTGCCGGAGGCTATCGGCGACACGCCCACGGGCTACAACCTCGGCAAGGGCTACGGCAACCCTTTGAATCGCACGGGCGAAGCTCGTGGGTCGAGAAAGCCGCAGATTCAGGCGCGGCAGGGGACCAGCACGGCGTCGAACAATACCGCGTCGCACACCCGCAATTTCCTCGACTGTATCAAGTCGCGCCAGAAGTGCAACGCGGACATCCTCATCGGACACCTCTCGACGTCATCGACGTTGATCGGCAACATCGCGCATAAGACGCGCACCATGCTGGACTGGGACCCAGCGGCGGAGCGGTTCCCGAAGCATGCCGAGGCAAACCAATATTTGAGCTACCAGTACCGTGCGCCGTACAAGCTGGGCTGAGGGGACGCCGTGACGAGGGGGGATTTCCTGGCTTAGGGCCCGTGAAAAAATCGCACAGCAGGCGAAACCGCCCGCCCCAAGAGGCCCCAAGTTGTTCGATTCGAAGGTGGCGCAGACGGTTTCGTCTGGGAAACGTTCCTGGACACCGAGGGCAAGGTGCGATACGAGACGGAGATCCGGAAATGAACTGACGGAAAGTGCTTGCAATCGTTTCCGATTATTTGCCCAACAAATTTCAGAGTTAGGCCCTTGACGGCGAATAAAACTGGCCCTATACTTTAACAAGCGTTTGCAATATTGGAGTTTCGCGTGGGAATCTCAGTATCGACCCTCACTAACGTCCCGCCTCCCACGCACCGAGATTGGCAAACCTCGGGTTCTGCCCGACTGAGAATTCCGGGGCGTTTCACGGTGATGTCCGTAGAGCGCCGGTCGCTTCTGTTTTTGGAGACTGAAAAAGGAGTTTCGATATGTCTCGCAAGCTAACGCTCTCCGTTCTATTGTGCTTCGGTCTGGCCGCAATCTGCGTGGCTCAGGATTCCCGCGGCACGATCGGAGGACGCGTCCTCGACCCGCAAGACGCCACGATTGTTGGCGCCCGTGTGACCGCGACCAATCAGGGAACAGGCGTTGCCGCATCTGCCGTCACCAACGACGCCGGCACGTTCCGGTTGCTGTTCCTGCTCCCCGGCAAGTACCGCGTGACCGCCGAAATGAAGGGCTTCCGCACCTTCGCGCAAAGCGATCTCGAACTGCGCGTGGCCGATTCGCTCGACCTCACCATGCGCATGGAGGTCGGCAGCGTCACAGAGACGGTTGAGGTCAAGGGTGGCACGCCCCTGCTGGATACTGCCGACAGTTCGGTGGGAGATGTGATCGCGGCCCGGGGGCTGAGCGAGCTGCCCCAGCGCGGAGGAAACCCGCTCGAACTGGAACGTCTGAGTCCCGGCGTGGCGAACACGACCACGATTCGCATCATGAAGCTGTCGTCCCCGGACGGAACCTCCAGTGTGACCGTCAACGGCAGCGGAAACGATCAGACTCAATACAACATCGACGGCGTAAGCGACACTACCAACGACCGCGGCGGGGGATACGTGCGCGTCGCCTTCATCCCGCCGTCTGTCGCTATCGAGGACTTTAAGCTGCAGTCCACTCCCTATGACGCCAGCGTTGGCCATGTGATGGGGCCTGTCATCAACGTGGGCACCAAAAGCGGCGGCAACGACGTGCACGGAGATCTCTACTACTGGGCGCGAAACAGCGCCTTTGATTGCGCAAATTTTTTCGACAACAAAGCCGGCCTGAAGAAGTCCGTGTATCAGGACCACCGCTACGGAGCCGCCGTTGGTGGACCTGTTTACATCCCCGGGGTCTACGATGGCCGGAACAAGACATTTTGGTTCTACTCATGGGAAGAGAACCGTTTCGGCCAGCCATCCACCTCAAACCAGACCAGCACCGTGCCGACAGCGGCGGAGAGAGTTGGAGACTTTTCGGGGCTGCTGGCGCTGGGAAGCCAATATCAGATTTACAATCCGTACTCCACGCAGGCGATTGCCGGCGGCCGCTATCAGCGGACCCCATTCGCCGGAAACATCCTGCCGAAGAGCCTGTTGAGCCCGGTGGGCCTCAATCTCGCGGCTCTTTATCCGCTGCCGGTTCAGGCGGGAACCGTCAACGGCCAGAACAATTATTACTTCCCCGACGTCCGCCAACAGATCTACGATTCGCATCTGGCGCGCTTCGACCACGTCTTCAGCCCCAACCATCGCGTGTTCGTGCGGATCAACCATTTCGGCTACACCATTCCCAAAGACCTGTTGGGCATTCCGGCGACAACCGAAATCCTCCCCCAGCGCAATGAGGGCGTCACGCTGGACGATGTTCTGGTCCTGAGCCCGAGCCTGGTTCTGAACCTGCGGTACGGGGCCATTTACGCCATTTATCCCGAAACCAGAGTGACGCAGGGCACCGACCTGTCCGCACTCGGATTCTCAAACGGGCTGACAAAACTCGTCAATCCCGCGACCGTTACCGTGCCCCGCGTCACGGTATCGGGTTTTGCCACGCTCTCGAATTGGTCCAATGGAGACGGCTTCTCATCCGCCGTCACCCACACTCTGGTAGGCGATCTGACCAAACAGCACGGTACGCATACCTTGCGATTCGGCGCGGACGGGCGGCTGTTTCGCACCTTCGCGAACCGTTATCCGGGATCGATCTCTCCGGATCTGACTTTTCCCAATACCTACACCAAAGGCCCGCTCGATAACTCGACGGCCGCCCCGTTGGGCCAGGAACTGGCCGCCCTGTTACTCGGCATTCCGGGCGGTAGCATGACCTCCGGTTCGACCACCAACTACGCCCTACAGAATACGTATTTCGGCACTTATCTGCAGGACGATTTCAAATTGACGCCGAAGCTCACACTTAATCTGGGACTGCGCTACGAACTGGAGTTCCCTGTCACGGAACGGTACGACCGATTGCTGGGAACGTTCGATGCGTCGGTCAACAGCCCGATCGCCGCCCAGGCGATCGCCAACTATACCAACAGCCCGATCCCCGAACTTCCCGTCTCCGCTTTCAGCGTCAAAGGAGGACTGCGATTCGTCCACCAGAACGGCAGCGGCCGCAGCCCTTATAAGAACAGCAGTGACTTCCTCCCAAGGGTCGGCTTGGCTTACCAGATCAACGACAAGACGGTTTTCCGCGCCGGATATGGCATTTACTTTGGCACCATTGGCGCCGACACATTCCTGCCGGCCCAGACAGGCTTCTCGCAGGTGACGCCCATACAGGCTTCGCTGGACAACGGCGTCACTTATACATCGACGTTGGCCAATCCTCTGCCCAATGGCTTGTTGCCGGCGGCCGGTGCGGCGGGCGGACTCAGCACCAACCTCGGACAGGCCATCCAGTTCTTCGATCCGAACATGAAGGCGCCGTACTCCCAGCGCTGGTCGGCCGGCATCCAGCGCATGCTTCCCGGACAGGTCGTGCTGGACGTGAGCTACGTCGGCAATCGAAGCACGCACCTCGCAGTCACGAAGCAAATCAATTCCACCCCCGCGCAATACCTGAGCACTTCGCCGGTGCGCGACCAAACCACCATCAACTCTCTGACCGCGCAGTTTCCCGATCCCTTCTATGGACTGAATTCTGTATATACCGCCCAGATTTCGCGCGCCGGCCTGCTGGCTCCCTATCCTGAGTTTGGGGCCATTTCCGTACTGGAGCCGCAAGGTTACTCGTGGTATCACTCGCTCCAGACTCGTATCGAGCGGCGTTTCTCGCGCGGCTTCATGGTGCAGGCCGGCTACACCTATTCGAAGTTCATGCAGGCGACCGAGTTCCAGAACCCCACCGGCCCTGTGCCCTACCGGACCGTCTCGGACCTCGACCGGCCACGGATTCTCTCGCTTAGCGGCGTCTGGGAAATTCCTTACGGCGCCGGAAAGCGTTTCGGCTCCACAACTCCCGCGCCCGTCAAATTCGTGCTCGGGGGATGGCAGCTCGACGGCACGGTGGTGCGCCAGTCCGGCGCTCCGCTTGGATTCGGCGATGCTTTGTTCACGGGCAATATCAAGGACATCCCTCTTTCCAGCGGTCAGCAGAGCCCGGACGAGTGGTTCAATGTCAACGCCGGATTCAACAAGACCAGCGCACAACAACTCGCGAACAACATTCAGACTTTCCCGATCCGCCTCAGCGGAGTCCGCGCGGATGGCCAGGCGACATGGAGTTTCTCGCTGATCAAGAACTACAAGATACGGGAACGCATCACCGCTCAGTTCCGCGCCGAGGCCTACAACGTCATGAACCATCCGAGCTTTGACGTCCCAAATACAACTCCGACAAGCTCATCCTTTGGCATCGTGACTGCAGTGGTGTCGGAACCCAGAAACTGGCAGTTCGCACTGAAGATCTCGTTTTGAGCGAGCTGACGGAGAATTTGAATGGATTTATCCCGTCGTGAGTTCACGCGCGGTGCCAGACTGGTGGCCGCGCTCAGCTACTCTCGCATACTGGGCGCTAACGACCGCGTCCGCGTCGGCTACATCGGCCTGGGCAACCGCGGCGACCAGGTGCACGACGCCTTTCTGGAGCACGGAGACCAGCAGACCGTGGCCGTCTGCGACCTGCGGGAAGAATACATGGACCTGGCGGTGAAGAAATCGCGCGCCACGCCGGCCAAGTACAAGGACTACCGCCGCCTGCTCGAGCAGAAAGACGTGGACGCCGTCGTGATCGCCACCCCGGACCACTGGCACGCGCTGATGTTCATCGACGCCTGCCGCGCGGGCAAGGACGTCTACGTCGAAAAGCCGCTCTCGCTGACCGTGGTAGAAGGCCGGAAGATTTCGAGACGGCCGAGCACACTGGGCGGGTCACGCAGGTGGGCACTCACCGCCGATCGGCAGCCTATCTCAAGGAGGCCGCCGAGTTCGTCCGTTCCGGCGGCATCGGCCGTGTGACCGTCGCCAAAGTGTGGCACTTGCAAAACGAGTGGCCGATCGGCATCGGCAATCTGCCGGACGAGAATCCCCCGAACGAAGCGGAATGGGACCAGTGGCTCGGTCCCGCCCCCAAGGTGCCGTACAACAAGAACCGCACCTATTACAAGTTCCGCTGGTTCTACGATTACTCCGGCGGCCAGTTGACTAATTTCGGCGTCCACTACATGGACATGCTGCGCTGGTGCCTCGGGCAGGACGCGCCGGGGGCCGTCACCGCCCTCGGCGGCAAGTACGTCCTCAAAGACAACCGCGAGATCCCCGACACGCTCGAGGTGCTTTGGGAGTTCCCCGGTCCCACGCTGGTCGTCTTCTCGCAGTACAACGCCAACAGCGCCGGCGGCAACGTCGATACCGCCGAGATGGAACTGCCCGGCACCGAGGGCACCATGTACCTCCACATCGGCCACTGGGAAGTTGTCCGCGAGCAACACAGAGGTGGCGAGGTGGCCGCCAAAACGCCGCTGGACCGCGGGGGCGGCCAGGATCGGCCCAGGGGAACCTCACCAAGGCCGGCCATAGAGCCCCGGACCGCCAAGGGCAGCCTCGACACCGCTTTTCATACGCGCAACTTCCTGGACTGCGTGAAGAGCCGCGGCAAGTGCAATGCCGACATCCTCACCGGCTACTTATCCACGTCGGCGACCCTAATCGGCAACATCGCGCTCAAGACCAAGAGCTACCTGGAGTGGGACGCGCACGCGGAGCGTTTCACCAACAACGAGGCGGCCAACCGGCTCCTGTCCTACAAGTACCGCGCGCCGTATAAGCTGGGCTGAGTGGACGCCGTGGACCAGGGGGAATTTACTGGCTTAGGGGCCGTGAGAAAATCGCGGCCCGCTCCGGCCGGAAACCGGCGGTTTACCAGTCCAAGAATTCGCGGCAGATGCAGTTTATGCTGCGCCGGGAATTCTGATAGGAGATTCGGATGACTCGCAGACACTTTCTGGCATTTTCGGCCTCGCTGGTCCGGGCGGCGGAGAGCTCCCGTTCCCTGCTGCTCGTGACCGAAGCGGAGGCGAAGCGCATGCGCGACTTCGTCAGGATGGATCGCTCCAGCCGTATCGACGGATACGCCAGAGCCGCTCTTGCGGCCGGACCGTGGAGCGTCACGTTCAAGCGGCCGCAGGGGCTGAAAGTTGACACCGGTCCCAACGACTACGTCAGCGAAGCTCCTTACTGGTTCCCCGATCCGAAGAATCCCAACGGCCCCTACATCCGTCGCGATGGCGAGCACAACGAGGCGCGCTTCACCGGTAACACCAACGACCTGCGCACAATGGCGGCGGCCGTGTTGTCGCTCGGCATGGGCGCCTTCTTCGCCGGCAAGCCGGGGTGTACGGATCATGCGAGCAAAATCCTCTCCGTCTGGTTCCTTGATCCCAGGACCTGTATGAACCCGAACCTCGAGCACGGGCAGATGATCCGCGGTATCAACACGGGCCGCGGCGCGGGCATGATCGACACCCAATACCTGATCCACGCGGCGCAGGGCGTCGTGCTGCTGGAAATGGCCGGCGGGCTGAACGCCGATATCTCCGCCGGGGTGCGCCGATGGTACGCGGATTACGTGAAGTGGATGACGACCAGCTCGCACGGCGCCTCGGAACGCAAGGCCGGCAACAACCACGCGACGTGGTGGACCACACAGGTGGCTGCTTATGCCGCGTTCACCGGGGATGCCGTGCTGCGCCGCATGGCCTGGGACCACTTCCGCAATTACCTTGTCCCGGCCGAGATCCAACCCGACGGCAGTTGCCCGCGCGAGGAGGAGCGCACGCGTTCTCTGCACTATTCCTCGATGAACCAGGATTCGTTTTCGCTGCTCTGCAGGCTGGCGCAACTGGACGGGGAGGATCTGTGGCACTTCCATACCGGCAAAGGCATCGGCGTGGAGAAGTCCTTCTTCTATCTGCTCCCTTACATGCTGCGCCCGGAAACCTGGAAGAAGCAGCAGATCGACACTTACGATCCGGGCATTCACTATTTCGCGGGCTTGGGCGGGATCGGGCTACCCTCGGAGAAATTGCTTTCTGCCTACCTGGGCATCCCCCGCGAGGACACCCCGTGGGTGCAGTTCATCGATATCGTGATCCGGGGCACGCGGGCGTAAAAGAAGCTGTTCGGCAAATACTGGCGCAATCATGAATCACACTACTAACCGCAGAAAGTTCATTGTCGAAGCCACGCTCGTTGCAGCACTGGCTCTCGCATCCTGGTTCTCCTCTGCCGCTGCGGATAAGCCGCCGGTGCCCGGCAGGACGCCGGCGCGGATCATTTTGACTTGGACCGGCGATCCCACCCGGTCGCAAGCCGTGACTTGGCGGACGGACACGTCCGCAAGCAGTCCTCAAGCCCAGATCGCGCCGCTGACGCCCAAACCCAAGTTCCAGGACTCGACTCTCACGGTCAAAGGCACGGCCACTCCGGTGGCGCTCCCCGAGGGGAAGAGCGCCGCGCAATACGCCGTCGAGTTCCAAGATCTGAAACCCGCCACGAAGTACGCATACCGCGTCGGCGATGGCTCCACGTGGAGCGAGTGGAATGTCTTTCAGACCGCGAGTACCCGCCCGGACCCCTTCCGGTTCATCTATCTCGGCGACGCTCAGAACGACATTCATTCGCTATGGTCGCGCGCGATCCGAGCGGCGTACGCGGCGGCGCCCGACGCCCGCTTCATGATCTACGCCGGCGATCTCGTCGCCGATGGCTTCGATGACCACCTCTGGGGAGAGTGGTGCGAGGCCTTGGGTTTCATCAGCGCGATGGTCCCCTCACTGCCGGTGCCCGGCAATCACGATCTGCACCGCGCCCCCGATTCGACGGAAACCAGCGACCCGCTGCTCACTCCGCCTTCCTGGCGCCAGCACTTCGCGCTGCCCATGAACGGCCCGGAGTCCCTTCGAGGTCAGTCCTATTACCTCGATTACCAGGGAACCCGTTTCATAGCGCTCGATGTGAATGCCTTCGGCGGAACCATCCAGCCCAATAGTGCCAAAGAGCGGGTAGCGCAGCAGGAGGTCGCCTGGCTGGAGAAGTTGCTCCGCGACAATCCGAATCGCTGGACGGTGGTCTTCTCCCACTACCCGGTATACCCCATCGCCAAACAACGCACCCGCTTCGTCGAGATGGAGTCTCGGCTCGTGCCCCTCTATGACAAATACCACGTGGACCTGGTGCTTCAAGGGCACGATCACTCATACGGACGAACCCACAAGCTGAGGGGCGGGAAGGTCGTCTCCGATTCGGAGGCAGGCACGGTCTACACCGTCTCCGTGAGTGGTCCCAAGATGTACGAGGTCGCGCCTTTGAATCCGGAGCTCTTCGCGAAGACTCTGGCGGGATCCCAGCTATTCCAGATCATCAGTGTCAGCCAGGAACGGCTCTTGTTTCAGGCCTACACCATCGATGGTTCCCTGATCGACAGTTTTGATTTGCGCAAGTAAGGCGGTCAAGGCCAAGGCTGAGCGGGACAAGAGCTTCCAAGAAGGCAATTGGAGTCCGAGTCCGTCCGATACCGGGCAATCTCGGAAGGCGGTATTGTAGCGCGTGGCGGCCTTACCTTATTCGTGGTTTTCGTCGTCGGTGCGTCAACGAACTCAATTCCGATCCGTACTCCCTCGTGGGCGTCGAGATCTGGTGGGCGCCGACAACGACGTACTCGCCGGCCACGCACGCCTACTGGCTGCCCGCCAACTGGGCATGGGCCATCTTGCTACCTTCGCGCGGACCCTCGGCCTTCGGCTTGCAGCTTTCGGCGCCTTGGCGGGCTTCTTGGCAGGGCTGGTCTTCTTGGGCGCCTTACCCTTTGTGGGCGCGCCCTTGGCCGCCTGTGCGCCACCCTTGGCCTTCTTGTCCGCTTTCGGCTTCGCCGGTTCTGCCTCGGGCTTCGCGGCTTCGCCAAGTCCCTGGATGCGCTCCCAGATGCGGCTGGCGGCGGCCTTGGCGCTCTTGAACCCCTTTACCGGCGTGACGCCCGGCAGGCTGTTCCAGATGGCCACCAGGCGCTCCGCCGGCCACGCTGCTGCCAGTTCCGCCAGTTCCTTCTGGCTGGCGAAAGTATCGAACGGGGTGGTGGTTGCGGCGGCGGCCTCTTCTGCGGAGCCGAACGCCGTGATGTTGTTGTCGTTGTCAATCGTAAAGGTCGTCATAATCGTTCTCCTTGGTGCCACGCTCTGCGCGGTCACCACATGGATCACTCCGGTTGCGCACACAAGCAAGCGGATTCTGCGGCAATCGAAAAAGGCGATGGAATGGCGATGAGGAGCCCACATCTGGCATCAGGTGGCACCTGATGGCAGGACATGGAGCAAAATTCGGGCGGAAAAAGGAAGAAGCGATTGCTGCGCTACTGTCGCAGCGGAACATTGAGGAGGCCGCTCGCGTTGCCGGCATCGGGACAAGAACGCTCCTTCGTTGGCTGAAACTGCCAGAATTCCAAGCTGCGTACCGCCAGGCCCGCCGCCAAGCGTTTTCGCAATCCATCGCGCGGCTGCAGCAAGGCTGTTCAGCGGCAGCCACGACGATGCTGAAGATCATGCTGGACCAGAACGCGCCCGCATCCACTCGGGTACGCGCAGCCGAGTGCGTCATGAATCACGCAACCAAGGCCATCGAGATCGAGGATATCGAGGCGCGCGTGTCGGAGTTGGAGCGCGCCGCCGAACAGGTGAAGTCTTCACAGAGGTGAGGCGAACCAGGGCGTTCCAGGCTGTACTGTGGGGGAGGTGATCCTGAATGGCAAACGTGCGGAAGCGAATTGAAGGGCTGGAAAGGTCTATGGCTCTGATGCGTGGTCCCGACCCATACGACGCCATTCAGCGTCTGGCGTTGCAGAGCCTTTCAACGGAAGATCTAACGGGCTCATAGAGGTAATCGAACAAGGTAAGCCGGAGTGCCAGTGGACGGAGCGCGAATCGACCGCTGTGAAGGCGCTCACTTGCGCATTCGATCAGGAAGTGCAGCGCGCTGGGTTCCGCTCAGTCGCTGAATTGCAGAGATCTCGTGCCTCCGGGAGGTGAAATGAGAGTCAAATATCAGGCAGACAAGGGCTGCCCGATAGCTAGCGATATTCACTCATATCAGGGACACTTTCCGGATAGGCGACGGCCTGACCGGAGCGGATTGGACACTTCCCACAACGCCGTTTGGGGCAAACTTCCGGTTGGCCGACCACCGACAGTGCAGGTTTCGGCCCGGGCCGGATCACGCGGCGGCGATCCGACTCTGCTTCAGCTAGCAACCACCGCCCATGACTCAGAAGCGTTTTGTTGATACCGGCGATCGATTATCTAGCTCGGTCCTGTATCCGTCAAGAGTTTAAGAGTTGCGCGGCAGGTCCGGGTATTCGGATGGTCGGGGCCAAAGACGCGTTCGCTGCCTTCCAAAGCCCGGCGCAACAGAGCCTCCGCAGCAGTCCGGTCTCCTTTCCTGAATAGCACCTCCGCGAGCTGGTAAACAGCGGTCAGCGTGTCCGGATGGTCGGGGCCGAGGATTCGCTCCCTTGTCTCTAACCTGACTTTCGCACTTCG
>PMYB01000133.1 GCA_003170915.1 Bryobacterales bacterium | reverse complement strand
AGCGCCATGCCCGGCCTGCGCTCTCTGGTCCTCGACCGGCCCGTCGAGCGGGCCGAAGCGCCGGTGCGTTTTCCGGCTCCCCTGCGCCCCGTGGCATCGCGCCATTACTAGAAGCTTTCAGCGATCAGCCGTGCCGGTATGGCTGAAAGCTGACCGCTGATCGCTGAAAGCTCTCCGCTACTGAACCGGCAGCAGCACGGTGTTGCTTTGCTGCCCGTTGATGCTGACGATCAGCGGGGCATTGGTTGCGGAGGGCGCGCCATCGCCCAGCCGGAATTGTACCGCATCCACTGCCACACTCCCCGGTAAGGCAAACGCGTTTTCGGCCGCGATCGCGGTGTTGCCCACCAGCACGCTGGCCGCATCCAGCAGCAGGAAAGGCGGCGTCTTCGGCACGGCGAATCCCACCGGTCGCGGGGGGTCGGTCGGCCCGAAGCCCGTTCCGTAAACCGTCAGCAGCTCGCCGTGGCCCGCCGGGGAATTCAGCGTCACTGCCGAGCCATCCTCGTGCAGCGCAACCGCGAAGGATTGCCCGTTCGCCGCCTGCTCGAAGAGCCCGGGCGCATCCCTCACAACCGTGAAGCTGGCGTGCACGTCCGGCTGTCCTTGAGCACTCACGGTCAGGGTCCCCGAGCCCTCGGCGAAATCGGCCGGCAGCTCGGCATTGATCTGCCCGGGCGAGACGAAGAACAGCGGCAGCAGGCGGTTGGCCGCCTGTACCACCGTGCCGCTTAGCGTTTGCGCCAGCGGGCTGTCCGGCCCGGTGGCCACGCCCGAGGCCAGGGTGGAACCGAAAATCGAGATCACCGATCCCGGGGCGACTCCCGGCTGCGGCGTCGAGCCCGCCCCATTTTGCACGCCCGTGGGAGCGATGTACGGCACCGCATCGAACTGCGCCGCCACCGTTCGCGGCGCGTTCATAGGCACCGCGCCCGAGGGAACCGATCCGCTCAGGTCTCCGCTCCATCCGTGGAAACGATAGCCGGGCTGCGCCGTGACGCTCACATTCACCGTCGTCTGCGAGTCGTAGTAGCCGTCGGGCGAGCCCGGCTGTATGCTCCATGACGCGCTGCCCGCCGGGCTCGAGGCGGTCGCAAGGCGGTTCAGGGTCCGGTAATCGGCGCTGATCGCGACCGGGTCGCCGCCCAGGCTCCCCACCCAATCGCCTGCCGGCCCAGGGGCGCTGCCCGACCACCCGCTCAAATCCCCCCGCGTTCCGTCTCCCAGCGGCACCGAGGCAGGCGCGCTCACACGCACCTGGGTGCCCACCGGCCGCTGGATATCGCAGGGCGTGCTGCAATTTGCCCCGTCCACTTTCACCGTGAGGCCCGATATCGAACTGTTTACCGTCAGGTGCCCCACCGATGTGTACGTGGCCGCCAGCCGGACGCCCGTGGCGGCCGCCCCGGCAGGCACCGTGAAGCTCTGCGCCGCGGACCCGCCGTTCGACCAACTGGCAAACGCCCAGATCCGGCCCTGCGAATCGGTCTGCTGCGCGGGCGCCTGCAGATTGTGGGTCTCGCCCTCGCCCCAAATGAAATTGTTGGTTGGCCAGTTGCTCTTGCCATCCACCGTAAGGTTCAAGCCCGCCGGCGAGGTCGACAACGTAATCGTAGCGGCCGGGGCAAAGGTCTCGGTCAGCGTTTCCGCCGCAATCAGATCGGCCACCTGATACGCGTGGTTCGCGGCGCCCCCGTCGCTCCATGAAGAAAAGACCCACCAATGCCCCGTCTGATCCCGTTGCGGCGAGATTGTGCCGACGCTGTGAGTGCTGCCCCATCCCCATTCCATCGTCGTCGGCGTGGGCACCGGCGCGCGGTCCGCCAGCATCTGCAGACCATCCGGCACGGTGGCCAGGTTGATGTGGCGCGCCGTCTGAAACATTGGGTAGACCGAAACCGGTGCGTTCAGCGTTACCGTGTCCTGAAATCCCTGAATCACCTGGTTCGGCCCCGCCAGCCAGCCCGCGAACACGTAACCAGGATTGGGGAATGCCAACAGCGTGACCGTGCCCCCGACTCCTGTCCAGATCTCCTGGTCGGAGTTGTACGCCGTGCCTCCCACATAAATCACGCCGGGGCTAGACTGGCAGGACAACGGGTCTCCACAGGCATAAAAAATCAGGCTCAAGTCGTACTGAGTGGCGAAGACGGCGTCATATTCCGGAATGGCGGGATCGGCCGTGACAATCATGGGATTTCCCCCAAATATTGCGCCGGAAAATGCCCAATTCTTGAAAGTAAACTGCGTCTTGCCCTGGTACTGCATAGGCTCTAGGATCTGCAACGTATGTTTGCTGCCGCTCGGCCATACCGCACTCGCAGCGTTCTGAAAAACTTGGCCATCCACGCTGAACCTAAGGCCAGGTGGCACCGTTGCGATACGCGTGGCCGCCCCCAGATCCTGTCCCGGGCATCGCGGCGCAAGCGCCCCCAATATCATTATTACAATAGAAATTCGCAGGAATTCCGATGCAAACTGTTTCATGGCCGCACGTTCCTTATGCCCGCAAACGCCCTGTACGGACGCGAGCAACACTCTGTTCACGCCCGGAGTATACGCGCAAATTTTCGAAAAAACACGACTAACTTTGGTAATGCCGTATTTATTAGCCATATCGATCATTGATTCCGCCGCGGCGCCGGCATTAAATCGTAACGGGCGGAGATTACTTATATGCGCAGGAACACTGTACTGATCTCGATTGCGTTGGGAGCGGCTCTGGCGAGCGCTCCGGGGCCTCTGGCCGGCGCGACTTTCGGAAACGTGGTGACCACCGTCGGCGGGCACCCGTCCGATATCGCGCTGGACGAATCCCGCGGCCAGCTTTACATCGCGAACTTCACGGCGCTCGAAATCGACGTGATGTCCACCAAGGACAACGCGATTCACTCTTCGATTCCGCTGCCGTCGCACCCCAGCGCGCTGGCGCTATCCCCGGACTCCGCCTACCTGGTCGTAACGGAATATCAGAACGGGACTTCGGCGCCGCAGGGCTCCGACGGCGTGACCGTCATCAACCTCGCTTCGAGTGCCAAGCAGAACTTCAGCACCGGCGATGGCAATCCGGCGCTGGGAGTGGCCTTTGTGAACACCGGCCAGGCGCTCATCGCCACCTCCACCGGCTTTTATCTGCTCGACCCCGTTAGCGGATATCTGCAGGCGGTCACGAGCGTTGCGGCTCTCGCGAGTCAGACGTTGCCAGTTCCGCAGGCCACCTTCCCCCCACAGATCATCCAAACGCAGATGACCGCCTCCGCCGACGGGCGGTGGATCTGGGGCGTCGCAGTACCCGCCGTTGGCGGCACCGACGCGCAAACCGGCGCGGAATTGGTTTTCCGCTATAACGTTGGCGGCAGTTTCATCGGGCAAGTCTGGGCGACCTCTCCGGCGCTGCTGCCGCGCGTGAGCGTGGCCGCCGATGGGTCCTGGGCCATGATCGGCTGGTCCAAGTTTGCGCCTGCCCAGTGCGGCGGCTCTGGTTTCATGATCCCGTCCCGCTATCCGCAAAGCGTGGCCTCCACCAACGTGACCGGACATGCCGTCAACGCCAGGAACGGCGCGACCGACACCATTTACGCCCAGATCTTCGATACCACCCAGCCCAGTGGCCCGCCCTACTATCCGGCCACGCCCTCTCCCACCACGTCGACAGGGACGGCGTCTCCCGCCAAATTCCCGACCCTCTCCATTATGGACGCGGACAATCTGACGGTGCGGGACAAAATCTATCTGCCGGAGAACCTGGTGGGCCGGGCGGTGCTCGATTCGGCGGGCAACAACATGTACGCCATTTCCGACAGCGGCGTGACCGTGCTGCCGGTGGGTTCCCTGAACCACTATCCGCGGCTGGCGGCCTCGGTGGAGGACGTCCTGGTGCAGACGAATTTCTGCAACGTCAATCCCCTGAAGGCGACGTTCACAATTGCCGATCCCGGAAACAATCCCACCGATTTTTCGATCTCCTCCCCGCAAGCCGGCGTGCTGGTCTCGCCCGCTTCCGGCAAGACTCCGGCCACCATCACGGTGACCGTGCAGCCGGGCGCGATTCCCAACCCCGGCGGCACTCTGGCCGTGCCCCTGACGATCAACTCGGCCTCGGCGGTGAACCTGGCGCCGGCGGTGCGCCTGCTGATCAGCAACCCGGATCTGGACCAGCGCGGCACCATCGTGGATGTTCCCGGGCAGCTCGTGGATCTGCTGCCGGACCCAGCCGGCCGCAATCGCTTCTACGTGATGCGGCAGGACAAGAACCAGGTGCTGGTGTTCGATGGATCGAATTATGGGCAGATCGCGGCCCTGCGCACCGGCACCACGCCGACGGGCATGTCGTTCACCAGCGACGGCAAGTCGCTGATCGTGGCCAGCACGGATTCCCAGCTTCTACAGGTGTTCGACCTGGATAGCTTCCAGCCCCAGACCCCGATTCAATTGCCTGCATCGCACTACGGCAGATCCGTGGCGCAATCGAATGTCGGGACCTTCGTAGTCGTGGAGAACGACAGCCCCGTCGCAACGCCTAGCGTCCCCCCAACGCCTGGCGTTCCCCCAACGCCTAGCGTCGCCCTACCGGCTATCGACCAGCTGGACCTGTATTCGCGGTGCGCCTATTCGCCACCCGCCCTCGGTATTTACACGAATAGTAACGCCGCCCTGCCTCCCACAACTGTGTTGAGCCCGTCACCGGACCAGAATTCCATTCTGGTGGCGGCGCCCAACGGTAATGTGATGCTGTACGACGCCACCAAGGACACCTTCATCCTTTCGCGCAAGGACCTTGGCGCGCTTTCCGGCGCCTATGCGGTCTCCTCCAGCGCCGCCTCTTCGAGCAGCGGGCCCGCGTTCGCCACCCGCTATGTGATCGGCGATAACGTCTTCGATGCCTCGCTGGTCCCGCAGGGGACGCTGGACACCTCCATCGGACACACTTCCGGATTCGCCTTCATGGGAGCGGGAGGATACCGCGTGACCGGCACCACGGTCTCGGCCGCCGGAGTGATCCAGAACCTGGCGGACGTAGTGCAGGCCCGCAACGTGAAACCGGTCCGCATGATCGAAGCGCCCATTCTGACTTCCACCAACCAGACGTTCACCCGCACCGTGGCTCCGCTCGCCAACACCATCGTCCTGCTGACCACTTCGGGCATTACGGTGTTGGCGCCGAACTACGACGCGGCGGTGGCCTCGCCCAACATCTCCAGCGTGGTGAGCGCGGCCGACGGCTCGGCCTCGGTCGCCCCCGGCGGGCTGATCAGCGTCTATGGCCAGCAGATGAGTCCCGTGAACATGGCGACCTCGCAGATTCCGCTGCCCACCGCGCTGGCCGGCTCGTGCCTGGCCGTGAACGGCGTGCCAGCGCCATTGCTGTTCGTGTCCAGCCAGCAGGTGAACGCGCAGTTGCCCGCCTCGGCCAGCGGCACCGTGACCTTGAGCATCCACACTCCGGGCGGCGTCAGCGATAACTTCTTTCTCCCGATTCTGGCCACGGCTCCCACCGTCTTCCGCAGCGGGACAGCGGGGCCGGAGACCGGGCTCGCCACCGTCTTTCGCAACGACAACGGCCAGCTCATCACGCCCACCAATCCGATCCACCCCGGCGATATCATCATCATCTACGCCACCGGCATGGGCCGTACTTCGCCGTTCGTAGATTCCGGATTGCCCGCGCTGCTGCCGCCCAATCCACTGTCCAATACCGTGATCTCGGCGTCCGTCACCCTGGGCGGGGTTCCGCTGAAGATCCTCTACGCCGGCCTGGTCCCGGGCGAAGTCGGCGTCGACCAAGTCAATGCGTCGGTTCCTTCGGGCGTGCCGCAAGGCATGGACATCCCCCTGGTGGTCTCCCAGGCGGGCAGTTCGACCACGCTTAGCGTGCGGGTAGTCAACTAAGAACCGCAACAGGAGATTCACATGAGGACGCTCGGATTATCGATCTTGCTGTTGGCCGCCGCGGCCGCAACCAGCCGCGCCCAGCAGTGGGAGGTCGGAGGCATTGGCGGCGGCGGGTTCTTAAGCAACGTCGCCGTGGCCGGCCCGGTTGGTTCGGCAACCGCCGGGTTTCAGACCGGCGCCGCCTTCGGCGCGTTCTTTGGCAACAACCTATATGGCCATATTGGCGGCGAATTGCGGTACGCCTATCTGCAAAGCAATCTGCAACTTTCGAGCGGCGGCTCCTCCGCCTCGTTTGCCGGCACGGCGCACGTGGTGCACTACGATTTGATCCTGCGCACCACCCCCCGCAACTCGCGCGTGCAGTTCTTCGCCGCCATCGGCGGCGGTATGAAAGTCTTCCGCGGAACCGGCGCCGAGGCTGCTTATCAGCCCCTCAGCCAGTACGGCTACTTCACCAAGACCCAGGCCCTCAAGCCCATGGCCAGCGTCGGCGGCGGGATAAAGTATTTTATTACACGCAAAGTCTGTCTGCGGACCGAATTCCGCGATTACATCACGGCCTTCCCCAAAGAGTTGATTGCTCCGGCTCCGGGCGCGAAATTCGGCAGTATTCTCCACGATTTCGTCCCCATGGTGGGCCTCAGCTACGAATTCTGACCTCGGACCGGCTCCCTCCTTGTTCCGGCTGTGGCGCGATTGCCGCCACAGCCGGTTTTCTTTGTGTGAAGTGGTCTGCTTTGACGGGAACCGCGTGTCACGCGAGCCATGCGGCCATGTAGCGCCGGCGGTCGTTTTGTGCCGCCGGTTCTCTCCGGCCCGCGCCAAACCTCATCCCTGTCGAAGCTGACGTGACCGGTGTCAAATGCTGGTCAAAACCCAACTGGCGGGCTATCTTTCGCGCGTTATTTCCAATTTCCGATGAGGATAAAGGGCGCCCAATAGAAGGGATTCGCGTACTGCGAAACAGGGCGCTGCTTCGATGCACTCGCCGATGAGTCCCTTGCGGACGAACCCTGCGGCGTTCCGGCGGGATCGGCAGTGCCGTGCAGGACTGCCAACTGCGCCCGCTGCAGAGCTTCAGCTTTTGTGATTCCCGGAGTAGTCACCCAGAGTTTATAGAATGTTGCCATCAGTAGCCCGACGCTGGCATCATCCACCGCCCACAGCGTCGCCACCACCGATTTGGCGCCTTTCCTTTGCGCCGTAATTCCCAGACCGTCAATCTCGCGCCCGTCCGAGTCGTTGGAACCCACGGCTGTCTGGCAGCCGGACAGAGTCAGCAATTCGATACCCTTGAAATCCATCCTCTGATCGTCGCGCAGGTCCGCCAGGGTCAAGTGGAATCCCTGGCCACCCGTACTCTTGCCCCCCAGCAGCAGATAGGATTTCGTATCGTCGCCCACGTGGAACACGTAGTGGCTCGCGATATGAACCAGCGGAGGGTGCTGCTCGAGCGCCGTTTCCATGCCCGTTTCCGTGAAGGAATCGTCGAGCAGAATCGTTCCCGGAACCGGCCCGTGCGAACCGGGCGTCTTCTCGCTGCGTACCACCGAGTCCAACTCATCGGGCACGGCTTTCAACTGGCCCAAACCGTCGTAGTCCTTGGAGACACCCATGGCCACGCCGCGCCACCTGCTCACTTGCGGCTGGTCCTTGAGGTTCCCCACACTGGCTGTGGTGATCACCACGTTTCGATAGCGTTCCACCAGGTACTGCTTGCCATCGTGAAGCGCCGCCAGCGGCACGTAGCGCAGCACGTCGTCGAGCGACCAGACCAGCGTCTTCGCCTGTGCTCCCTGAAGATCTTTCTCGATCGGAGCGATCAGAACGTTGTAAAGGTCTTGCGCCTTCGGCAGAATGTCTTCTTCCGATTGGTGTGACGCCAAGGCCCGCGCGAACGCAAACACCTTGCCGCGCAACGCGATCTTGCCGATCGGTATTTCGCGCGCCACCCGGGTTGCCGGGGTAATCACCATCACTACGCACTTTTCCTCCAGCACCAGGGTGTAGACTGCCGCCGTCCCGGCGCCGAGTTCTCCGACCAGCGTCTGCAGGCCGGCGGTCTGTTCATTGATGGTTTCCACCTTGGCGTTGGCTTGATCGCCCTTGCCGAAGCTGTCGTACAGAGTTTTGAGAAATGCTTGCAATCGTTGGTTCGCCGCGGTCAGCCTGTCGGACAGTTGGTTGTACCGATGTTCTTCGTCCGCGGACCTGGAGGATTTGGCGTGGAGCTCGGTCCATTCCCCGCCGATGGCGGTAATCTCGCCAGTCATCCGCTCGTATTCCTGATTTGACTTCTCCTCCGCAGACGTGAGCGCAACGGGGTTGGTCCCAGAACCGGCGTCGCCGCGGCGCTGCGTAAAATCCGAATACTCCTCTTTCTTAAGCAGATCCAGCACCTGCTGGGCTTCCGGAAGGCGTCCGCCGGAGATAAGCAGCTCCGCTAACTCGCGATAATAGTCTTCCTTCGATTTCAGGAAGCTCTGTTGAACTTCCTTTTCCAGCCCTCCGATGTTGCGTCTCACCTGCTGGAAGCGATCGATGGCCTGCTTGCCAAACAGCACGGCCAGGCTCGGGTTCCGGAGACTCTTCCAATATTCCATCATGCGCACCAGGGTGGAGGCCTCGCCCAGGGGATCCTGGACAGCCCGGGAAAGCGGTAATGATTGGTTGTAGTAATCCAGGGCCTTCTGCTTCTCCCCGAGGTCGTCGTAGACTTCACCGATGTGGGTCAGCGTCTTCGCCTCGCCGGCGCGGTCCCCCACGGCTCGCCGGAGTGGGAGGGCCTGGTTGTAGTACTCCAGCGCCTTCTGTTTCTCCCCGAGGGCGGAGTAAACCAAACCGATGTTGCCCAAAGTCGCCGCCTCGCTCGCGCGGTCCCCCACGGCCCGCATGAGCGGCAGGGCCTGATTGTAGTACTCCAGCGCCTTCTGTTTCTCCCCGAGGGCAGAGTAAGTCCATCCGATGTTGGCCAGTGTAATCGCCTCGCCTGCGCGATCCCCCACGGCGTGCGTGAGCGGCAGGGCCTGGTTGTAGTACTCCAGCGCCTTCTGTTTTTCGCCGAGGTCGTCGTAAACCAAACCTATGTTGTTCAGCGTAGTCGCCTCGTCCGCGCGGTCTCCCACGGCACGCCATAAGACAAGAGATTGGTTGTAGTAATCCAGCGCCTTCTGCTTCTCCCCGAGGTCGTCGTAGACTGCACCGATGTTGCTCAGCATCCCCGCCTCGCCCGCGCGGTCTCCCACGGCACGCTTGAGCGGCAGGGCCTGCTTGAAGTAATCCAGCGCCTTCTGCTTCTCCCCGAGGTCGTCGTAGACTACACCGATGTTGTTCAGCGTAGACGCCTCGCTCGCGCGGTCCCCCACGGCGCGCTCGAGCGGCAGGGCCTGGCTGTAGTAATCCAGCGCCTTCTGCTTCTCCCCCAGGGCGTCGTAAACGAAACCGATGTTGTTCACCGTAGACGCTTCGCCCGCGCGGTCTCCCACGGCTCGCCGGAGCGGCACGGCCTGGTTGAGGTAATCCAGCGCCTTCTGCTTCTCACCGAGGGAGGAATAGACGAGCCCGACGCTATCCAGCGTCAAGGCTTCCTCATAGCGATCACCCGCCGTGCGCCACAACGGCAGACTCGCCAGGTACTTTTGAATTGCAGTTTTTGACGAATCCGCGCTTCCTTGTACTTGGAGTTGTGCCGCCTCGAAAAGCATTTGCTCGGCAGCGATGCGCGCGCGATCCTGGCCGCTAGGGGCTCGAACAGGTTCGACCGTCACACGGTAACGGCCGGCCGGTACATTCTTGTCGCCGGAGGCCACTTCCAATCTGTAGATCCCCGGCGCTTCCGCAATCGTGGAGATCTGTTCGAGCCCGAAGGCCCCGTTCGGACTATCCATCGAGCCGATCGGTTTGTCGTCGGGGGCGTAAAGCGTTAAGGCCACATCGATGCCAAGCTGGTCGACGATGGCGTGAATGAAATGTCCTGTTTCAGCGCGAATCGCATAGATGTGTTTTTCTCCGCCCTGCAGCGCTCGCTCCAGCGGTTTGCCGGGTTTCAGGAATGTGGCTTTGCTCTTTGGATGTCCGGCAGCACCTGAAGAGTTCTGGGCGCGAAGGGGCCCAGCCAGCGCCAGGCACGCAACCGCGAAAAATACGAATCCCCGCATCATCGCGCTACCTCCTTGCGAACGCGCTAACTCCCCCACATTCTTGATCGTCATCCCGCTTTTTTCGCCGCGCCCGTGACGAATGTGGCAGGCGTTACCTCCACATCGAAGGTCACGTAGGTCACGCCCCTCAAAGTGTCCGCGGCGGCCGCGTCCAGGTCTGTCGCGGCGGTTTTCGGGGGAACTACGCGGCCCTGTATGACTGCCAGGTTCTTCAATTGTTCGACCGGCGGCGACTGCTTTGCCGGAATCAAAATGTAAGTGCCGCTCTGCAGCAGGATCCCCGTGACCGAGCCCGGCGCTCCCGTCCGTTGGACTGCCTCCTGCGTCGCAAAGACGCGAACCGGATTCCCCTTGATGATCGAAACGGTGCCCGCGTGCAGCACTCCGTAGATGGTGTTGAATGAGTTCAGCGCGGACATCACGATTCCCGGAAACCCAAGCACTGGCACAAACAGGCCCGCCTCCTTTACGATGTTTTGGAGCACTTTACAGAATAGGGAATCTTTTTTTTGCGCTTCGAGATTCAATGCCCATCGGCCTTCTCCGCTGGGGAGGGGAATGTTCTGCATCTTTTGCCACGCTGCGTCGGAGCTGACGTTGATACTCTGTACGGTTGCCGGGGCTTTTTTCGCAGTCGTGGACTTGGACGCACTTGGCATGCTCGCCTGGACTGAACGCATCCCCCCCACGACGGTGTATGCCATCGCTTCGAGGATCGGGATAATTCCTGTTTTCTGAGCGACATCTACGCGAATTTGGGCGTTTTGCAACTGCTGGAATGTCTTCTGATCGTCTTCCGCGACCTTGACCGTCGAGGTGTTCACACTAACCATCACGTCACCCGTGGAAACCAGCTTGCCGATGTCCAATTCGGCGGCATTCTTGAATCCTTCGGGACCGTAATGCAGAAAAACCGGCTGGAGGTCGTCCGCACTCGGGCCCCGGCGCTGGCCGGCAGCTCCCACGACCGGCTCTGCGTCGGACGAAAAGAAATTGGACCAAAAACTGAAAGCTTTCGTGTCCAAGTCCTGGTTGATATCTTGGGCGCTGTCTTCATCGAGGAGCGCACCCATGGCTCGACCGATCCCCGGCGAAGCCATTAATCCCTGGAGCGTGCCTGCCGCTAATAACTTCTGAAGGAAATCTCTGCGAAGGTTGGACATGAAACACCTCTTGCGCCTCGCGGCCGCCAACAGTATACACCTGCCCGCCTCTCTTGGAGCCGTGGAAACGTCACTTTTGTCAAGCCTCATTTAAAAT
>PMYB01000231.1:8116-37805 GCA_003170915.1 Bryobacterales bacterium | reverse complement strand
TATTTAAGTGGCATTGGGCGGAAGCGCCTGGCCCACAAAAAGGCAAACCCTTGCGGACCAAGGTGGGACAGACGGACCCAGAGGGTGCCCCGTCTGTCAACCCGGCGGTCTCAGCGATTTCTTCACGGTCCCTCGCGCCATGGGCTACTCTCTTTCGCCCTGCGGGCTCACCGGACTGGAAAAAACACCGGCGGCAAGACCGCCGGCGCTACACAGCAGATAGCAGCCAAAACACGCCAGCGCCACCGACGAGAGACCGATCAGCAACCGAGTCACACACGGGCCTAAATTCCGGGCCGCGGCAAAGAGGACGATGGTGCCGGCCAGACTGAGAACCATGACGCCGTAGAAGCCCGCCAGTAACGCTACGCCGTGCGCGGGCGTTTCGCGCCAAGCCTTCAGCAGGAGCGGGCCCAAGACTAGGCTCCAGCTAATATACGGGTTGGGGTTCAACACATTTACCAGGGCCGCTCGGAGCAGACTGGAGGGCACTGGCGCGGTGTCCTGGGCGTCGTACGTGCGCCATGCCTTCACCGCGCCCCATGCCAGGTACAGCACAAATACTCCGCCCGCCAAGCGCAGACCTTGCGCCAGCCAAGCAGGCACGCGGCTCAACACCAACAGCACCAGCACGATCACCGGGCCATCGCTGATCAGCGGCGAAAAGGCGGCGGGAAGCGTGCGGCGCCAGCCATGGCTCAGAGTCTGCGAGATGAGGTAGGTCTGAAGCGGTCCGGGCTGCACAGCCGCCGCGAAGGCGTAAGTCATCCCCAGAATCAGGTAAGTCAACATCCCGACAGGAACCATCATGGTATCGCTATAATCAAATCGAAATGCGCTTCCTTCGGACTCTGGCCGCAACCGTTCTTTTGCTCCTGCCGCTGGGGCGCGCCGACGTGCGCGGCTGCGGCTGCGACGTCACCAAGCCCGAGACCATGGCGGCGACGGAGTGCACATTGTGCCGCGAGGCCGAGGCCCAGCCGGCGGAGCCGCAATTCTTCTTCATCAGGGATGCCAACCCCACCAAGCCCAACCGCTGGCTGGCGCTGCCGCGGTTCCATGGCGCCAGCCCGCAAGATCTGGCGGGTATGTCCGCCGCCGACCGCACCGCCTACTGGACCGCGGCCATCGCCAAGGCTCGCGAGCTGTGGGGCGGCCAGTGGGGGCTGGCCATGAACGGACTCGAGCGGCGCACGCAGTGCCACGCCCATATCCACATCGGCAAGCTGCTGGATGGCGTGGAAAACGATCGCTTCGTGGTGGCGGATGGGCCCGCCGATATCCCCGTCCCGCGCGATGGAACGGGCGTCTGGGTCCATCCCGTGGGAAACAAGCTGCACGCGCACTTGGGAGACCAGGCCGCCGAGCTGGTGCTGGAACGCTAGGGGAACCGGATGCTGCTCGACATCGCCAAGCTGCCGACGGCCGGGAATTCGGCCATCCGCCTCCACCCCACCGACAACGTGGCGGTGGCGCGCGTGGCCATTCCGGCGGGGACCGAGCTATCGGTCGAGGGCCTTCGGCTCGTAACGCGCGAAGCCATTCCGGCGGGCCACAAGATCGCACTCGAAGACATCCGGCCGGGCGAACTGGTCGAGCGCTACGGGCAGGCCATCGGGCGCGCCAGCCAGATGATCGAAGCCGGGCATCACGTGCATACTCACAACCTCTCCTTCGAAGAGCTGCAATTCGATTACGAGTTTCCGGCGATCGAGACGCCGGTGCCCGAACCCAGGAAAGATGCCCCGACCTTTCTCGGGTACCAGCGCGCGGACGGACGCGTGGGGACGCGCAATTACATCGCGGTGATGGCGGCCAGCAACTGCGCGGCGCACACGGCCGAAATCGTGGCCCGCGGCTATGAGGGCCAAACGCTGCCGCCCAACGTGGATGGCGTGGTGGCCTTTCCCCACGGCGACGGTTGCGGCCACGTCTTCGGTCCCGATGTCGACCAGCTCCGCCGCACCATGGGCGGGGTGTTGGCCCATCCCAACGTGTCGGCCGGCATCATCCTCGGGCTGGGCTGCGAGGTGAACCAGATCGACCACTACCTCTCCGGCGAGGCCGCCCGGTCCGCGCCGCTCGTTGGGGTGACGCTGCAATCGAGCGGCGGCACGCGCGGCGCAGTGGAAGCCGCGCGCCGGGAGATTTCGAGGTTCCTGGACCGGGCGGCGGCGGAAACGCGCAGCGAAACGCCGGCTTCGAAGATTGTGCTGGGACTGAACTGCGGCGGGTCGGATTCCTTCTCCGGCATCACGGCCAACCCCGCGCTGGGCTACTGCTCGGACCTGCTGGCGGAGATAGGCGCCACCGCGGTGCTCGCCGAAACGCCCGAAATCTTCGGCGCGGAACATTTGCTCGTCAAGCGGGCACGCAATAAACAAGTAGCTGAAAAGTTATTGAGTTGCATCCGAGAGTACAAGGAATACTTGAACCGGTTTGCGGGCAGTTTCGACGATAACCCGTCGCCCGGCAACAAGCAGGGTGGGCTGAGCAACATCCTCGAGAAATCGCTGGGCGCGGTGGCCAAAGGCGGCACTTCGCCGCTGATCGCGGTCTACGACTTTGCCGAACGCATCGCCTCCCCGGGGTTCGTATTCATGAATACGCCCGGCTACGACCCGGTGTCCATCACTGGTCTGGCGGCGGGCGGCTGTACCCTGCTGGCGTTCACCACCGGCCGCGGCAGCGCCATTGGATTCCCCACCGTCCCGGTGATCAAGATCGCGAGCAACAGCCACATGTACCGGCGCATGACGGACAACATGGACATCAACGCCGGGGCTATTGCCGATGGCGAAAAGACGGTGGCGCGGGTGGGCCGCGAGATTTTCGATTTTGTGCTGGAGGTGGCTTCGGGCCGGCGGACCTGCGCCGAGCGGCTGGGACACAGGGAATTTGTGCCGTGGCGAATCGGCCCGGTCATGTAGGCCGTTTGCGTTTGAATTCCCGGTCCGCCGCAATCACGCAAACCAGCCCCGCCAGTGAAACCAAACTGATGGTCTCGCCCAAGGACAGCCAGGGCGCGTGGTACTCGAAAACCACGGTGTGCTCCCCCGGCGCTACTGGAACGGACTGAAACGCTTCGCGCCAGCGCTCGATGGTGACTGGAGCCCCATCCACGGCCGCCTCCCAACCAGGCGAATACTGCTCCACCAAGCCGAATCGGCCGCCTCGCCCCGAGCGCACCTGAAAGGCGCGGCGCTCGGGCATCCACTCGGTCGGCCGGGCATCTCCCAGGGCGCCGTCCCACCCGAAAGGGGGCCGGGCGTGCCGATACTCGTAAACGCGGTAAAACGAATCGTCCGAGCCGACCAGTCGAAAGTTCGGGCTCTCGGCCAGGTACGGCGCGTCGGCGGCGCCCCGGTACGTGATCGCATAGCGCACCCCGAGCGTCTGCAACATCTCTTCGTTTCTATAGTCCATCAGAAAGACGCGCTGGGTCTGGAAATGCGCCCCCCATCGCACGATGAGCGCCCGGTACCTCTTCGTCAGAAGCGGATCCAACCCCTGCGGGGTAGCCAGGCCCCACATCCGGAACTCCATCGAGCTGGGCGAGCCGTCGGATGTGACACGATAGTCGCGATTGGTCCACATTGTCTGATAAGCCGTATCGTTTATGCCGCGGATTCCGTGCACGCTGTAGTTGTCGTCCACGTCGCCGTCCCTGGTGTTGAACTGCCGGTTGGTTCCGTAGACCTTGTAATCGCAAAGAGCGAAGAGTATTACCGCGGCCGCTACCCACGCGCGGCGAGCGCCGGATTCGGCGCGCAACGTCCACAGGGCGATGGCGAACAGGGCCAAGGCGATGGCGGTCCCGGCCACGGCGCGGCCGCCGGTTGCGAATGCGCCGCCCTGCGCCCATATGCGGAGCTGGCGGACGGACCATGCCGCCATCGCCAGGACCACAACCGGCATCAGCCACCGCGGCGCCGCGCGCCGCGGACCGCGCTCCAGGAAGGCGGAAATGCCGGTCGCCGTAATCAGCGCCGCTATGGCCGCCACGCCCTCATAAAAGTTGTAAGATTGGGCCGAGCTCTCGAGGAGCGGAATTCTCTCGATGGTCCAGTAGACTAGGGCGTGGGGGTCCAGAACCAGGAACAGGCCAAAAGCCATCACCACCAGGGGCTGCCAGTACGGACGCAGGTCGCGTCGCCACGCGGCCCAAACGATGGCAAAGGTCGCCGCCAGGCCCCAGTAAATGTACACCATGGAGAGATGGGGCATGGAGGACCCGCGGCTGAAATCCAACCAGTTGGCGACGAACAGCGGAATGATCGGGCTATTCGCTTCACCGACATACCTCGGTGTGGTGTGCGCGGACGATTGCGCTTCGAGCATAGGCAGGAACTGCACCATGCTCAGGAGCAGCGATGCCGCGACTGCCAGACCCACCCCCGCCGCCGCACGCCAGTGTGCGCGGCTGGCCAGCGCGTACACAAGAATCGTGGCGCAGAACGCCAGCCAGGACGGAGGGTAGCCGGCGAGGAACCACATGGCCGAAGCCAGCGCCGTTTTCCACAGCGGACGCCAGTCGCGCCGCTCCACCGCGTCGTCGATGCCCCAGAACGCCAGCGGCATCCAGGGCATCGCAGTGGCAACTCCCAGGTGCACGATCTGCCAAAGCAAATAGCCGCCAAAAGCGAAGACGCCCCCACCCATCACGCTGGCGAACCAGCCCAGCCGGCGGGCGCGGAGCCACAGGCAGCACAGCATGAATGCCAGCCAGACGTGGGCGAAAGCGAAATACTCCAGCGGCTTGAACGGCAAAATCCGGTGACGCCAGTTGGCCGCGTAGACCAGCCACATGGGAGGGTAGAAAACGGCCGCCTGAATGTTGCCGGCAAAGGAAATGCCGCAATACATGGAAGGGTCCCACTGCGGAAATCGCCCCTCCTTCAGTGCCTGAAACGCATAGCGCTGAAGAGGGTAGTGGTAGACCTCGATATCGGAAAACAGGTGGACCCGCTTGAAGGGAGGCAGATACTCGCAAAAGAACGCGCCGGTGGCAATGAGCGACAAAACGGGAATTGTCAGTCGCGTGGAGAGCCAGCGTCTCATAGTCTGTATTATGAAACCAACCAGGCCGGAATGCCCGTGCTGCTGGCTTACAATAGGTAAAGCATGTCCAGAACGCTATTGCTTTCCGTGACGGCCGCGCTCTTGTTTGCCGCGGCTGGTCCCTCGCAAGACGTCCAGAAGAAGTCCGCCCTCGACAAGGCCGCATTGGAAGCCTATGTCCGCCATCTTTACGTGATGAAACCGGAGATCAAGGTGCAGGTAGCCGATCCGAAGCCCTCGCAAGTGCCGGGTTTCGTCGAGGTGGTGGTGCATGCCTCACTGGGGAATGCCTCCCAGGATTTCCCTTTCCTGGTCTCGAAGGACGGGTCGAAGATTTTGCAGGCCGCCGTCTACGACATCAATTCCAACCCCTTCAAGCCCGATCTGGACAAGTTGAAGACCGAATTCCAGCCGAGCCTTGGGACGCCGGGCGCGCCCGTGGTGCTAGTGACGTTCAGCGATTTCGAGTGCCCCCACTGCAAGGATGAGGCCGTCATGTTGCGGCAGAACCTGCTGACCGCCTATCCCACGCAGGTGCGGCTGTATGCCAAGGACTTCCCGCTGGACTCCATCCATCAGTGGGCCAGACCCGCCGCCATCGCCGGCCGTTGCGTGTTCCGGCAGAACGCCAGCTCGTTCTGGAGCTACTCCGACTGGATCTTCGCCCACCAGGCAGACATCACCGCCCCGAACCTGAAGGACAAGGTGATGGAGTGGGCCAAGGGCGAGAAAGACATCGATGTTTTGCAGCTTGGCCGGTGCATGGACACCAAGGCCACCGAAGCCGAGGTGGACAAGAACGTCGCCGAGGGCCGCGCGCTCGATATCAACGCGACTCCCACTTTGTTCGTGAACGGGCGCCGGATCGCCCAGGTAATCGACTGGACCAACCTGCGCGGCATCATCGATTACGAAATCGAGTATCAGAAGACGGCCAAGAACGCCGGCGAGGATTGCGGCTGCGAATTGAAGCTGGATGTGCCGGGAACGCCACAGAAGACGCTGCCGTTTAAGAAATAAAAAGGGCAAGCTAAAGCATGCCCCACTGGCATACCATGATGTTCATGAGACATTGCCACTGGATGGCCGGCGTCGCGCTGGGCGTCCTGACATTCGCCTGCTATGCGCAGGCCCCCTCGAAGAAAGGAACATCCGACGTGAAGAAACAGGTTTACGGGAAGTTGCCGGACGGCGCGTCAATCGAACTTTACACGCTTTCGAATCCAAACGGGATCGAAGCGGGCATCATGACCTATGGCGGAACCGTCGTCTCGCTGACGGCTCCGGACCGTAACGGCAAGTTCGCGGACGTGGTGCTGGGAGCGGACAGCCTGGCAGGTTACCTCAAGCAGACCAACTTCTTCGGCGCCATCATCGGCCGGTACGGCAACCGCATCGGCCACGGAACCTTCAAGCTCGATGGCAAGCCGTATAACCTGCCGAAAAACGACGGCGACAACACCTTGCACGGAGGCCCCCAGGGCTTCGACAAACGCGTGTGGAAGGCCACCCCGGCCAGCACCGCGGAAGGCCAGGGCCTCGAGTTGACCTATGTGAGCAAGAACGGCGAAGAGGGTTTCCCGGGGACCCTGTCGGTAAAAGTGGTCTACACCGTGACCACGCGCAACGAGCTGAAGATCGACTACACCGCCACCACCGATAAGGACACGGTGGTGAACCTGACCAACCACTCGTACTTCAACCTGGCCGGGCAGGGCGAGGGCGACGTTCTCGGCCACCAGGTCATGATCGACGCCGGCCGCTTTACGCCGGTGGATGCCGGCCTGATCCCCCTCGGAGAGCTTCGCGCCGTGAAGGGCACGCCTTTCGATTTCACCACCGCGACCGCCATTGGCGCGCGCATCGGCCAGAGCGACCAGCAGTTGAAGCTGGGCAACGGCTACGACCACAACTGGGTGCTGAATAAGGGCAATGGCGGGCTGACGAAGGCGGCCGAGGTCTTCGAGCCGAAGACCGGACGCGTGATGGAGGTATGGACCACCGAGCCGGGCCTGCAGTTCTACACCGGCAACTTCCTGGACGGTTCCGTGCGCGGCAAAGGCGGGAAAGTGTATCCGTTCCGCAGCGCGTTCTGCATGGAAACCCAGCACTACCCCGATTCGCCCAATAAGCCGAACTTCCCCACCACGGTACTGAAGCCGGGGAGCAGCTACCATACCACGACGGTTTACCGCTTTTCGGCGCGATAGCGGGGTTGGGCTAATGACCCAGGAACTTCTCGAGTTTCGAAACTTCCTTCTCCGCCAGATCGAGATTTCTCTGGGCCGCCGCGGCGTCGCCCCGCTGCACGGCAGCGTCGGCTTCGCTCAGAAGGTAGTCCATCCGCTGCGCGGAGGCGGCCATGTCGGCGCGGAGCCCAAGCCCCGAGCGGGCCTGCGCGGCGCGTAGACCGTCCAGACTCGACCTGACGGTTGCAACCCGAATGCTGAGCAGCGCTCCCTGCTCGCGGATTTTCTCCAACTGCTCCGCCTTCGCATCCGCCGCGGCGGCAGCAGCGGCGGATGCCGCGGCGGATGCCGAGGGCGCTTGCGGCGGCGGCGAAACCGGCTGCGCCACGGGCTGCTGGGCCGGCGCCGGGACTGCGGCAGCGGCAGCGGCCGGCGCACGGCGAAGCGGTTGCGCCGCAGCTTTGGTCGCGGGCGCCGGCGAGACCGGCTGGCTAGGCGGTTGCGTCTCAGCGGGCGCGGGAGCCGGGGAAGGGGTCGCGACCGGCGGCGCTTCGGCTGGCGCCTGTTGGGCTGGCGCCGATCGAGCGGCAGCCGGCGCGCTTTCGGCGGCCGTACGGCGGAACTTCGGAATCTGCGTTGCCGCGGCGACGATTACCGCAATGGTGGCAAGCGACCCCAGGGCGATGTATAGTCCGCGGTGGCTGCGCGCGGCCGGAGGAGGCGGCGCAATAACCTGCGCCGCCGCGAATGTCGCCATGGGAACCGCCGGTTGGGCAGCAGTCTGCCCAGACCCTCTCACGCTCAGCAGGGCCGCTCGAAACGCGTCGGCGGTCTGGAAACGTTGCGCCGGATCTTTCTCGAGGGACATGAGAACGATCTCGCTGAGCGCGGGAGGCAGGTTCGGATCGAGCTGAATGGGCGGCGGCGGATTGGTTTCCAGGTGCGCCGCCATGATGGAATACTCGCTGTCGCCCTGGAAGGGACGGGCGCCGGTGACCATCTCATAAAGCGAGATGCCGAGCGAGTAAAGATCCGAGCGCGGGTCCAGATCGACCGAGCCCTTGATCTGCTCCGGAGACATGTAATACAGCGACCCGACGGTACGCCCGGTCTGCGTGAGTTTCCGGTCCGCGGCCATTTTGGCGATACCGAAATCCATCAGCTTGACCACACCGCTGGGGGTGACGATCATGTTGGCGGGTTTGAGGTCGCGGTGGACCACGCCATGGGCGTGGGCGTAAGAAAGCGCCGAGAGCACCTGGGCCGTGTAGTCGATGGCCTTGTCAATGGGAATGCGGCCGGAGCGCATAACCGTCTCGATGGTGACGCCTTGGACGTACTCCATCAACATGAGCAACTGGTTGTCGAGGCGCAAGGCGGTGTGCAAGGCGGCAATGTTGGGATGATCGAGGCTCGCCTGGACCTTGATCTCGCGCATGAACCGGTCGGCGAGCTCGGCATCGCCTTCGAGGTCGGGCAGCAGGACCTTCATGGCCTCGACGCGGTCGGAAATGACATTCCGGACCTTGTAGACACGCCCCATTCCGCCGGCCCCGAGGACTTCCAGAACCTCGTAGTCGCCAACGCGGGAACCGATTTCGTAGTTCATGAATGCCTCCGTGGTTCTCTAGATTATACGCCGCTCGCGCCTACCCCACCAGCAGGCACAAGCGGAGCATCTCCTGAAGACCGACCTGGAGAGCCCTCTCGATAGCAGCCGGGTCGGCCGGGGCGCCCTCTGGGCCCGGCGCAACTCGCCCCATGGCGGCGGCCAGCGCCTCCCGGTCGCGGGTGCCATCGAGCAGCGAGACCAGGAGGCGGCCCGACTCGTCGGGGAGGTCGATGCTTTGATGCCGCTGGTTGGTGACCATGGTCAGGCCGAGCGAAAGTTGAAAGCGAGCCAGGGGACTCGCCACCGGCCGCTCGCCGATCGCCATGGCCACTCGGGGCGGCTGCTGCCAGAACTCGATGGCCTCGGCTTCCACCAGACGCATCAGCATATCGGCTGCGTCCTCCGGCGGATACCCGCCGAGCGGAAGGCCGGTTACGGGAACGGATCCCGGCCAGCGGGAAGCCAGGAAGCACAGCACATCTTTGACCAGAGGGTGGTTGGTGGTCAGGCTTCTGCCCTGCGAAAGCTCGAATTTCTGCGCGCCGTCCGGCTGCGGCTCGGCCGGTTTCACCCGAGAGGCGGCGGCGAGCGCCTGGAAACGGTCCAGCGAAAGGACCCGGCGAAGCGGAATCTGTTCCCGGCAGAGGATACTCTCCCGGAATTTCCGGCAGGCCAGAAAATCGCCGTACTGCCGGGCCTCGAACCAATCCTCAGCCGGCCACGGGAGATCGCGGACATCGTCGCGCACCGGCTCGGCATCTCCCAGGTACTGCAACCCATGGCGAGCGGCGTGCCCGATGAAATCCATCAAATAAACCGGATCGTTGGTCTCCGACAAATCGTCGTGAAATATAGCTTCAGAGCCTCTTTCGAGCACATTCTCCATCTCTCTGCGGATGGCGGCGCGACCGGGGTCGTCGACGGGAAGCGCGGCGACAAGACGCGCCACCTCGTGCGCCTTCTCGATGCGGATCCGGGGCGACGCCGCGCGGCTGGTGTGGAATTTCAGAAGATCCCATACGTAGCGCCGGAGGTGGCCTCCCGGCAGAGCGTTGTAGCTGATGTAAGCGACGCCGCCTGAGGAAAGCGCCGTGGCGCAGAGCGCGAGCAGCCGGTCGCGAATCTCGAAAGGCACCCACGAGTAGAAGCCGTGGGCAATGATGTAGTCGAACTCGCCATTGGGCTTCCAGTCGAGCAGATTGACCTCGTACAACTCGAGGTTGGCGAGCCCGAGCTTCGCGGCCATGTCGCGGCCCCGCGCCATGGGAACAGCGGCCCGATCCACGCCGGTGAAGCGGCCCTTCGGGTATTCGAAAGCCAGCGGCAGCAGGTTGCATGCGTCGCCGCAACCGATTTCGAGCACGCGCCATCGACTGACTGGCGGCGGCGTCATACCCGCGATGGCCGCCAGGGCCGCTATGCGCGAGGGGTGCGACTGCGGCCGCGGCAGACTCGGATAAGGAACCTCGTCGTAAAGGTCGGGCAAGGCCTTAGTACGTGGCACTCGCCGTCGTCGAGTTGCCCTGCGCGTTGGTGAGTTGCACCGAGACGGAGGTCAGCGGGTTGGTGCCATTCGCGATCGTGAAGGGCATCGTAAGCGAGAAGTTGCTTCCGTACGCCGCGGAAGTGGGGTCGGCATACCAAGTCGTGAAGACCGAAGATAGCGAAATGGTGGCTTGACTGCTGGCCAGAGTCACGCCGGCAGCCGCTGTGAACGTGACTGCGGCCGAGACCATCTCGCGCGAGGTGGCGTACCCCACGACGACCAGGTTGAAGCCGCCGGTGGTGCGGGTAACCGTTGCGGTCTTGATCACCGGCGCGCTCTTGGCGATGGTTATCTTTGTGGACGGCGCCGGCGAAGGGGTGATGTCGATGCCCGCGGCAGTCAGCTTCAGAGTGAGAGTGATGGTTCCGGACACGGTGCCGATCTGCACGGCGGGCGCCGTAGAACTGCTAAAGGCCACCTGGGTGGTATTGGCCGCCACCGTGAAACTGACGGTGCGCCCGCCGGTGGTGAATTGCACGGTCGGGTCGTCCGGAGAAGGGGAATCGGGGGCGAAGGTCAAGGTGACCTGCCCGGAGATATCGAGCGGATACGCATTCGGGATGCCGATTCCCAGAGGCGGTTGCGTGGGGGGCGCGGCCGTAGCCGGCAACCCTGTAATCGTGGCGGGCGGCCCAGGCGGCACTCCCACCGTAAGGGTGAGCGACTGCGTGGTGGTCTGGCCTCCGCCAGTGACGGAAACCGTAAAGGTAAACGTGCCGGGCGCCGATGGAATACCATTGAGGGAGCCTGGGTTGAGGGCGATTCCGGCCGGCAGCGCCCCTGAGGCAATCGACCAGGTGAAGGGCGCGGCTCCGCCAGCCAGAGCCAGCGCCTGGTTATAGGCAATGCCAACCGTAGCGCCGGGCAGCGGGCTGGCGGTGGTGATAGTCAACGTGGCAGTGACAGCGATGGTGAATGTCGCCGTCGCACTGCGCCCGCCCGCATCGACAACCTGGATGGTGAAGTTGAATGTCCCGGCCGCCGTGGGCGTGCCCGTGAGGCTACCCGTAGCATTCAGCGTGAGACCGGTTGGCGCCGCACCGGTGGAGACAGACCACTGGTAGGGTGCAGCTCCGCCCGTGGCCGCAAATGTTTGCGAGTAAGACGCGCCGACTACGCCGGCCGGGAGCGGAGGTTGAGTGGTAATCGAGAGCGGCGCAACAATCACGATGGTGAAAGGCGCGCTGTCCGTCTCCTTGTTCTGATCGGTGACGCCGATGGTGAAGGTGTATGATCCCGGAGTAGTGGGAGTGCCGGAAAGCAGGCCGGCCTGGCTCAAGGTCAGCGGAATGGGGATGGTACCGCCAGCGACACTCCACACGTAAGGAGTGACTCCGCCGCTAGCCGCGAACTGCTGCGTATATGGGACCCCGGTAACTCCGTTCGCCAGAGCGGGAGGCGTAACGATTTTCACCGCGGCGATCACAGTGATAGAGAATGGTTGGGTGGCGGTGTGCGCAGCCGAATCGGCCACCTGGATCGTAAAGTTGGATGTCCCGGCCACCGTGGGCGTTCCGGTCAGGCTGCCCGTGGTGGGATTCAGCGTGAAACCAAGCTGCACGCCGGTGTAGGCGGAGATGGTCCACTGGTAGGGTGGAGTTCCGCCGGTGGCCGCAAATGTCTCGGTGTAGGCCACGCCGGCCTGGCCGTTGGGGATCGAAGACTGGGTGGTGGTAATGGAGAGCGGCACGGCCAGGACGGTCACCGTGATGCTATAGGCCCTGGTGGCTGTCACCTGCGCCGAATCGGTCACCTGAAAGGTAACGGAGAAGGTTCCGGCGGCAGACGGTGTGCCGGATACGACGCCGGCGGGGCTGATCGAGAGGCCACCCGGAAGAGCGCCCAAGGCCACGGACCAAGTGTACGGCGGAGTCCCGCCGGTGGCGGCGAGGGTGGTAGCCGTGTAGGCGGTCCCCACGGTCCCGGCGGGCAGCGAAGTCGTCGTGATGACGAGCGCGGCCGGAGCGATCCTGATGGTGAAACTGCCGGAGGCAGTACCCTGCTGAGAATCGCCGACTGCGACCTGGAACGTGAAGGAGCCGGCGGCGGTAGGCGTGCCGGAGATGCTTCCGGAGGAGGCCAGGGTCAATCCGCCAGGCAAACTGCCGCCCGTCAATCGCCAGGCATACGGCGGGGTTCCTCCGGTGGCGGTTAGGGCCTGCGAGTAGGCTACGCCGACGGTCCCGCCGGGCAGGCTGCTGGTCGTTATGGTGAGCGCTGGGAGGGGAATGTTAATGGAGAAGGCAGCGTACGCCGTCAGCACGGGATTCGTGCCGGACTGGCTGGCGACCTGCACCGTGAAGTTGGACAATCCCGCGGTGGTAGGCGTGCCGTAGATCACGCCGCTGGAGGTGTTCAGTTGGAGACCCGGAGGGAGGGACCCCTGAGTCAACGCAAACGTGTACCCGAGGCCGTAGCCACCCGTTGCCGTTATACCCTGGGAATAGCTCACGCCAACTACTCCGTCGGGAAGGGTCGTCGTAGAGATGGAGACGGGCGGAACCTGTGCGGCGGCGATGACGACGGTGAAAGGTTGCGTCACCGGGATCAGCGCGTCGTTGAAGTTGACGGCGGCCTGGACCGTGAATGAATAGCTCCCGGCGGCAGTGGGCGTGCCGGTGATGGTCGCAACATAGTTGCTCCCGGTAGTCATGCTCAAGCCGGGAGGGAGCGACCCTTGGCTGATGGACCAGGCCGCATAGGCTTGGGGGTTGGTCTGCAGGCTCGCACCTGGGTAGGAGACGCCGACAGTGCCGGTCGACGGCACCGTCCCGGTGATGGTGTAGCCCGTGGTCTGTGCGAACAGGGTGCCGCTGGCGAGCGGCAGCAGGAGCAGCAAAGAGAGGCGTTTCATTGTGGGCCTCCGTTACCCGCCGCCGATGGGGCTGGCGGCGCGCCGGGTGGAATGGCCACAATGCGCGCATCGGCGCCGGAGGCATCCAGCACCCACATGGGCGCGCCGGACGGTTCGGTGAGCCGGAATGTCGCGGTTCCGGAGAGCCGGAACAAGCCCGTGGGGGCGCACCCGCAAGGGAGGGACAAGACGGAGCCGCGCCCGCGGTCGAGAATGGTCAGATTGCCCGCTTGATCCGCCACGAAGATGCGTCCCGCGGAATCGGACTCGACGGCGATGGGCGCGCCCAGGCCGTCGCGCCCGGACGCAATCGTCTCAATGCGGCCGGCTCCCCGCAGATCGCGAATGGCGAACACCGCGCCGGCGGCGGAATCCGCCAGCAGAACCTCGCGCCCGGTAGCCGACAGGCGCAGCGCCGCAACGCTGCGGAAAGTGGCCAGGAATTGAGGAACGCCATCCATGGCGATGCGGTAGAGGGCAACCGCTTCCGCTGGGCCCGCCGCGAGGAAAAGCGAAGTGCCCGCGTCGTCCACCGCCAGGGCGGCGACCGGGCCGGCCAGGGCCGAAATATCGACGTCGCTTTGAACCGCGGCGGCGTCCGGCAGACCGGTCAGTATCTGCACCCGGCCGGAGTCGGAGTCATACAGTGCGGCGGCTGTGCCGGCGTTACTGAAGACGATGAGTGCGGGCGCGGGCCGGGTCCCGGCTATGGCAGCGGAGCCGCCGGCGCGCACCAGCACCAGAGAGGAATCGTCCGTCCTCAATGCGAGAGCGAAATCCTGCAACGGTGAGACCGTCGCCGAGGCGAGTGGAAACCCGAGATTCACGGGATCGCCCAAGGTGGCCGCGCCGGGGATTCCTCTAATGGGCCGCAGGGCCGATTGAGACGAGTCGAAGACCAGGCCCATGGTGGGACCGCTCAGAGTGGACCCTGCCTGGGCGGCGGCGACACCCGCCAGAAGAAGCGCCATTACGATCTGAAGCAACCATTTTTGTCTCATGTTCGATACCTCCGTTTTCCAGTAGCGCCTATTAGGGATGCCCCACCGTGGGCGTTCCCGGGGTGATGACCACGGCAGGCGTGGTGGGAGTTGTGGAAGCCGAGGATCCACCGCGGGTGGCCACGATGGCTCCGACCGCCGCTCCGACGGCGACGATTACGATCAGAGCGATGACCTTGCCGGAGATGGCGGCGCCGCCGGCCGCCGCGGCTCCAGCGGCGTTGGTCTGGGTGATCACGGCATCGGCATTCAAGTTCCCGAGTCTGGCGGAAACGCGGATCTCCATTTTCCCGGCCATGTTATTCGGCGTCATACCACGCATGGCGGCCTGGCCATTGGTATCGGTTAGTACAGTCAGGCTCCGGCTGCCGTTGGAGAAAACCCCGCTGGCGCCGTGGTCGGCAAGGAAGAACGTGACGGCGACACCTGCCACCGGCTTATGATTCTCGTCTTGCACCTGCACAATGGCTTCTCTTGCCGTGCGCTGGCGGATGTTATTGATGGCGCCTTCGCCCTCCAGAATGGAGATGTTTAGTTGTTTAGGCTCAGGCGCTTGCGCGCGTACTGGCGGCGTGGTGTATGTGACGGCGATAGTCTCGGCAAGCATCAGGCATAATAAGCGTGACGCTCGGGATACTCGAGGTCGGGTTTTCATTAGGCATCCTCCTTGCCTGGAATGCAATGATAGTCGCTAACGAGCAGAATTGGAAGCATAATTATTATAGGGCAGGAGCGACCATGCCCGGGAGAAAAAGTATGCAGACCGGAAAATGGACTTGTGGGTTCTTCCTGGTGGCGGCGGCCGTCATGGCACAGACGGCGCCGCAGAACAGCAAAAAGCTTTCCGCGCGGGAGTTGTTCTACGCGGAAACCGCGCCTCCGGCGGCCGCCAAGGCCCCGGAAGCCAAGCCGGTGAGGAAGTCGGCGGCCCAGCCGGCCACACCCGCCCAACCGGCCGCGGCGGTGGAAGCGGCCACGGCGGCGCCCAAGGCCAGCCCGCCACCGGCCATTCCGGCCAGAACCAGCGGCGGCGCCTCAGGCGCGCCGGCCCGCACGGCCATCGTTCCAGTGGCCTATTCACCTTCCACGGAAAAACCGCTGGGGCTGCGGTACAGCTTTCTGCGCAGCGCCGGCGGGGACGAATACCGGGAAGTCGACCCCGATACCGTCTTCCGCTCGGGCGACCGGATCCGCGTGGCTGCCCAGTCGAACGACGAGGGGTACTTGTATATCGTCATGAAAGGCACCAGCGGAACGTGGAAAGTGCTGTTTCCCAGCGCCGAGGTTGCGGACGGCTCCAATCGCGTCACCAGCGGCCGGCAGACCCTGATACCGCCGTCGCCGGGCCGGTTCGCCTTCGACGAGCAAGCCGGAGAGGAGCGCCTGTTCATTGTGCTGTCGCGCAATCCCGAGCCCAGCCTGGAAAAACTGATCTACTCGCTGGGGAGCGCCAGCTCCGGGCCCACAGGGCACCCCGCCGGCGAGCCCGCCGAAGCCAAGGAACCACCCAAGCACTTGCTGACCGCGTCCCTGTCGCCGGTGGACGACGCGCTGGTGGGCCGCCTGCGCAACCAGTTATACGCGCGCGACCTGGTGTTCGAGAAAGTGGACGATTCGACGCCAGGCGACAAGAAGGAGAAAGCTGTCTACGTGGTCAATCCCACGGGCAGCCCCGAGTCGCGGCTGGTGGCCGATGTGACGCTGAAGCATCAGTAGGAAACGGTTGGCAGGCGAAAGCGCCTGCCCCACAACGTGAAGAGGGAGACGCTCGATGAAGCGTAGATTCGCGGCGATTGTCGTGTTCGCAATGCTGGCCGCCGGCCAGACCAAGAAGCTCGCGCAGGGGCCGAATCGGATCGAACTCACGCTCGAGCGGCAAGAGAGCGGAAACTGGCGGGCCGTCGATCCGGGCCTGGTGTTCGACACCGGCGACCGCGTGCGCTTTCGATTCCGCGCCAACTTCGATGGCTACCTCTACGTGATGAATCAAGCCACCTCGGGCAACTACGAGACGCTGTTCCCGCGCGAGGATACCGGGGAGCAGAACCGCATCGAGGCAGGCAAAGAGTACGTGGTTCCGGCCACGCAGGGGTGGTTTCGGATCACCGGGCCTCCGGGCTACGACGTCCTCTACTGGCTGGTGACGCCGCTGGCGCTGGGCGCGCAGCCCAAGTACCAGCCGCTGCCACCGCCTCCCAAGAGCGGCCCGGTTCCGCCCCGCCTGACGCCGCGCTGCGACGACACCATCTTCAAAGCTCGCGGGGAGTGCGTGGACAGCTCGGCGGGGCCGAAGGGCGTCAAACCGGCCGAAAAACTGCCGGAGAACTTGAGCGGGGTGCCGGGGGCCGCCTCGCGCGAGCTGATGTTCATCCGCGAACAGAATTCCTCAGTGGTGGCGTCTCCGGCGCCGATCGGCGGCCCGGTGATTTACGAGTTCCGAGTGGCCCACAGGTGACAGCGATGCGCTTTCGAACATTGGCGATATTGACACTCGCGGCTGGGTTGCTCCCGGCGCTCCTGCCGGCGCAGCCCCCGCCGCCTCAGAAGAAGGAACGGGATCTGAAGTACGAGGGCGGCGCGGCCGAGGTCAAGCCGCCTGCGCCGCCCGCGGCCGTGACCATTCCGCGGTCCTACGCGCTGGTGGTGGGGATTGCCACTTACAAAAACCTGCAAGCCAAAGATCAACTGCAGTTCTCCGAGCGCGACGCCGAATCCATGTATTCGATTCTCATCAGCCCGGAAGGCGGCAACTTCCACGCCGAGAACGTCCACAAGCTGGTGGGCGCAAGAGCCACGCTGTCCAACCTCCGGCACGAGCTCGAGGAGTGGCTGCCATCGGCGGCGCATGCCGACGACCGCGTGCTGGTCTACTTCGCCGGCCATGGTTTCATCTCCAACGGACGGGCGTACCTGGCGCCCTACGATCTGGACCCGGGCAACATCGCGGGGACGGGATACCCCATGGAGACGCTGGGCTCGGTGATGGGCGCGCGCATCAAGGCGAAATGGAAAGTGCTGCTGACCGACGCCTGCCACAGCGGAGCCATCACACCCGAGGCCGACCGCGCCGCGGTGAGCCGCGCGCTGCTCGATCTCGGCAGCTCGATGTTCTCCCTCACCGCCAGCCGCGACCGCGAGCGTTCCTTCGAGAGCGCCGATTGGGGCGGCGGCCACGGAATCTTCACCTACTACGTGGTCAAAGGTCTGGAGGGCGCCGCGGACGAGTCGCGCGACGGCATTGTGACCGCCGACGAGCTGGCCGAATATGTCCGCCGCAACGTGCGCGAGGCCACCAACGCGCAGCAGAACCCCACCTCCGAGCGCGGCAGCTTCGACCCCAACATGCTGCTGGCGTACCTGCCCAACGGCGCCAGTCCCGGGGCCCCTCCGCCGCCCAAAGACGGCACTTTGATTTTCGAAACCAACATGGACGGAGTCGAGGTGTCAGTCGACGGCACGTCGGTGGGAGTGGTGAACAAGGGGACGCCGCTGCGCCTGCCGGGATTGCGCCCCGGCGCGCACACCGTCCAGGGCGTCCACATGGGCTATGAACCGGACGGCCCGCGCGAGGAGATGGTTTATCCGGGGCAGGAGGTTACCGTCACGCTGAAGATTCTGATCGCGCGCCGCCGCCCGCGCGCGGCCGTGGAGCAGTTCGACAAGGGGCTGGACCTCTACAACAAGGGAACGCCCGAGAATTACCACAAAGCCGTCGAGAGCTTTCAGGCGGCGCTGCAGGCGGACCCCAACTACAGCCAGGCGGCCCTCTACCTGGGCCGCGTATACCGCGATCTGTTTCAGGACCAGGACGCCGAGAAATGGATGCGGAGGGCCATCCAGATTGATCCGGATTATCTCGAGGCGCGCGCCACCCTGGGAGGCATGCTGCTCGATAAGGGAGCGCTCGACGAATCCATCCGCCAGTTGAATGCGGTGGTGCAGCGCGACCCCAAGCACGCGCTGGCCTGGTACCTTCTGGCGCAGGCGCTGCGCATGAAGGAACTCTACCCGGATTCGATCGAGGCCGCGCGCAAGGCCATCGCGCTCACCCCCAGCAATGCCGAAGCGAATTTCTGGCTGGCGGAGAGCCTGCGGCTCAGCGGCAAGTATGGGGACGCCTCCGATGCCTACCAGCAGTACCTGAAGCTGAGCGATTTCGACAGCAAACTCGCCGGCAAGATGAATTACTACGTGCTCGGGTTTCTGGTGGGATTCGGCCGCAAGAAACGCGCGGCGCAGCGCGATGTGTGGCAGGACCTGCGCAGCCTGGCGTATTTCGGGCTATGCGACAGCCAGCGGCTGCTGAACAATTTCGACACCGCCATCGGCTACTGCCAGAAGGCGCTGACCTACGATCCATCGGACCCCTACGCGCATTTCGCGCTGGCGCTGAGCTACACCAGTAAGGCGCAGGCATCGGGCGCGGTGGAACCGCTGGTTCCGGCGCGCAAGCATTTTTCCGACACCATCAGCCTCAACCCCGACATGGCGGAATCCGACCGCGCCAAGAAGTACATCGCCAAGATCGACGCGCTGCTGCAATCCGCGAACTGAACGCCCCAAGGGCATCTAACATGGCTTTCTCCTGGAACCGACTGCTCTTCCTCAAGCGCCCCGAGAAGGGTCCCGCGACAAGCGCGGTGGACATCGGCGCGTCGCACCACCACGTCCCAAACTCCAATCAGTGGGCGCTGGTCATGCTGTTTGGCACCATCGCGGTGCTGTACTTTGCCCGCGCAATTCTGATTCCCCTGGCATTTGCCGTCACTCTGACGTTCGTTCTGAGCCCTGTGGTGGCGCTGCTGGAAAGATCGCGCATGGGCCGCGCGGCGTCTGTCGCTGTGACCGTCCTGATCATGATGGCGGCGGCCGGCTGCGTTGCCTGGATCATCGTAGTTCAGCTCGTGGACGTCGCCGAGGAGCTTCCCGGGTACCGGCAGAACATTAACGCCAAGATGGAAGCTCTTCGCATTCCCACCAAGGGAGCGTTCGGCCTTGCGGCCAACAGCTTGAGAGAAATTGGGAGCGAACTATCCAGCCCAAATGCACCCTCTCCGGGCCCAGGTTCTCCGGAGCGGAATCGGAAACAGCGCACTGCTCCGAGTACTCCCGCGCCTCCTCTGCCCGTACAGATCGTGCCACAGCCGGCCACTGGATTGGACTACCTTCGCAAGATGGCCCAGCCCGTTCTTCAGCCTCTGGCACTGACAGGACTGGTCCTCATCTTCACGGTCTTCATGCTGATCAAGAGATTCGACTTGAGACATCGTCTGCTCCGGCTGGTGGGACTCGGTCAGATCAACATCATGACCCAAGCGCTGGACGACGCGGCGCAACGTGTCAGCCGATACCTGTTGATGCAAATCCTGGTCAATGCCGGCTTTGGAGTTCTGTTCGGATTCGGTCTGTCCGCGATTGGCGTGCCCTATCCCGCGCTATGGGGAGTCGTCGCGGGCCTTCTGCGCATCGTGCCGTATGTCGGCACCCTGATTGCCGCCCTGCTGCCGATCACCCTCTCGTTGGCGGCTTTTACCAGTTGGCTGCCGCCCCTGCTGGTGTTCCTGCTGTTCGCCGGTCTCGAAATGATCATTGCCAACTTCGTCGAGCCGTGGCTTTACGGCGCGAACACAGGGATCTCTTCGTTGGCGCTGCTGGTGTCGGCTATCTTTTGGACTATTCTGTGGGGACCCGCCGGTCTCATCCTGTCTACGCCTCTTACCGTTTGCGTCGTGGTGCTGGGCCGCTACGTTCCTCAACTCTCTTTTCTTCATACCCTGCTGGGGGATGAGGTGGTTCTGGTGGCGGAAGCTCAGATCTACCAGCGCTTGCTGGCGATGGATCAACCGGAGGCGCACGCTATTGTGACACAGTTCTTGAAAGAAAAGTCCCTGGTGGAGTTATACGATTCGGTGCTCATACCGGTTTTGAGCATGGCCGAGCAGGATCGCCATAAAGGGGCGATTGACCCAACCAGGGAAGAGTTCTTCTTTCTCAGCATCAACGAAATGATTACCGAGCTTTCGGAGTACCAACCGGCGCCCCATCCATCCCCAGCCGAAGATGCCGCGGCGCCATCGGGCCCGGCGGAGCAGACCGGCGCCAGGATACTCTGCCTTCCCGCAAACGATCGGGCCGATGAGGTCACGGCTGCCATGCTGGCGCAGCTCCTGGAGCAGGCGGGCCACGCAGCTCTGTGTCTTCCGGTGGCCCACGCTTCCCTCCTGGAGATGCTGGCGTTGCTCGATACAAGAAAAGACGATGTCATCTGCATCTCCTCATTGCCGCCCTATGCTTTTTCACCCGCGCGGGCGATGTGCAAACTCGTTCGGGAACGCTTTCCCAAGCCCAAGCTGGTAGTCGGAGTCTGGGGGTTCAGCGGCGATACCGAGAAGGCCAAGGCGCGTTTCGAACGAACGCAACCAGATCGATTGCTCACGAGCCTGACGCAGGCTGTAGAGCAGATTCAGGAGTTGATCCGGCCCAAGGCGCCGGTTACGCCGGGCGCGGCCGGCCCGATTGGGTAGACTGAGCGTCTGGGTTCGTGACCGCGAGATCCGGCGCTACCGCGACACCGCTCCCTTACGGTCGCGGCTCGGATCGGATCATCCACCTCAGCGCCGCCGGCAAGACGGACATGGCCAAGGATCGGAAGATTGGGCCGACCCGGCCAAGAACCTCATCTGGATCATCATGTTTGAGCGCGACGGAAAAGGGAATCCAGACAATTCCGACGTACGAATCGCCTTCCAGGACGCTGCCGTTCGGTGACAGGCGGATACTTAAGGGGATGGCCGCCGTTTGAGTTGGATCCCGTGAAGGTATGCGGAAACATCCGCCATCTCCGAGCCCTGGAATCGAGGCCAGGGGATGTTGCGTTGGCGCATCGCGCTCAGCATCGCCGGACCGTGTTTCCACAGGGCAGCCACCATTCCGAACGAGGTCATGGTTCCCGACATCACCGATCGGTCAGGCGCGCCGCTGGTTGGATTGTCGTGGCAGACGCTGCATCGCTTGCTTTGAAAGACCCGCTTGCCTTGGTTGGGATCGCCGCGTTCGTCGAAGAACTGCGTGGCGACGAGGTAACCAACCAGGCGTCGCATCTCCTCAAGGCTCAACCGCGTCTGGTGATATCCGGTGCGGAAGGGGTGGTTCCACATGGCCGCGGCGAAATCGGTAAGGCTGTAGCGGGTGCGGTGCGCTTCGAGCGCCAGCTCTCCGCGGTGGCATCCGGCGCAACCCTTGGATACCAGTAGCGTCCGGCCGCTCTCCGGCGACGCCGGCGCGGTTCCGGCCGTTTGGCTGGGCGGCCGCGAGGCGCGCAGCCACGCGAGGAGATCCGTCAGTTCCTGCGCGGTGAGCAGTGGATAAGGGACTTGCGACCGGGAGAGTGCGCGCGCCATGTCGCTGGAATGGTTCCACATCTCCTGGGCGAGGGCGATGGGGTCCCAGAGCGAGTCCCATTCCGAGACCGGCCGAATGCCCGCACGCACGGGTGAATCGATCCCGTGACATTGCCCGCAGCGCCGAGCCAGGAATACCTGCCTTCCGCGCTTGGCGTCGCCGGGCGTCTCGAAATAGCCGGCCGCGTAGAAATAGATAAACAGGTCGGCGGCCTGCTGCTCATCCATCGCGGGGACGGTCACGCCTTCTCTCGCCGTGACGCCCCACATCGCCGGAGCATGGTTCCACATGAGGGCCGCCATGTTGTAGGGGCTGAAGCCTCGGTCCCGGCCCTGCCCAAGATCCGGCGCCTTTTTCCCGCCCACGCTACTTACGCTATGGCAGACGATGCAGTTGAGGCTCTGGAACAATGCCTTGCCACGTTCCGCATCGCCAAGCAGAAGGCTCCTCGTGGCGCATGCAGCGGGGGTGATGGCGGCGATGACGAGGAGCCAAGGAGAGGTCCGCATACTCAACGGCCCGGGCGCCCGAGAGCGTCCGGGCCGCCACCCTCGTTAACGCCGGGCGATAATGACGTGGCTCGTTCGAGCCGCCAGTGTGACGCGGGCGACATCCGGCGTGGTGCGGGCGATTTCACGTTCGGTCTTGGACTTGTTCACAGCCCCTCCCTGTGAGTAGCCGGGTGACCACACCTGGGAAAGGAAGTACGTCTCTCCATACTTATTAAACACCAAGCGGCCCTCGGTGGACACGTCAGTGCCGCCACCGATTGGGTACGTCGTGGCAATCATATTGGCTTGGCAGGTAGAGCATCTGAGAGACAACAGGTGTCGCGCGTTGCCGACGGCCACGTTCACGTCATACTGCCCGGCGGGCATGACCGTGTTCGCAAAATGGAATTCGAACGGGACGTCATATCGCAGGCTCTGTTGGCCAAAAGCGGAAGCTGCAGCGAGCAACGCCAGTATACCCAGCGTCGCGAAAGATCGGTTTCTCATAGTGGACCTCCTAAGTCCCAGTAAAGTCGTCGTTCACAGTGCAGTTCACGCGCCATTGCAGCCGGCCGCATGCGCCGGTGCGGCAAATGGGGGCAACTCGCTGAAGGGATTGAACGATCGAAACTCCCCGCGCAGGCGGCGGGCGCACCGGCCCCGCGAGGGCCTATCCGATCATGTAGGGAGTGCCCGACCGGATAGGAATGTGGTAGAAAGGATAACAATGGAGGGTGCACTCAATCCGAGGCTGGTGGGGATTGCGGGTCCGGTGGAAGGCGGAGTTTTTGGCCTTTCCGACGACCATCTCTCGATTGGGCGCGACGCGTCCAACCATCTCTCGATCGACGACCCTTCCCTTGCCGCTTGCCATTGCCGCATCCGCCGGCGCGAGGGGGAGGAGTTCGAAATTCAGGACCTGGGCTCCTCCGGCGCGACCACCGTGAATGGCGTGCCCGTGACAGAGCGGACCCTCATGCACGGCGACGAAATCCGCCTGGGCGACTGTCGTTTTCTCTTCTTGCGGTGGGACAGCGTCGTGCAATTCGGCGGGGCTTCAACCGCCACGGGTAAGGGACCGGAGGATGGCGGCTGCTGCACTCAACCCGAGCGGGAGGAGTGCCCGTACCGGACGACGGCGGCCTCGCCGGAAGAAGCCGCGGCCCATTCCCGGACCCAGTGCTCCCTGACCACGATGCTGAAAATCGGTGCCTGCATTCAGTTGGCCCGGGGAGCGGAAGAGATTGCGCAGCAGTGGTTGGAGGGGATTTTCGAGGCGATTCCCGCTCAGCACGGCGGCGTCCTACTGTTCGATGGTCCAAGCCAGGAGCCGTGCTTCGCCTCATACCGGGATCGTGAGACGGGGCCCGCGACTACGGTGCGCACGTATCGCGCCATCGTCGAGCGAGCCCGGCGCGGGGGCACCGGTATCCTGACCACTGACATCCTGCCCGACTCATCCCCGGCCGTCGCGGGAGATTTGACCGATCCGCAGCTTCGCGGTGTCCTGGCGGCGCCCATCATCACCTCGGCCAGGACCCTGGGCGTCATTTATTTCGATACCGCGATCCCCGGCGCGCCTTTTCATGAGGACCACCTGGAGCTCGCGAGTTCGGTGGGCGCCATCCTGGGCCTGGCCCTTGAAAATGCGCGCCGCCTGGAATGGCTGGAAACGGAGAACGCGCGCCTTCAGGAGGCCAGTGACATCGAGCATGACATGGTCGGCGTCGGCCCGCGCATGCGCGAGGTATACCAGTTTGTGTCGAAGGTGGCGCCGACGGACTCCACCGTCCTGATCCGCGGCGAGAGCGGCACGGGGAAGGAACTGGTGGCGCGCGCCATTCACCGCAACAGCCCGCGCGCAGGCATGCCCTTCCTCGCTATCAACTGCGCCGCGTTGACGGAGACCCTACTCGAGAGCGAGCTCTTCGGTCACGAAAAGGGAGCCTTCACCGGAGCGTTTGCGCAAAAGCGGGGCAAGCTCGAGCTGGCGGACCGCGGGACTGTGTTTCTGGACGAGGTTGGGGAAATGCCACTGGCCTGCCAGTCGAGGCTGCTGCGCTTGATTCAGGAACGCGAGTTTGAGCGCGTCGGGGGAACGCGCCAGATTCGCACCGATATCCGCCTGATCGCGGCGACGAACCGCGACCTGGAGGCGGCCATCGAGCGCGGCACGTTCCGGAAGGATCTGTATTACCGGCTCAATGTCGTGTCCCTGACCATGCCGCCTTTGCGGGACCGTCGCGAAGACATCCCGCTGCTGGCTAGTCATTTCGTCGCCAAGCACGGCAAACGGGCCGGGCGCAGAGTCACGGGCATCGCCCTGGAAGCGCTCGCTTGTCTGAAAGCTCACGACTGGCCCGGCAACGTCCGGGACCTGGAGAACGCCATCGAGCGCGCCGTCGTGCTCGGCTCCACCGATCTCATCCTGGCTGAAGACCTGCCGGAAACCGTGCTCGAAGCGGCGCCACAGGAGGCGGGCCCGATCGGCGGCTACCACGAAACCATTCGCAACGAGAAGGCGCGGGCCATTCTCGCCGCACTCGACCAGGCCGAGGGCAGCTTCACCGAGGCGGCGAAACTGCTGGGCATCCACCCCAACTACCTGCACCGGTTGGTACGCAACCTCAACCTAAGAAACACGATCAGGAACGGGGCCAGCGGGTAGCGCCCGCCTCACCCCGCGTTTTCGCGCAGCGGCCAGCCGGTATTGTTCCCTGGTGCCGTGTTCGGTACCATAGAATCGTGTCCAACGCCAAGAAAATCCTCGCGGGAATGCGGAGGAATGCCCGCAACTGGCGTATGGAGGACCTGGAAGTCGTCGCACATTCCTTCGGGGTTGAGGTTGACAGTCAGGGTGGCACAAGCCATGTAACATTCCGGCACCCGAGGGCAGGCAGAACAACGGTGCCTAAGCACATTCCGATCAAGCCCTGGTACGTGCGCGACTTCGTAGAATTCATCAGCAAGTTGGAGGATTCCGAGCATGACTGAGTTCACCAATATCGACAAGTACCCATTCACAATTCGCCCCCTGTCAGATGAAGATGGCGGTGGATTCTTGATCGAATATCCAGACCTTCCGGGTTGTCATTCGGACGGCGATACGCCCGAACAGGCCATCGTAAATGGCCGGGATGCCTTGCGCTCCTACCTGCTGAGTTGCCGCAAACACGGCGATCCCATACCGAAGCCCAGATCGCCTGCTTCGTCGAGCGGGCAATTCCGGGTACGGATGCCCAAAAGTCTGCACGCCCGATTGGTGGCCCAAGCTGAAAGGGAAGGCGTGAGCTTGAACATGCTGGTAGTCGCAGCCGCGGCGCAGACCTTAGGCCAACATGGAACAAGCGCGCCCAGAAAAAAGTCTCGTAGCCGACGCGCCGCCTAGCAAGCGCAAGGACGAATCAACCACCTCGAGAATGCGCTCTTTGAGCCGGCAAAGCTGAGTCCAGCCGTTCGTGCTTAGAACCAATAGGGAGATGGATCGAACCGCCCAGTTTTGTCGATAGCGAATCCCCTGGCCGGTGGTGATCAGCAGACCGAAACCGGCCGATTCCGTTTCCGCGATCAGGTCCCCGTTTTGCAGTTCCGCCCAGCCCCTTTCGTAGGCCGTCTCAACCTGATGTCCGCGCAACGCATAGCGAAGCGGCGCCGGGGGTATTGTGATCCAACAGGATGCGCATCGGGCAGTCACGCGGCCTCTGGCGTGGCCAGGCTGTGGGCAGCGTGTTCGAGTACGCCGTTCACCTGTTCGCGCGAGACGCCCGGGAACCACTCCAGAAACTCCTCGACGGTAGCCCCGCCCTCGAGATTCGCGAACAGCGCGGACACGGGCACACGGGTCCCACGAAACACCCAAGCGCCGCTCACTCGCCCGGCGTGCCGTTCCACTACTCCGCAAGTAGGGCAATCGAGCATGCCTTGCTTCCTTGACTAATTATCGCGCATGTGCGCCGCGGTTGCGAGTAGTAAACGGGATTTCCGGGGGTTTCGTAGCCTGCCCCTGAAATGCGACAGCTACTGCGTCGCGCTTCCGCCTGCATTCGGTGCAGACTGCGTACAGATAAGTGCCAACCCCAGCCTGCCAGACTGCAAAAGAGCATAGGAACCGAAGCGGCTGCCATGCGTCCCCGGTTGCATTCATACTCAAACGCTCCGCCGCATTCTTCTGGGCGAGCCAAAGCACAAATGGCAATGCTGCCACGCACCCAACCAAGCCGGCTCCGAGCAGGTACCGCGGCGAGAGCAGGCATCGGTTAACGATCCCTGAGGCGAGACACACTCCTAGCCCTCCGATCGAACCCGCAATGCACATGGGGAGGTAGTCGCTCTGGGGGGTCCAAAACATCCCCATTTCCATGGCGACGCTGAATGCCGCAAACCACACCAGAATATAGAGCGGGACAACCAAGATCGCCCTGGCTGACCGCAGGAAGAGCAACGCAGAAATAACACCAAATGGGATTGGTAGGAGCAAGGGGTGCCAGTCAAAAAGCGGACACGATGCCGCACCGCAGATCCCGTACAGAAGCACCACTCCGAATAGTGTCAGTTTCCGGCGAGACATGCCTCATCATAGCCTGATTCGAGGCCCCGCTTATTCCGCATTCTTCGCGCAGCGAAACCCGATGTCGGGGGCGGAGAAGCGCGCCGGGATGGAGGTCCACTCGTAGACCACGCCGTCGGCCAGCGGACGCTTGAAACTGCCGCCGCGGATCACATACCAGGGCTCCGTGGCGGTCGGAGGAGGCTTCAAAATGGCGGCGAAGCTGCGCACGGCTTGCGCGCTGGGTGTCTTCAAATCGTCTACGAACTCCCAGACATTGCCGGTCATGTTGAGAGTCCGGAAGGGGCTCTCCGCGACCGAGAAAGTGGAGACCGGCAGCAGCCCCGCTTGTCTCTCGGCCACATTCGCCCGGCCCGGATCGGGCTCGTTTCCCCATGGATAAGTGCGCCCGTCGGTGCCGCGCGCGGCCTTCTCCCATTCGAGCGCGGTGGGGAGGCGCTTGCCTGCCCACTTGGCGAATTCCTGCGCGTCGACGAAGGTGATCCCGACCACCGGGTAGTCCGGATGATCGGCGGCGAAACCCGGCGGGAGCGGGCGTTGCTTGGCCTTGCAGAAGCGCTCATAGGAGCTGTTGGGAACTTCGGTCCGGTCGATGTAGAAGGCCGGCAGCGTTTCGGAATGGCGGTCCGCTCCGGCCAGAAATGGGCCGGCGGCCACCAGTACCATTTGGCCGGTTTCGGTTTCGAGCACCGTGGGCAGTTCCTTCTTGACGGGCGCCGTGGCCGTGATTGCGGCCGGCGGTTTCGTCGATCCCCTGGTGACGAAATAGACCGCCACGGCACCCGCTGCCAGCACAACCGTTATCACGGCGCCAATCAGCGCCACCGGCCGGCCCGCCACGGGGGAAATGGATGGAGGCGCCGAAGCTGGTTCCTGGCGGGTGACCTTTTCCAACTCGGCGATGACCTCGGTGAAGCTGCGCGGGCGGCCTTCCGGCTTCTTCGCCGTGCAGCGCAGGACCAGGTCGACAATCGCCGCCGGAGCGCCGGCCTGCACCATCGGCTCGGGCTTCAGGGGCTCGTTCAGAATGGCGAAGAAGAGCCGCTCGAGCGTGTCGCCCTCGACGGGTTTCTGGCCGGTCAGCAATTCGAAGAGAAGAATGCCGAAGGCGTAGATGTCCATCGACTCGGTGGCCGGTTCGCCGCGCACCTGTTCCGGCGACATGTAGTACGGAGTGCCGACGGCGAATCCGGTGCGGGTGAGGTGCAGCCCCTCGGCCTTGGCGATGCCAAAATCCATCAGCTTGACTTTGCCCGAGGCGTCGATATGCACGTTGTCGGGCTTGATGTCGCGGTGGATGATCTTTTTCGAGTGAATGTATTCGAGCGCGCGGGCGATATCGAGGGCGATGCGGAGGCGGTTGGCGACATCGCCGACATGCTTGTCGCGGATGGCGTGGCGGAGNNGCCCTGCTCTTCGCCGTAATCGTGAATGCGGATGATGTTCTCGTGCTCGATGTTGCCGGCCATGCGCGCTTCCTGGAGGAAACGCGCCTTGGCGTCGGGGTCCTGACAGGCCTCGGGCGTGAGAATCTTGATGGCCACCTGCCGGCCGATGGCGGTATCCCGCGCGCGATAGACGTGGGACATTCCGCCGCCCAGGAATTCCAGCAACTCGTACTTGCCAATGTTCGCGGGAAGTTCCATGCCTCTTCTACCGGGCCGCCTGCGAGACGCACCGCAAGCTATTCAGGAAATCTTTCTGGAACACGGGCGCCGCGCCGCCGGTATCCACCAGGAACTGGTAGGTGAGTGCTTTCCCGGCCACCATCACGGGGCGTTCTTCCCTGCCCTGCTTCACCACCCACTCGAGCAGACTTCCGCCGCCGGAGGGGCTATAGCGGTCGGCATCGGCGAAGAACCGGAACAGCGACCATAGCCCATCGCGGTTCTCGAATTCGAAATCCGAACCGCCGGTGAGCTTGGCGCTGATGCGAATGTTGCGGGTGGCCGCGCCGGGCCAGACGTATTGGTGTGCTGCGCCCTGCCCGGACGATTTGACGGTCTGCCCATCGATGGTCATGGTCATTTCACTGATCTGGTCGGAGCGCTGTGGGGTGAGCGCGTAGTGCAGGTTGGGCTCCGTGGCGCCCGCGGAGTACATGGCATCGGAGAAGCGCGCGGCGTTGTTGAAGAAGCTCGTAAAGGCCGGGTTCAACTGCACGCCGCCGGCGGGATTGGGGACGTACTGGACGCCCTGCTTTTGCAGGAAGTTCTGCAAAGCCTCGGCATAGAAGGTCCACAATTTGCCTTCGCGCGGGCGGAAGATGGCGTCCAGTTCCTGCAAACTCGCCTCCGCGGAGGCCGTGGGGTTGAACGGGAATTTGGCGGCGATGGGGGCGAACGCCAGGCAGAACTGCCGCGCCTGGGCATTGATCTCACCCGCCCCGATTCCTTTGGTGAGCGCATCGGCGTAATCGATGGGGGCCTGCAACAGCTTGAGAGTGATGGTTTCAAGGTGGGCTTCCGGATCGATCTTGAAGGTGTAGCCCATCTTCTTGACCACGTTGCCGGCCGCGTCGGCGCTGGAGCGGACCGGCGCGGCGCGATTGGGGTCGGGAGGCCCCGACGCATCGGCCACCTGGTTGATGGCGCTTTCGAGCGCGGCCAACGAAGTCATGTACTCCTGGTTGGTGGGCCACACATACTGGACGGTTGTGGCGGGAGGGGGCACCACCTTTTGCACGGCGTCGAAGGCCTCGGTCACCTTGGGCGAATCCACCGCGGTGTTCTGCGAGGCCACCCAGAATAACGCCAGCAGCGGCGTCTGCGCGCCGGAAAGCACGTTCAGCTTTTTGGCGGCGTCCTTCAAGTTGCTGTAGCGGACCACCACGGTATTGCGCAGGAACTCGCGCCAGCGCGCGATGTAATCCGCGGTGTAGCGGTTTTGGAGTTCCTGTGCGAGTTGCGCGGCGTCGGGTTTGGCGGCGGCGTAATCGCCCAGGACCCAGCGCTCGCCGCCGAAGAA
>PMYB01000231.1:0-8079 GCA_003170915.1 Bryobacterales bacterium | reverse complement strand
GCGCGGCGGCTGGCGTCGGAGAGCATGAATTGATAGATCTGCTCGGTGCCGGAAAACTTCGAGAGGTGCAGGCGCGCGCGGTCGATGGCCGCGGCGTCGTTCAAGTCGCTGAAGGGATTGCCCCGGGCCAGGTCCTCGCTGTAGAAATCGAATTGCTTGCGCGCCAGCGGCAGCAGATTATCCACCAGCCGGCCCGCGGACCAACGCCCGACCAGAACCGGAGAAAGCCAGTTAGTGCTTCGCTTCCATTCGGAGGTGGTGATGAGATAGGCCTTGAGCGTGTCGTAGGTGGTTCCGTAGTTATCCGTGGGAGCGGGCGGCAGCGCCACGAGTTGGAGCGAGGCCAGCATGGCCCCCTGCGTCTGGGCGAAGAGCAACTGGTGAAAGCGGGCGTAGTAGAGGCGCCGCGCCTCGGGGTACAGGGCGCTGCCGCTATACAGAAACCAGCGGAGGCGAAATGGAGCGCCCTGCTCTTCGTATTCGGTGAGCTGAACCAGGGCTTCCCGCAAATTGTCGAGCTTTTGCAGGGCTTCGGGAGTGGGCAGGTTCAAGCCGGTGGCTTCCCTGGGGGGAATGGCGCGGGCGGCATCGAGCACCTGGTTTTCGAGCGCGCGGTTGCCAAAGAACGAAACCGTGAATCCTATGGCGAACACCAGGCACAACGCCGCCGCGGAAACCAGCAGCACGCGGCGGAGCATGCTGGTTTTGCTGCTGCTGCCGCTGGCGCCCAGCGCGTTTTCATCGCGCAGAATGAGGTCGCTGAACAGGTGGCCCAGAAAAACCCATTGCGGCGCCTTGCGGCCGCCGGGCCCAGAAGGCACCCCGGTTTGCGGCAACGGCGCGCCGGCGGCCCGCGCGGGAACGCCGGTCCGGAAGATGCCCGTGGCGCCGCCGGCGGCCTCGAAAGGCGACCGCTGCGCGGATGGCCGGGGAGCCTCCACGGGCGTGTCGTGCACGACGACCGGCCGCACGCCGGAGAAATAAAATCCGCGCAGGAACGGACTGGCGCGCAACTGGCTGGGACGGCAGACATCCACCAGGAATTGCACCAGGCCGTTGCGAAGCTTGCGGAATTCGCGCGGAAACTCGTAGGCCACGGAGACTTTTTGCGGATCGTTTTCGCGCGGCAGGAAAACGATGCGGCGATCGGCCAGAGAATAGAAGAGGCCATCGAAGGCCGCGCTCAGCCGCCGCGTCTCTACCTCGGCATAGATGCCGGTAGCGCCGGGCTGGGCCATTGGCAAAGTGGCGCCGAGAACCTGGCCGGCTTCCTCGTTGCTGAGATTGCGGACGAAGTCCTCGAAAAACGCCACCCGGTTCATTTTGGTGAAGAGAACGTATACGGGAAAACTGATTCCGAAGCGCTGTGAAACCTCGCCCAAGCGGGCCTGCAAAGTGCGCGCGGCCGCGGTGAGCGAGTCCGCGGAACCGGCGCGCGTGAAGGTTTCGGCATCGAAGCAGAGCAGTGCGGCGCGCGGGGCTTGCCCGCGGCCGGCAACCGAGCGGAGCCTGCCGGGTTGGAGATGCTGGAGCAGGCGCGCCCAGCGTCTCGGTTCGGAGAGCAGCTTGCCGCCGGCTTCCACAAACACCATGCCGCGCGCGAACCAGAAGTTGGCCACGCGGGTGGGGGCCACCACATTATCCTGATAAACGTTGCCGGCCAGCAACTCCGGGTCGAGACCGGAATTGAGAAGCGTGCTGGTCTTGGTGGAGCCCGGCTCGCCGATGACGAACACCACCGGCAGGTTGCTCAACTTGGCCCCCTGTGCCAGGTTGGATGAAGCCAGGCGGCTTTCGGCGTCGCGCACCAGGGAGTCGATTTCGTCATCGCGCCCCGCCGCGCTGGATGCGCCGCCTCCTCCGCCACCCGACTGGGGCCGGACCTTGGACCAGAACCAGATGAAGACCGCCGCGCCGCCGATGCCCAACACGGCGAGGATTGCAAAAAGAAGGTAGAAACGGCTGGTATCCAGGTGCAGGGCGCTGCCGGCCAGCCAGGCCAGGACCAGAAAGACCGCCAAACCGGCGCCCGCTCCCCCGTATAGTCTCATGATCGCTCCTCCGTTATAGCTTGCCCACCAGGTCCCCGAGGCTGGAGACGCCGGAGCCGAGAATCAGCTTGTAGACCACGAACAGAATCACCGCCAGCAGACCGCAAGCCGCGGCGGCGATGCCGAATTTCCGGACCAGCGGATCGGTCCCGGCCCGGCGGACCGCTTCCGGCGGCAGCGCCCACGCCGGAGAGATCTCTCCGGCGGCGCCGCGAATGCGCCGGATCTTCTCGGCGACCGCCTCGCCGACGGCGCGCAGCTCGCCGCGGCCGCCCAGGCTGTAGCGGCCGGCGAAACCCAGCAAGAGACACAACTGGTAGACCTCGAGCAGGTCGGCGAGATCGGGCGAGTCGGTTTTCCCCAGAAGATCCTGGAGGTTCTTGAAAAACACTTCGCCCGCCACATGATGGCCGAAGAGTTCTTCCTGCAAGGGGCGTCGGGGCCAATCCGCAAAGGCCGGACTGCGCAGGTTGAGCACGGATTCGTCCACAAACGCGACGACGGCGAAGATGGCGAGCTTGATGTCGTCCGCGTGGTAGCCGTGCGCGCGGGCCTGCTGATCGGCCGTCTTCAGACCTTCCAGGATTTGATACCGGAAAGCGGCGGCGTCGGTAATCGACTGGCGGCCGGTTCGCAGGCGCTCGGCGGCGGTGAGGATCTCCTGAAACGCGAGCGCGAGATTCTCATTGCGCCGCGCGGGCGTGGGAGAACCTGGTTGGGGTGCCATGGCTGAAACTCCTCCGATTACGATTCGAGAATGATCAACAACTCCAGTTCCGGTTCCGGCAACTCGCCTGGAATATACACGCCCACCAGGCGGCTCTGCACAATGTGATCCCAGCAGGGGCCGGACCTGCTGACGCTGAAATACTGCGCGTCCACCCGGGCGGAGATGGACGAGGGCGGCGTGGGGAGGTGGGTGAGCGCCATGCCGGGCAGCGCGCGTTCCACCAGTTTGGGCACGAAAGCCTTGGAACAGACCTTGACCAGTTGCGGGGTCTTGGCAATGAGGTCGACCTCTCCCACGGGGGCGCGAATGGAGAACACCCAGCGCGCGCGGTCGAGGCATCGCTGGTCGGTGATTTCGCCCTCATACATGTAGTCGGCCGCCTTGCGCAACGGCACGGAAACGACGTTGGTGGGGACCACGGTCTCCAGGTGGGTGCGGATGTGATGGTCGAGCGCCGCGAAGCAGAGGTCCAGATTGCGGTGGTCGTAGAGCGGCAGCTCGCGGGGATGGGACTCGATGGCGAAGGTGCACAGAGCGCCACCCAGTTGCAGCATCTGCACGAAGAGCTCCTCCGGGTGGATGTGCCGCGCCGTGTACATTTGGCGCAAGGGAGCGAGGGCGGAGTTGACCGTGTGGAGGAGCCAAAACTGGGCGATATCGCGCGTGGAGTACTCCGACCAGGAGCGCGCCGCCGACCCCACGGGGGCGGAAATCGCGGCGCTCTTCTCGTCGAGGATCTCGATGAGCCGCTGGAGAATCTGCATCAAATGCTCGCTGGCCGAGATGACGGTGGAAGGCGGGATGAAGTCCGGATCGAAAATGAAATGGCCCGAGCCATCGCGCATCACGCGCGCCACGGGCATGCCGAGGACTCCGTCTTGCGCCTCGGTATCGAGGAGCAACGAGAAATTCTTTCGCCCCAACTGGACGGGCTTCTCGTCGCGCCCGGTGGTTTCGTCGGAGAGCAACTGCGCTTCGGCCACGTAGCGGGTACGCGAGCTATCCAGGGAACCGGTGGCCACACAGTTGACCCCGTTGGCTTTTCGCTCGGGGATAGCCAGCAGGACGGTGAGTTTGTCGCGAGTGGGCGGAAACAGGTCGGAAATGTTGCGCGCCGGCGGAAGCGGGTCGCATTCGGGCATATGGAACGCCAGCCCGTCGGGCAGGATGCCGCGGGCATGCAGCAGCGACAGGGTGCCGTTGCGCAGGGCTTCGGCGTCCAATCCAAAGCCCACAAAGCCGTAGGCTTCAAACCGCAGCGCCGAGGCGGCGAATTGGATGGAGTCTTCGAAATAGCGGCTCTGGACCTGGAAATGGTGCGGCCCCAGGTACATGCCTTCGGACCAAACAACGCTGGAAAGCTGCCTCACGGCGCCCATCCCCGAAGAATTCTCGATTGGTTCATCCGCCCTACCCCTTCATGGTAGAGGTTACTCCACACGGGTGCCGCAAAGCTAGTGCCCGGGCCAGGGGCCAGACCGGGGGCTCGACGCAGCCTCAGTGTTCCGGCAGGCTCCAACCTTCACCTTCCGTGACGCGGCTCGCCATCGGCAGGGCGGGGGCGCCCTATGGGAGGACCGGTGTAGGAGGGTCCGGCGCGGGATCGGGGTTTTCGGAGGGGGGATGGGTTCCTTGGATCCGCGCTGGTCCGCAGGGCGGCACCCCAACCCGTGCCGGCTACAACGCCGATTCGCCGCTGGTATCGTCGCGGATTCGGATGGCTTCCACCACCTCGGACACAAAGATCTTGCCGTCTCCGATGGCGCCGGTGCGCACGGCCTCGACGATGGCGCGAATCACTTCGTCTTTGCGGGCGGACGGCGCCACCATTTTGCGCGTTTCTTATTGCGCACCCCTGCCTGGAGGCATTCCCCTGCCAGCGGGAGGGGGAGGAGTCACGTAGTTCACGAGCTCATCGACTGGCTTTTTCCCGGCCCACGCGATGCCACGGAGCAATGTCCGCTCAATTTGGTAATTCGTGAAATTGGCGTAGGTGTGGCCCTGCATCCACACGAACGCTCGAGCAGGCTGACCACCGGGGACTGTGTGTTCCCACGTCCAGATCTGCGGCGCGATTTCGCCCTTGTGTTCGCCAGCGCTGCGAGTGGGCGGGATCTCCGTGTTTGCCAGCACGTGGACGGGAGGATTTTTCGCAAACGTGATCAGGAAGAAGGCTTCATCCCAAATCGTCATGTCGGACATGTCCTTCATAATGGGGTTCGATTTGTCCACGACTGTGTAGTGGATGGGCGCATCCAAGGTGAAGTTCACCTCACCATGCTTCTTTGCGCCACCCAGGAGCGTCGCAAAATAGGTCGGATCCGGACCGCAAAAAGAGTCGTGAAGATTGACCAGGCCGCCGCCACGTTTGACGTAAGCCTCGAGCGTAGCCTTTTCGCTATCGCTCAGGTAGCCTGCGTCGCCTTTGTAAATCACGACGACGTCGGTATGTTCGAGGTCGGCGCTGCTGGGGGTATGTAAAGCGCCATCGACGACGGCCCCATGCTCCGTCAGAATCTTGCTCCAGTCGGCAAGAAACTGCGGGTAGTCATGCTGACCCACGCCATGGGACTTGAGACCCCCCCAGATAAATACATGCATGCCATTGGGGTTCTGGCCCTGTGGTAGAGGAGCGCCCTGAGGGCCTGTGCCCCTTCCGGGTTGCGCCCAGGATGGCTGCACCGTCCCTCCCAGGAACAACAGAAATAAAGTGCCGAGTACAAGACGCAGGATCCTCACTCGTAGAAGTTTACGATCGGTCCCGCCCGTCGTAGTTGAAAGCCCAGGCTCGGTTCCAGTCCTGGTGCAATTTGGTTTGCTTGTCACAAGTCACCTCTTCGTCTTAGTGTGAATGGTCGCTGGTCCTTGCATCGTCTGTCTCGGTGACGTTAAACAAGGGTCCGCACACTGGAGAGAGGGTATCGAATTGCAGGTGGGTTGTCAATTGGCCTTCCTTCCACCTGTCGTCCTGCCTCTGGGAGCCAGAGTCCCCCCGTTCTATAGAGCCGCTTCGCCGCGCGTATCGTCGCGGATTCGGATGGCTTCCACCACCTCGGACACAAAGATCTTGCCGTCTCCGATGGCGCCGGTGCGCACAGCCTCGACGATGGCGCGAATCACTTCGTCTTTGCGGGCGGAAGGCACCACCATTTCGAGCTTGAGCTTGTGCAGGAAGTCCACCTGGTACTCGCGGCCGCGGTAGACCTCTTTGTGGCCCTTCTGGCGGCCGTGGCCGCGCACCTCGCTCACGGTGAGACCGTCGATGCCGATGCTCTTGAGCGCCTCCCGGGCGTTCTCCAGCTTGGAGGGTTGGATGACTGTTTCAATTTTGATCATTGGCCTATGCCTCGAAATTGTACCCCTCTTCACCGTGCAGCGATAGGTCCATGCCGGTGTCTTCCTCGCGTTCCTGCATGCGCAGCGGCGTTACCAGCTCGGTGATCTTGAGCGCCGCGAGCGTGCCCACCACGGCCAGACCAATGCCGATTCCGGCACCGATGAGTTGATTGACCACCTGGGCGGGGTTGCCGTCGATCCAGCCGAGCGCGGCGGGCTGGCCGTTGGCCAGCTTGAGAGCCGAGTTGACGGCGCGCGTGGCGAACACACCGGTGAGCAGGCAGCCCGCCAAACCGCCGACGCCGTGAACGCCGAAGACGTCGAGCGAATCGTCGTAGCGGAACTTTTCCTTGGCCACGGTTACCATACGCTGGCTTTTCCGTTGCGCACGCGTTCGGCCGCCATCCATGAGACGGCGCCGGCCGCGGCGGCAAAGTGCGTAGCCACGAATGCGCTGGTGGCCAGCGAGGACGCCGCCAGCGCGCTGCCCGCGTTGAAGCCGAACCAGCCGACCCACAGCAGGCACGCGCCGATGAAGCTGAGCACCAGGTTGTGCGGCACGATCTTCTCGTGCGGATAGCCCACGCGCTTGCCGATGTAGAGCGCCGTCACCAGCGCCGAGAATCCGGACGTGATGTGCACGACGGTTCCGCCGGCGAAATCGAACACCGGGTACTTACCGCCCAGGAACGCGTTCAGAAAGCCGCCGCTGCCCCAGACCATGTGCGCCACGGGGAAGTATACGAAGAACGTCCACAGCACGGAGAACACCACCATGGCGCGAAAGCGCACGCGCTCGGCAAACGCGCCGGCAATCAGCGACGGCGTGATGATGGCGAACATGAGTTGATAGATCATGAACGTCTGGTGGGGAATGGTGGGGGCGTAGAGCGGGTTGGGTTCGGCTCCCACCCCGCGCAGGAACAGGTAGCGCAGGTCGCCGATGAACGGGTTGCCCGCAGCGAACACCAGGCTGTAGCCGCAGACCGCCCACAGCAGGGTGATCAGCGCCATCATGGCGAAGCTCTGCATCATGGTGCCGAGCACGTTCTTCTTGCGCACCAGTCCGCAGTAGAACAGAGCCAGGCCGGGGCCCGTCATCATGAGCACCAGCGCGGAGCTGACCAGCATCCAGGCGTTGTCGCCGGCCGACTGGGAGGCGGCTACCGCGGCCTGCAAGGCCCGCAGTTCGGCGCGATCCACTTGCGGCGGTTGCGCCAGGGCGGAGGAAGAGAGCAGCAGTAGTCCAGCAAACACACGATTCGACAACTTGGTCTCCTCAACGTGGAGATAGGTCCCGCGCACGAGGCGGGAATATCACACGGTAGAAGATGGCGCGCCGCGGGGCCACAAGAAAGAATCGATGCGCCCCATAGAAAGAATCTATGGCCCGCAATTTACCGGGGGTTCCTTGCCTCACCCTCATCCTCATCGGACTGGTGCATACCGGTTTATCCGTTGTAGAATCGTCACACCCGACATTGCTCGGCGCCCAAGCTCCGGAAGTATGCACTCATGAGAACTGACACTAGATTCCTGATCGCGCTGGCCGCGCCCCTGTGTTTCGGCGGCCTGCTCCTCGCCCAGCACACGCTCGAAAGCGAAACCAATCCGCTGGCCGGAAACCGGGCGGCCATAGCGGCCGGCAATCGTCTCTACGACAGCGCCTGCCAGTCGTGCCACGGGGCCGGAGCGCGCGGCGACCGCGCCCCTGCCCTGGCCGCCGGCCTTTTCCGCCACGGCGCCGCCGATGGCCAGATCTTCCTGAACATCCGCAACGGCATCAACGGCACGGCCATGCTCGCCTTCTCCCAGTTCACTTCCGACCAGGTCTGGCAACTGGTTTCGTACATCCGCAGCCTCGCCGGCACGGCCGTCGTGAGCGAGCGGGTCGGTGGCAACCCGGCCGCCGGCAAGGCCGTCTTCGAGGGCAAGGGACAGTGCCTCTCCTGCCACTCGGTC
>PMYB01000152.1 GCA_003170915.1 Bryobacterales bacterium | reverse complement strand
TTCTCCGGGATCGGCAACCTGCTCCTTATAGGCCACAATGCGGCCCGAACCCAAAGCGTAGAACTCCCGGTCTTCGAATCCACGCACCAATCGCAGCCCTGGCGCGCGCCACCAGGCCTCGCTTCCGTACGCGTCGGTGACCACGCTGGCGCCGGCCCGTGCGTGCGCCAGCAGAACCCTTCGAAGTTCCGCCGAGGGAGCGGCGATACCCGCGGCCACCACCACCAGCCGGTTGGCCGGGTCCGGCGCCGGCGCGCGCTTGGTCGATACCAGATCCGGCGAGGCGCTCTGGCGAAACATGAGTTTGGCAATCTCGGCGGTCGCGCCGCCGGGCCCCACCAGCACTGTGATCGTGCCCATGGCCGGCTGGCCGAACAGGGAACGATGCTCCTTCAGCCAGCGCGCGGTGCGGCCCATTTGAGTCCACGCCGCGAGGGCTGTCCGATTGCCGCCGAGGAGCGCATCCTGGTAAGCCACATCCGGAGCCAGGATGTAGTTGCCTCCGGCGGTCCAGGCGTCCACCAGCGCGAGTTCCAGGGAACCGAACGGCAGCACCTGCCCGGCATCCACTCCGGCACCGCGGCCGGGTGCGTATCCGAGGACCGGCGATCGATCCGGATAAAGCGCTCGAAGCCAGGCAACCAGGTAACCGTTGGCAGTCACCCAGGCTCGAGTTGTGGCTCCAGCGACAAAGGCGCCATCGCCAGTCCGCCGGCTGGCCTCCGCGCCCGGCCACATCCCGGTTCCGACCGCCACGGTCTCCGCAGGTTGCGCGAGGCCGAACTCCTCCCTGTCCGCCAGGCGGATGGCGCCAGCCGGGATCACTTCCACGCCAGCAGCCCGGCAAGCCGCCGCGACATTGTCATCGGCCGTCCGAAGCCAAACTGCGTCCACGCCGCCGGCCTCCAGGAGCGCGGCGCAGTTCGCCGTGGAATCCCACCGCAACACGATTCGGCCGGACAGGTCGGCTGGCATATCCGCAGACAGCTTCAGTCTACACCGCATGAATCCGCGCGGGATGTCGCCACCAGAATGCTTGGGCGTATAATCTCGGTAATGATGCCAAGCCGATTCTGGAACAAAGTCGGAAAGCCGCTGGCCGGACACAGCCGGCGGGAACTGTTCCGGCAGGGAGGGCTGCTTACCGCCGCGCTGGCGCTGGGCGGACGCATACGGCGGGCCGCGGCGGCCCCGCTCGAATACGGCGCCAACCTGTACCGCTCCATCGGCGTGCGGCCCCTGTTGAACGCCCGCGGCACGTTTACGATCATCACCGGCTCGCAGACCCTCGCCGAGGTCAAGCGCGCCATGGACGATGCCTCGCGCGCCTACGTCGACATGGACGAGCTGATGGACGGCGTCGGCCGGCGCCTGGCGGAGCTGACCGGGGCCGAGTGGGGCATTGTGACGGCGGGCTGCGCCGCCGCACTCACGCACTCGACGGCGGCCTGCATCGCGGGAACCAACCCCGAGCGCATGCAACGCCTCCCCAATCTCGAGGGGCTGAAGAACGAGGTTGTGATTCCGGCGTACTCGCGCAACGTCTACGACCACGCCATCCGCATGCCGGGTGCGACCATCGTCACGGTGAGCGAACCCTCCCAGCTCGAATCCGCATTCACCGAGCGCACGGCCATGGCCTATATCCTGGGAGGGCCGGGCGACGAGGGCCCGCTGGGAACGAAAGCCGTTTCGGAAGCCGCAAAACGGCACAACGTTCCCGTCATCGTCGATGCCGCGGCCGAGATCCTGACCATCCCCAACGTCCACTTGCAGCGCGGCGCGACGGCCGTGGCCTACAGCGGCGGCAAGTGCATCCGGGGGCCCCAGGCCGCGGGCCTCCTGCTGGGCGAGAAGAATCTGCTCCAGGCGGCGTGGGCCAACAGCGCGCCGCACCATGCCTTCGGGCGCTCCTTGAAAGTCGGCAAAGAGGAGATCATGGGCATGCTGGCGGCCGTCGAGATGTGGGTGAAACGCGACCACAAGGCCGAATGGGCGCAATGGGAAAGCTGGCTGGCGGCCATCTCGGACAGCGTGAAACGGATCGAGGGCGTCACCACGCGGGTCAACCAGCCGACCGAAGGCCTCTCCAACCGCTCGCCGAGCCTCTCTATCCAGTGGGACGGTGCGCGTTTGGGCGTAACCGGCCAGGAATTGAGCAAACTGCTGCGCGATACCGAGCCCCGCATCGTTCCGGCCTCAGCCAGCGGCAGCCGGCCCGGCAACATGTCCAGTTCGATCTCTATCGTTCCGTACATGTTGATCCCCGGCGACGAGAAGGCGATCGGAGAACGTTTGTACGCGGTGCTCTCCAACCCGCCGAAATTTGAAAATCCGGCCCCGCCGCCCCCAGGCGAGCCGGTCTCAGTCGCCGGGCAGTGGGAGGTGCGGCTGGAATACGATCGAGGTTCGGCGAAGCACACGATTATCCTGGAGCAACAGGGGACACGGCTGGTTGGCACGCATCGCGGCGAGTTCTACACGGGCGACCTCAGCGGGACGGTGGCCGCCAACACGGTGCGTTTCCAGAGTTCCCATCAAGCCGAAGGCAACCGCCTTTCTTACGGCTTCACGGGGACCGTGGATGGCGACAAGATGGCGGGCGTGGTCAACCTGGGCGAGTATGGCGAAGCGCGCTGGACGGCCGAGAGACACCATTACCGGGGCGGCGCGCGGCGGGCCGGGTGATTGGTTGGAAGCAGTCAGCGAAGGGAGGCTTGTACGAGCAACACGAATCGACGGCGTTTTTTCCGAACGGGGGTCGCCGCGGCTGCGGTGGCCACGGCCGCGGCGGCGCCCGCGGCGGCCCAGGAGAAGCTGGTGAAGAAGGTCTACGGGAGCGGCGCCAAGGGCGCCAAGCCGCCGCTGTTCAACGGCGTGGTTTCTTACGGCAACCTGGTCTTCATAGCCGGCGTGGGATACCACTCTGAAGGGGATATTAAGGTGCACACCAAAGGCGTCCTCGATCAGATCCAGCAGCAACTCGAGAAGGTAGGCTCCTCGATGGAGAAGGTCCTCAAGTGCAACGTCTACCTGGCCGATCTGAAGGACTACGCAGGCATGAATGAGGTCTTCCAGGGCCGCTTCGGCGCCGAGCCGCCGGTCCGCACGACCATCGCGGCCGCCGGAGTTCCGGGCAATTCACTGGTGGAAATCGACGTGATCGCGTACCTGTGAGGGTGCTCATCCCATCAGCCGTATACTGGTTACGAGGCTATGGAAATGCAATTGAACCCGCGGGAAGCATCGCTGGTGGAGGTCTTCCGCCGGCTTCCGCCGGATACGGCTGCTGAGTTGTCGGCTCTGGCCGAACGATTAGCCACGCTCTCACCGCACCATCGAATCGACTGGTCGGATTCCTGGACCGACGAAGATCTGCAGGATTTCAGGGCTGCCTCCCTGAGGCGGCTTGAAACGGAGGAGCCAGAGGAATCGCAGTGAAGCCCGGCGATGTAGTGGTTGGCGTGCTTGCTGGCGCCCTGGAAACCAAGGTCCGCCCGGCGGTGGTGGTCTCCAGTACCACATACCTAGTAGAACGCCCCGACGTTCTCGTCGGCATCCTCACGACAAAGGCGCCCAAGACGACCACATCCACGGACTGCGTTCTCATGGATTGGGAATTAGCCGGCCTTCGCGCCGAGTCCTATTTCAGAGCCTACGTGCTGACAGCGCACCGCTCGGAGCTGACCGTCATTGGCCATCTAAGTGACCGGGACTGGACCCGGGTGAAGTCATGTGCGCGCGCCGCGTTCGCGATTTGAAGCAGAGGTGGTGGCACGAATCGTCGAGACCGAGTATCGACTATTTCGTTTCCCGGTTTCGCGCTGGAAGCCGTCGCCTTCCGAGGTAAGGCCATCGGTGCGCCGGCCAAATCGACGCAAATGGGGACAATACTCGCCTGAAATCGTGGACAAAATCGCTCGCGTCACGATTACCACGACAGGAAAGAATCGGACCAACTACTCATTTGCAACCAAGTACTGTAGTTGGCATAACCAGGTGTCATACCCGATCTGGGATTCTCGCGTGGACAGATATCTCCGAGCCATGAGGCGGACCGCTTTTGCGAAGTTTCTGAGCGTGCATGGCGATCTCTGGAACTGCTATCCAGAGTTCGTGGCGCTCATGACCGCTTTCAGGGATTGCTATAGCCTCGGCTCGTTCAGCTTCAAAGAGATCGACAAGTTTCTCTGGAAGTATGGGGGAAAACCCTCCGACTCTTGAGCAACCCTGAGGAAAACGTAGGCTTCATCCACTTGGCCGTAACACGCCCGACCCGCCGAACTGGCTCAACGCGCCCCATATGTCCCTTCTGAGAGACGCTACCGCGGTGTCGAGGTTTTCGATAGTCCGCTCTGGCCGGATGCTCATCCGGCGCCCACCGAGCTCTTGCCGACGCGCAGCCTAACTAACTTGACGCGCTGAGAGCACATCCCGCGCAGTCGTCCAATGAATACCGGGATAGCGATCGTTGTCGAGCGGCTCTAGCGTTGCCCGGCCGTCGAACATGTTACGCATGTACTGCATGCCCTGCCATGCCGGGAAAAGTTCCTTCTCTCCGGGAGCGACCGTGCGCGCGACCTTGATCAGCGCGCCGAGTATTCCCAGACCTCCGGCACGGAACAGGCGGAACTGCTTTCCGGTCACCGCACTTACAACCGCCATCAGTTCCCGGGCGCTGAGTCGATCGCCAGCAATACGTAGAAAGCGAGGGGTAGACGGATCAAGAGCCGCACTCGCCGTGAATGCGGCCGTGTCGTCCATCGTCGTGAAGTCCATGCGCTGGTCCGCGTCGCCCCAATAGAGGACTCGCTTCAGTTTGAAGAGAATGAGTGGCATCTGACCGGTCAGCATATCGGCAAACGCACCGTTGAAGATCGTGGTCGCTGAAATCGAAGTCTTATCGAGGCGCTTGTGGAAGTCCCGGCGCAGATCGAGATTGCGATTCTCTCCGGGTGGAAACTTGGTGAAATCGATCGAGTAGTCGGACGGAATGAAACGTGGCACATCAGCCTTGATCGCAGCGTCGAGCAGAACCGTTTGCGTTTCCAGGATCACGTCCCGCAATCCTTGTAGCGCGGACACCACGCAGGACGCACCCGAGCATGCCAGTGTCACTTGGGAAGCGCTGCTCATGTCGACACTGGCAATCGTCACGCCGAGGTCCCGCAGTCGCTCAAGCTTGTCTCGCGCAGTGCCGTGGCGAACCAGCGCTTTTACGCTGGCTCCCCGTTCGAGCAAAGCCCTGGCGATGCGTCCGCCGAGATTACCGGTAGCCCCCGCCACGACGATGGTCGAGCCATTCATGATTCCGATATTAGAGAAAGGACAGCGTCGATGCAATCGTGCCAGAATACGTTAGTGAACTTCTGAAGTGGCCTACTGAGCCGGCGGCCGCGGGGTGGTCCTTCTGGCCGGGCTGATAGCGTCCCAGCGCGGGTCGCCGGTTTGCGTGTAGTTCTTCGGGAGCGTGTCCCAATCCGGCCGCGTGATGCCGTTCAGATCATAGACCACTTTCCCGTCGCGAATCGTCAGCTCGCAGACAAGCTTCTGGTTTCCCTGCAGCCGCGCGCCATACATGTCGGTGTAACCGAACTTGCCGTTCTCGAGCCGCAACACCGACACGTCGCCGGGCGCGCCCACGGAGAGGTTCCCAAGCTCTTCGCGGTGGATTTCGCGAGCGGGGTTCCAGGTGGATCGGAGAATCACGTCATCCAGGGAGAGGCCCATCGCCAGGAACTTCGACATCACGTTCAGCATGTCCTTCATGCCCGCGTTCATGCTGCCGATGTGCAGGTCGGTGGAGATCGAATCGGGGAGGAAGCCCTCCCGGATGGCCGGCACGGCGACTCGCCAGGCGAAACTGCCGCCGCCATGTCCGACGTCGAAGATAACCCCGCGCTTGCGTCCCTCGATCATGGCCGGGTTCACACGGCCGGAGTCGTCCAGCTCGTTCCGAAGCCCGGAATAGCAGTGCGTGTAGATATCGCCCGGCCGCAGTTTCTTGGTCCAGAGGTCGCTCGAAGGGCGTTCCGGCCGGACCTCGCCAAAATCGACCATGACGGGAATCCTGGCCCTGGCGCCCGCTTCGACCGCGCGTTCCACCGCACCCCACCCCGGTCCGGCGTAATGCGCCGTCTTGATGCCGACGATCACGTCCTTGTGGCGCAGCGCCATCTCAGCGGAGGGCGCGGCCTCCATATCTTCGAGGTTATTCTCGTACTTCGGTCCACGCATGCCAGCGCCGACGATGTTCAAAAACGCGAGCACGCGCGTCTGGGAACGGTCGATGACGCGGGTTTTGAAGTCTTCGAAATTGCGCCAGCCGGCGCAGCCCGCGTCCGCTACCGTGGTCACGCCGACGCGGAAGGTGAAGCCGTCCGGGTACACGCTATTGTCCCCGGCATAAGACCCCCGCTCCCCGGTCCCGGCGAACACGTGTACGTGGATGTCGACCAGCCCCGGTGTGACGTACAGGCCGGAAACGTTCACCGTTTTCACAGCGGCGGCTGGATCGAGATGTTCGGCAACTGCCGCTATGCGGCCATTCAGGATGGCGAGATCGCGAACGGCGCTGATCTTATTCTTGGGGTCGATCACGCGTCCGCCTTGCAAGAGCAGATCGTAGCGCGTTTGACTAAACCCACACGGGATGAGGCCCAGAAGCATGAGCAGTCCCGCTGAACCGTAAAGAAGGAAGCGATTGTCCACGGATGAGTAGTCTAGCGCCCGTCTTCAGCAGCGTCAAGCGTGGATCGGCGTGGCGCCTGCTAAACTATAGATACGCTATGGCTATCAGCAAAGATCTGCTCGAGATTCTGGTGTGCCCCGTCTGCAAGGCCACGGTGGAGCTCAAGCCCGACCAGAGCGGCTTGAAGTGCGTCCAGTGCCATCGCGTCTACCCCATTCGCGACGACATTCCCGTGATGCTGGTGGACGAGGCGAAAATCGAAGAATAGGCGCGCTGTGCAAAGCGTTCTGGAATGTTTGCCGCGGGCGAGCCGGGTGGGAATTATCCGGCTCCGGTCCCTGGGGGACTGCGTGCTCTCGACACCCGCGCTCGAGATTCTCAAACGCTCGCGTCCGGACCTGCGCCTGGCGGTGATGGTGGAAGACCGCTTCCGTGCGGTCTTCGAGGGCAATCCCGACCTGGATGAGATTCTGCCCCCTGCCCTGGGCGCGCTCCGCCGCTGGCGCCCGAGGTTGTGCCTGAACCTGCACGGCGGCGGGCGTAGCGCCTGGATGACGGCGTTGTCGGGAGCGCGGTACCGGGCGGGTTTTGGGCATTTCCGGTATCGGGCGGTGTACAATGTGCGAATTCCGCGCGCGCAGGAGATTCTGGGGGTGGAACGGAAGGTGCACACGGCCGAGCATCTGGCGTCGGCGGTTTTTTATTTGGGGGCGCCGATTTGCGATGTGCCGAGGGCGAAGGTGGTGGGGAGTGTCGGCATGAGTGCCGACACGGCAGGCATGAGTGCCTGCGCCACAAAGGCAATCATTCATCCGTTTGCTACTACGGCGGGGAAGACCTGGGGCGCGGGCGGATTTCTGGCGGTCGCGCAACACCTGAAACAATCCGGGATCGAGCCGGTTTTCATCGGCGGCGGCGGCGATGATTTTTCCCCGTTTCGGGCGTTCCGCGCTATCGCCGGCGCGCCGCTCTCCGAGATTAAGTCGCTGATCGCCGGTGCCTCGCTGTTCGTGGGCAACGATTCTGGTCCCGCCCACATGGCGGCCGCCCTGGGAGTGCCGGCAGTGGTGATCTTCGGCGCCTCGGATCCGGCCATCTGGGGCCCGTGGCGCACCGTATCGGAAGTGGTGATCGCGCCCGGAGGCGTGGCGCAGGTCCTCGACGCGCTGGCGCGCCTGCGGGTGGCCGCATGACGGAACTGCTGCGCCTGCTGGCCTACGCCCGCCGCTACTGGGTGTCTCTGGCGGCATCCGTGATCCTGATGGCCGCGGCGGGCGGCGCCACCGCCATGATGGCGCTCTTGATTGGTCCGATCTTCGACAGAGTGCTCAACGCCAGCGCGGCCAATACCCCAGTGAAGCTGTACACCGACCCGATCTTCCACCACAACTTCTACCTCAGCAATTTCGTGCCCTCTTCCATCCACAACGTCTGGACCATGGTGGCCTTCGCCATCCTGGCGGTTTTTCTGACCAAGGGTGTTTGCGATTACTTCGGCAACTACCTGGTGAATTACGTGGGGTTCTCCGCGGTAACCAACCTGCGGGACACGGTGTTCGACAAGGTGCTGAAGCAGGGCGCGGAGTTTTTTGAATCGCATTCCACCGGGCGGCTGATGTCGTCGATCATGAACGACATCGACAAGGTGCAACTGGCCACATCGCACATTCTGGCGGATCTGTTACGGCAAACGTTTACGGCCGTCTCGCTGCTGCTGGTGGTGATGACCAAGGACTGGAGGCTGGCGCTGGCGAGCCTGACCGTGCTGCCGTTCGTGGCGGTGCCGACCACGCGCATCGGCCGCCGCATCCGGCGCACCAGCCGCCGCACTCAGGACCGCCAGGCGGAGCTGAACCAGATTCTCCAGGAGACCCTGAGCGGCCACATGGTGGTGAAGGCGTTTGGGGCCGAACCTTACGAATCCCGGCGATTCCGCGAGGCTTCGCATAAGCTGTTGACGACCAATCTGCGGTACGTGGCGCAGCAGGCGCTCTCCTCGCCGCTGATCGAGATGTTTGGCGCCATCACCATAGTCTGCCTGCTCACCTACGCCCGCATCCAGATCAAAGCGGGCACCTTGACCGCCGGCGATTTCACCAGCTTCGTGTTCGCCTTACTGATGCTGTATGAGCCCGTCAAGCGCCTGGTGGGCATCCACAACATATTCGAGCAGGCCCTGGGCGCCTCGCAGAAGGTTTTCGAACACCTCGATCACATCGAAGAAATCGTCGAGAAGCCGGGTGCGCTCAAGATCGAGAAGTTCGAGCGCGGCATCGTCTTCGAGAACGTGACGTTCCGCTATCCCGGCGCGCCCAACGGCTTCCAGATTCAGAATCTCGACTTTGAAGTGAAGGCCGGCGAGGTGGTGGCGCTGGTGGGACCAAGCGGCGCCGGAAAGACCACCATCGCCAACCTGGCGCCGCGCTTCTACGACGTCGTCGGCGGGGCCGTGAGCGTGGACGGCCATGACGTGCGCGACCTCGACCTGGCCGGGCTGCGGTCGCTCATCGGAATCGTGGCGCAGGACACCTTCCTGTTCAACGACACGGTGGCCAACAACATCGCCTATGCCCGGCCGGACGCGCCCATGGAAGAGATACGCAGCGCGGCGGAGACAGCGCTGGCCCATGAGTTCATCCTGCGGATGCCGGAGGGATATGAGACCATAATCGGCGACCGCGGCCTCAAGCTCAGCGGCGGCCAGCGCCAGCGCATCGCCATCGCCCGCGCGCTGCTGAAGAACGCGCCCATCCTGATTCTCGACGAGGCCACTTCGCATCTCGACACGGAATCCGAGATGCTGGTTCAAAAGGCGCTGGCCAACCTGATGGAGCACCGCACCGTCATCGTGATCGCGCACCGCTTGTCGACCATCCGCCGGGCCGACAAGATCGTGGTGCTGGACAAGGGCCGTGTGCGCGAGGTGGGAACACACGAAGAGCTCATCAATCACGGCGGAATTTATCAGCGGCTTCACGAGCTTCAGTTCGAGGACGTCGGATCGGGGGTGGATCTGTGAGCCTGCGCAGCATGACGGGCTTCGCCCGCGTAAGAAAAAACATCGGGCAGGGCGAGATTGTCGCGACCCTGAAGAGCGTGAACCATCGCGGCCTGGACATGCACTGCCGCATGCCCGCGGAAATGGACGCTCTGGAGCACGAGGTGCGCGGCGTCGTCAAGGGCGGGGTGGCGCGCGGCCACGTGGAGATCCAGGTTTCCTTCACCCGGACGGCGGGCGCAGCCGCCACGCTGAACCGGCCGCTGCTCGACGCCTACATTCAGGCCTTTCGGGACGCCGCCGGGCTCTACGGGCTGAGCGGCCAGCCGGACCTCAACTCCGCCCTGAGCATTCCGGGCATGCTGAGTGCCGCCAGCGACGAAGAAGTTGAAAAAGAGGTCGCCAAGGCCGTTTTGGAAGCCGCCGCCGAAGCGCTGGTCCTGCTCAATGCCTTCCGCGAACGGGAAGGCACCGCCATCGCGCAGGAAATGCGGCAGCGTTGCCAGACGGTTTGCGGCCTCGTGAGCCGCATGGAAGAGATTCGCGCGGGCGCCGGCGCCGCCTTCCACAAGCGTCTCAAGGAAAAACTGGCCGACCTGCTCGCCGGCGCCGCCATGGACCCCCAACGCCTGGCGCAGGAAGCCGCCCTGCTGGCCGATCGCAGCGACATCGCCGAGGAGTTGGTCCGCTTGCGGACGCACGCCGCGCAACTCGACGCCATGCTCTCAGGCGATGGCGAAGTGGGCAAGCGTCTCGATTTCCTCCTGCAGGAGATGAACCGCGAATCGAACACGGTTCTTTCCAAGACCGGCGGCCTGGGCGACCTCGGCCTGACGATGACCGAGCTGGCGCTGGCCGCGAAATCCGAGATCGACAAAATCCGCGAGCAGTCGCTGAATTTGGAATGACTACTGTCTTCATCATCTCCGCACCCTCCGGCTCGGGAAAAACCACCCTGGTTTCGCGCCTGCTTGCCAGCCTGCCCGGCCTGATGTTTTCGGTCTCCTACACCACCCGCCAACCGCGGGGCGATGAGGTGGACGGCCACAGCTACCGTTTCGTTTCCCGGGAGGATTTCGAAGCCATGATGGCCCGCAACGAGTTCCTCGAATGGGCCGAGGTTTTCGGCAATTACTACGGCACGCACCGCGGCATCCTCGAGGAGGCCCAGGCCCAGGGCAGGGACCTGGTGCTCGACATCGACGTGCAAGGTGCGCGACAATTAAAGAGGCAGATTCCCGAGGCTGTTTCCGTCTTCATCCTGGCTCCCTCGCGGCAGATTTTGGAACAGAGGCTTCGTGCGCGCGGCGAGGACCGGGAAGACGTGATCGAAAGACGGCTGCGGGACGCGGCCGAGGAGATTCGGCAGTACGGCGTGTACGATTATGTTTTGATTAACCGCGACCTGGACGAGTCGGATGCCACTCTAAGCGCTATCGTGCGGGCGGAGCGGGTGCGGCGGACCAGGATCGAAGAACAGATTCGGCCCATTCTGGACACATTTCGAGCTTGAAGAGGTAACGACATCATGGCTGATAAAGCCCCACGGAATAACGCGCACTGCACCATCCCCGACGACGCCGAGCAGAGCACCTACCGGTTCATCATCGTAGCGGCCAAGCGGGCCCGGCAATTGCAGGGCGGCGCGCGTCCCGTGCTGCCCACGTCTTCCAAGAAGCCCACCATTATCGCCATGGAAGAGGTGCGGCGCGGCCTGGTGAAGTACAGCCTCACCGGCCACGCGCCGGAGGAACCGCAGCCCGAAGCGGTTCTGTAAGCTGGCATGAAGATCATCCTGGGCGTCGGAGGCGGAATCGCGGCCTATAAGTCCGCCGAGATTGCGCGCCTGCTGATGCAGGAAGGCCATGCGGTGCAGGCCGTCATGACCCGCGCCGCGCAGGAGTTCATCAGCCCCCTGACGTTCGCCGCTCTGACCGGGCGCAAGACGCTGACCGATCTGTTCGCCATCGAGAGCGCCATCGAGCACATTTCGGTGGCGCAGGAAAACGAGCTGATGGCCATTGCTCCGGCCACCGCGGATCTGATCGCCAGGCTGGCCCATGGCCTGGCGGACGACTTTCTTACCACGCTCTACCTGGCCTTCACCGGCCCGGTGGTGGTGGCGCCCTCGATGAACTCGAACATGTGGCGGCACGCCGCCACCCAGGCCAACCTCGAAACGCTGCGCCGGCGCGGCCACCGCATCGTGGAACCGGACAGCGGCTACCTGGCGTGCGGGATGACCGGCCCCGGCCGGCTGGCGGACCCGGGAGCCATTGTGGAAGCCATTGAGCGCGAATCGCGGAGGGGGCGGGACCTGGATGGCGAAACCGTGCTGATCACCGCCGGTCCCACGCAGGAGCCGCTCGACCCGGTGCGCTACATCTCCAACCGTTCCAGCGGCAAGATGGGCTATGCGCTGGCCGAAGCCGCCGCCGCCCGGGGCGCGCGCGTCATCCTGATCTCCGGTCCCGTGCACCTGGCGCCACCGCGCGGCGTCGAGGTGATTTCCGTGCGCACTGCCGCCGAGATGCGCGAGAAGGTGCTCGAGAACCTTGCGCCCGCCGGCATCGTCGTCAAGGCTGCCGCGGTGGCCGATTTCCATCTGAGCAAAGTTCCGGAGCAGAAGGTCAAAAAGACCGCGGCCCGCATGTCCCTGGAGCTCGACCCTACCCCCGATATCCTGGCCGAACTGGGCCGCAAGAAGGGGGACCGCCTGCTGATCGGCTTCGCCGCGGAAACACAAAACCTGCACCAGGAAGCCCGCCGCAAGCTGGAATCCAAGAACTGCGATATGGTGGTGGGCAACCTGGTGGGCGGCAGCGAGACGGGCTTCGAATCCGACGAAAACGAAGTCGTGCTGGCGCTATCGACCGGTGAACTCCTTTCCCTGCCCCGCGCCCCCAAGCGCGAGATCGCCGACCGCATTTTCGACGAAGCACTGAAACTGCGCCTGGCCCTTCATGCCGCCGATGGACGCTGACCAACTTCGCGGCTACCTCGAGTTCTACCAGGACCTGGGGATCAAGACGCTGTATCGGCGCGCGGTACCTGTGCCGGAAACACCCGCTGGCGAGACGCTTCTCCAGATCCTGGCCGACATCGGAGATTGCCGCCGCTGCCGTCTCCACGAGGGCCGCAACAAAATTGTCTTCGGCGTGGGCAATCCGACCGCGCCGCTGGTCTTCGTGGGTGAAGGCCCCGGCGCCGATGAAGATGCTCAAGGCATCCCCTTCGTGGGCCGCGCCGGCCAGTTGCTCACGCAGATGATCGAGAACACGGCCAAGCGCGAGGGCATCGCACTGACCCGCGACGACGTTTACATCTGCAACGTCGTGAAATGCCGCCCGCCCGACAATCGCACCCCCGAGCCGGACGAAATGGAAGTCTGCGGGCAGTTTCTGGCCCGCCAGCTCTCGGCGATCCGCCCCAAGGCCATCTGCGCTTTAGGCGGCACTGCCGCCCGCTGGGTCACCGGTCACAAAGAAGGCGTCACCAAGATGAGGGGCAAGTGGTTTCAGTGGCGCGATGTCCCGGTCATGGTCACGTACCACCCCTCCTACCTGCTGCGGCCTTACAATCAAGACGCCAAGCGCGAGGCCTGGGAGGATCTCAAGAAGGTTCTGCACTTCGTTTACGACTGAGGAACGCGAAGGACCGGCTCAGGCGCAATACTGTTCACTTAAGCCAGCTCCGCAGGAGCGATAGACTTTAGCCCACGGCTTGCGCCGAATAAGCGTTAACCTAATCTGTT
>PMYB01000168.1 GCA_003170915.1 Bryobacterales bacterium | reverse complement strand
GGATCGGAACGCACCGGTTACGGTGTAATCGATAGCGACGGGCTGGATCATCGGATGGTGGCCGCGGGGGTGATTCGCACCGATCGGAAGGAGCCGTTTGAGCGACGGCTGCTGGAAATCGCGAGCGGGTTGCGGCGCCTGATTCAGGAGCATGTTCCCGAATCGGCCGCCGTGGAGGGAGTGTTTTATTCGGCCAACGTCAAGACGGCGTTGAAGCTGGCTCACGTGAGGGGGGTGGCGCTGCTGGCCATCGCCGAGGCTGGCCTCGAAATGGCGGAGTACTCGCCGCTGGAAGTCAAGACCAGCGTGGTGGGATATGGCCGGGCCGAAAAGAGCCAGGTGAAGCTGATGGTGCGGTCGCTGCTGCGGCTGCCGGAGGCCATCGAATCGGAAGATGCCTGCGACGCCCTGGCAGTGGCCATCTGCCACGCTACGCGTGAATCCACCAGGCGCAAGCTGGTGTAGACGGGAACCGGTATGAAGTGGACCTTGATTCTGCTTTTCGCGAACGTTCTTTTCGCCGGCGACGGTCCCCGGCTCTTCTATTCCAGGTCCTTTCCGGGAAGCGTCCCGCCTTATTTTCAGGTGACGCTCGAGCAGAATGGAGACGCCGAGTACCGGGAGGCGCCGGACGAGGACAACCCCCTCAAGTTTCGGCTCACGGAAGCCGAGGCGAACGAAGTGTTCGGCCTGGCGGAGAAGCTGGACTATTTCAAACACCCGCTGGAATCGCCGCTGAAAGTGGCCTTCATGGGGGCGAAGACTTTCCGCTACGAGAACGGCGACCGGAAGAGCGAGGTCAAGTTCAATTTCTCCGAGGACCCGCAGGCGCGCGAGCTGATGGACTGGTTCGAGCGCATGGGGGAATCGGCCGAGCACCGCATCGAACTGGAGCGCACGGCCAAGTACGACCGGTTGGGAGTGCTGAAAGCGCTGCTGCTGCTGGAATCGGCCATGGACCGCAAGCGGCTGGTGGGTATGGACCAGTATCTCCCCATGCTGGAGCGCATCGCCAAGAACGAAAGCTACATGCACACGGCGCGGGCGCGGGCGGCGGAGATCGCCGAGGCCATTCGCAACCCGAAACCATGAGATGGCTTGTGCTGCTTGCGGCGCTCGCCAGTGTCTGCCCGGCCCAGGGGCAGGAACAGGCGGACCTGGAAAAAGCGCTTTCGGGAGCGGGATCGAGCCCGCTCGAGTATCTGCGCGCCATCGAGAAGCACCTGGAGCAGTATCCGGATTCGGCGCGCCGGGCGGAGCTGGAGCGCGCGGCGGTGCGAGCCGCCATGGAGGCCCGCGACGACAACCGCATCATCGTGTACGGCGAGCGCGTGCTGGCGCGCCAGCCGGACGACCTTCAGATTCTGGAGCAGGTTACCCGCGCGTTGCTCGCGGGCGGCTCGAAGGAGGCTTGGGAGCGCGCCCTGAAGTATGCGCGCCGGTACGAAGAGCTGGTCCGGCAGATGCAGAAGGACAACGCGCGCGCCGGGGTGCCCTCTGGGCCCAGCGCCGCCCAATGGCGCAACGAAACCGACCGCGGCATGGAACGCGCGCTCTGCGACGAGGCGCGCGCCAGCGGCAACCTGGGGCGCCTGGAGGAAGCGCTGGCGCTGGCCCGACGCGCATTTGAGACCTACCCGAATGCCGATTCCGCGCGCGAGACGGCGCGCTGGTACGAGCGCCTCGGCAAACCGGAAGAAGCGGCCCGCCGCCTGGCCGATGCCTTCACCATCCCCGACCCGAGCTCGACCGATGCCGGCCGGGCGCGCGACCGCGGGCGCATGGGCGAGCTCTATCGCCAGGCCAAAGGCTCGGAAAACGGCCTCGGCGACCTGGTGCTCGAGGCATACGACCGCAACGTCGCGCTGATCCACACGCGCGAGCTGACGATGCGGGCGAGCGACCCGAATGCGCAGCTCACCGACCCGATGGAGTTCACGCTCGCCGGCCTCGACGGGCGGAAGCTGAGCATGGCAAGCCTCAAGGGCAAGGTGGTGGTGTTCGACTTCTGGGCCACCTGGTGCGGTCCGTGCCGCGGGCAGCATCCCCTTTACGAGCAAGTGAAGCAGCGCTTCAAGGACAATTCCGACGTGGTGTTCCTGTCGATCGACACAGACGAGGACCGGGAGCCGGTGAGGCGTTTCCTGGAAGAGGAAAAGTGGTTGGATCAAGTGTACTTCGAAGACGGGCTTTCGCGGGCGCTCCGGATCACTTATATTCCGACCACCATCATCATCGAGAAGCGCGGCCAGGTTTTCAGCCGCATGAACGGCTACGCGCCCGAGCGGTTTGTGGAGATGTTGACGGGGCGGATTCGCGACGCGCTACGCGACCCGTAGGGGCCGGGCATGCCCGGCCCCTACATCTTGAGCAGGCGGATGCTTCCGTTGGAGGTGCTCAGGTCGATCAGCGGGCCGCCATTTCCGATGACGCCTTCCAGGCGGTTCTTGCTGAATTCGCCCTGCATCCTGATTTCGAAGTCGGAGGAGATGGAAGAGTTGGTGGTCCGCGCCATGACGTTGGCGTTCCCCTGGTAAGGCATGTGCAGGGTGATCCCACCGTTGCTGGTGCTCACGCGGATATCGTTGGCAAAGTTGGGCGGCAGGCTCAATTCGACGCTGGAGTTGGTGGTTTCCAGGCGCACCGGCCGGCCCGCCGGGACTTGCTCGAGCCGGGCGTTGATGCTGCTGTTCGAAGTGCCGGCTTCCAGGGCCCCGCGCAGCCCCTCGGTGCGGATATGGCCGTTCGAGGTGTGGGCCTTCGCGTCGCCCTCGACGTCGATCAACTCGACGGCGCCGTTACTGGTCTGGGCGTCCAGGCTGCCGCGCAGGGCTTGCACGCGGATCTCTCCATTGGAGGTTCGCAGCCGCGCCGGTCCGCTACCATCCTCGGTACGGATGGCGCCGTTGGAAGTGAAAATGCGGTCCACATACGCCGCGCGCGGGATCTTAATGACGAAACGCGCTCCCATGCTTCCGCGGCGGTCCGAAGGGCGCGTCACGCGGATGGAAACCGAATCGGGACTGTTGTCGATGGCGACTTTGAGCGCGTCGGCGGCCTCCTGGGTGGGGCCGTACTTGGCGCCGCTGATGTCGACGGTTTGCTGGTCCCAGCCGGAAACCTCGACGGACCCGTTAAAGGTCTCGACCGAAAGCCTCCCGCCGGATTTCAGGGGATAGGTGTAGTGAAAGTCCTGACGATAGCGGTCGAACCCGCCGAAATCCTCGATATCGCAGGCTGCCAGGCAGAGCAGGGCGGCCGCCAAAATGGGAAGAAGGAGCTTTGCGCGCATAGATGGCCTCGATTCACAGGATACGCGATAGGCGCGCGATTTGTTCCACGATAGCCGAGCGGGCGGCGGCGGACTGGAGTACAATCGTGCTGATATGACACCTGAAAACGCACCGGCGGTGGAACCGGAACCGGCGGGGATGAGCGAATTCTCGAGGCTGACCGGGGTCTTTTTCGAGCCGGGGAAGACGTTTGCGGATATCGCGGAGCGGCCGCGCTGGCTGGTTCCGCTGCTGCTGGTGATTGTGGCCGGCGTGGGCTTCTACTTTCTGTACGGGCAACACGTGGGATGGGAGCGCTTCGTGCGGCACCAGATGGAGACCAATGCGCGCATGCAGCAGGCGATGGAGCGGATCCCGGCGGCGCAGCGGGATGCGTCCATCGCCATGCAGACCAAGTTCACGGGGATCGGGTATTACTTCGGGACCATCGTCATGTTCCCGCTGATGTACGTGATCTCGGCCGCCATCGTGCTGGGGATTGCGAGCGGGATGATGTCGGCGGGGGTCAGGTTCAAGCAGGTATTCGCGATCGTGTGTTATGCCGGGCTGCCGGTCATCCTGAAGCACGCGCTGGCGGCGGTGGTGATGTTCCTGAAGAGCCCGGACGATTTCAACCTGCTGAACCCGCTGGCGTTCAATCCGGCGGCGTTCATGGATCCGATCAACAGCTCGAAGTTCCTGTACACGCTGGCCATGTCCTTGGATCTGTTTACGATCTGGGTGATTCTGCTGACCGCCACGGGACTGAAGGCGGCCGCTGGGAAGAGGCTGTCGTTTGGCGGAGCGCTGTTCGCGGTGGTTCTGCCGTGGGCGATCCTGGTGCTGGGCGGCGCATCGCTGGCGGGACTGTTCAGCTAGGCCCGGCGCGCGATAAATTCAAAAATTCGGAAGATGGGATTGGCTATTTGAGAGATTCGGGATAAGATAGTGTGACCCTCCCAGGGACTAATAAACTTGAGGAGAACCAGAATGGCGAAGAAGAAGCCCGCAAAGAAAGTAGTAGCGAAGAAGGCAGTGAAAAAGGCAGTGAAAAAGGCCGTGAAGCCGGCCGCAAAGAAGGTAGCCCCCAAGACCGTCAAGAAAGCGGCCGTGAAGCCGGTCGTGAAGAAGGCGGTCAAGAAGGTTGTGAAGCCGGCCGTGAAGCCGGTCGTGAAGCCGGCCGTGAAGCCGGTTGTGAAGCCGGCCGTGAAGCCGGTCGTGAAGAAGCCCGTCGCAAAGGTGGTCCCACAGGCCAGCGTGCCTGCGGCGCCTCCGGCTACGCCCCCTCCGGTGGCCGGTCCCCAAGACGGAGGCGGCACACCTCCCCCCGCTCCGACCATTTAAGAAGACCCGCCAGCAAAGACGGCCCGGGAGGCGACCGGTTCGTGAAGGCCCGGGGGGTACGCACCCTCGGGGCCTTCGCGCGGGCCGGGAACCTCTTTCGGCACGAGGTATGTGTCCCGTGATGCGAATCGTGGTGCTGGTAGGGTTGCCGGGCTCCGGGAAGTCCACGTACCTGGCGCAACTAGGAGTGACGGGACTTTCCTCGGATGCCATCCGCGGCCTGCTGGCGGATGACGAAACCGACCAGACCATCCATGACCGCGTCTTCCAGGCGCTGCGTTACCTGTTGCGGCAGCGGCTGGCGATCGGGCGGTCGGCGACCTACATCGACGCCACCAACCTCACGGTGGAGGAGCGGCGGCCGTACATAGGGATCGGCAAATCGTACGGGTGCGACGTGGAGGCGGTGTTCTTCGACGTGCCGCTGGAAGTGTGCCGCGCGCGGAACGCGCGGAGGCATCGGGTGGTGCCGGAAGACGCCATGGCCAAGATGTCGGCGAAACTGGCGCCGCCGGACATCGACGAAGGCTTCTCCCGAGTGACAGCGATTCCAGGCCGGGAGCCTTAACGGCTGGACGCGCAGACGCGCCCGGTGTAAGAATGTAAGCATGTCCGATACCGTTATCGTTATAGCCAGCGGAGATCTGCGTCTGGCGGCCAACCAGATGTGCTGGCCGGCGCAGGTTCGCGTCGAGGAAGCTGTCATGAATGCCATCCGCCGCGAGGGCCGGGAGGTGCGCCGGGGCCACGCCTGCGACCCCGAGAAGGGCCACGGGTTCATAGACAGCCAGAAGCGCGGGATGGAAGTTTTCCGCGATATTCCTCCGGAAGCGCCGCTGGTGGTGGTAGAAGCCGTATGGCAATACACGCACCATATTCTGCACGGTCTCTACACGCACGGCGGGCCGATCCTGACGGTGGCGAACTGGAGCGGCGAATGGCCGGGGCTGGTGGGGATGCTCAACTTGAACGCGTCGCTCACCAAGGCCGGGGTGGCGTATAGCACGCTGTGGAGCGAGGACTTCACGGATGAGTTCTTCCTGAGCGGGTTGCGCCAATGGCTGGCGGGCGAAGCGGTGCGCCACGATCTCAGCCACGTGCATCCGCTCAAAGAGTTCCGGCTTCCCGTCGCGGCGGAAGAGAGGGGGGGGCGATTGGCGCGGGAGCTGGGGCGCGACAAAGCTATCATGGGCATCTTCGACGAAGGGTGCATGGGAATGTACAACGCCATCATCCCCGACGAGCTGCTGCACGCGACGGGCGTATTCAAGGAGCGGCTGAGCCAGTCGGCCCTGTTCGCCGAGATGCAGCAGGTGCGCGACGAAGAAGCGCTGGCGGTGCGGAAGTGGCTGGATCGCAAGGGGATGAGGTTCATGACGGGGCCCAATCCGGAAACCGACCTGACGGACGGCCAGATTTTGGGCCAGTGTAAGATGTACATCGCGGCGCTGCGGATTGCGGACGATTTCGGTTGCGATACGATCGGCATCCAGTATCAGCAGGGTCTGAAAGACCTGGCGCCGGCGTCGGACCTGGCGGAGGGCCTGTTGAACAACGTGGACCGGCCGCCGGTCGAGGCGCGCGGCAATGGGCGCGTGCTCTATGAGGGCCGCGCGCTGCCGCACTTCAACGAAGTGGACGAGTGCGCGGGGCTGGACGCGCTGGCGACCAACCGGATCTGGACCGAACTGGGCTACGATCCGGAGTGCACGCTGCACGATGTGCGCTATGGCGAGCGATACCACGTGAACGGGGTGCCCTCAGGGCCCGGGGAGTTCGTCTGGCTGTTCGAGATTTCGGGCGCGGTGCCTCCGGCGCACCTGATGGGCGGATACGCCGGCGCGGTGAGCGAGCGCCAGCCGCCGATGTACTTCCGCTTGGGCGGCGGCGGCATCAAGGGCGTGAGCAAGCCGGGTGAGATGGTATGGAGCCGGATTTTCGTGGATGGCGGGCTGAAGGCGGACCTGGGGCGCGGCCGGGCCATCGAACTCCCGCTCGAGGAGACGGAGCGGCGCTGGCGCATCACCACGCCGCAGTGGCCCATGATGCACGCGGTGCTCGACGGCGTTACGCGGGACCAAATGATGGCGCGGCACAAGGCCAACCACGTGTTGGTGGCATACGCTCCCGATGCGCAGGGGGCCGACCTGGCGCTGGCGACCAAGGCGGCGATGTTCCGCGAGATGGGAATCGAGGTTTCCATCTGCGGGACGTTCGCGGGATAAGAACCGCCACCCTTCGGACCACGGCGCCGGCGCTCATTTCCCGGGCGGCGCCGGCGGCGGGGGAGGAGGCGTTTCGGGCACTTCGGTGAACTTGATTTCGGCGTCGGCGCTGAACAGTTTGAAGGGCTCGTAGCGGTACAGGTTCTCGATCCAGAGCCGGCCGTCCACGAGGTGGCGGTGGACCACCGAAGCGGGCATCAGGAAGCCGTGGGCGGACAGCGCGTAATCCACGGCGGCTTCGTCGCGGATCGTCCGTTTCGCGTCCGGGTGCTCGGCCCAAGCCTGGACGCGCAGCGGCAGGCCGTCGGACTTGCGGACGTACAGCATGCCCTGCAAGGGACGGCGCACGGCCCGATTGCCGAAGAATTCCAGTTCTCCGCCAGCCGTCGAGTTTTGCCGCCACGAGAAAACCAGCGCATCTTCGGCGCCCACGCGGGTTTCGCCGGCCGGCTTCAACTGCATGTCCTCCAGACCACGCTTGGTGAATGCCAGGAGGATGAGTCCGTAGTCGGTGGCGACGTCGACCAGTCCGTGTTTGGCGAAATCCTCGAGCATGCGTTTGCGAATGCGATCGTCGGGGGACTGGATGCCCAGCGAGAGCGCATGACGGGCGTGTTCCGCCGATTGCACAGGGCGGCCGTCCACGGAGATCACCTGGCGGAATTCGAGCAGATTGCGCGAATCCGATTCCTTCAGGGTGCCGACACTGTATTCGGAAACGATCTCGCGCACCGACAGTTGTGGCTTGGGGGTAACAGTGGCGGCCTTTCCGACGCGCGGCAGGAAGCGGGGAGGGGCTATCAAGGCTCGCTGTTCGAGGGTTTCCTGGGTCAGGGCCTTGGGAGCGTTCTGCTCGAGCACCTCGGCCTCTTCGGCAACGCGGGCCAGGATTTCAGGCAGGGTGGGCTGCGGCGCGGGCGCCTGGGTAGCGAGAAGCATAGACAGCAGGGCGGCGGGGAGCAGCGACATGTCTCTATTTTAATGCGGGGAAAAGCGAATTGCTGTCAAATCGATAAGTGATTTGTTTATAATGACTTGTATCGGCCTTTCTCTTTCGGCCGAGAATTCCGGAATTTTTTCCGGCAATAGCACTTGCGCGTGCGGGCCGCTCTTTGGTATTCTGGGCAAGTCGCCGAATTGGGGATCTGAGGAATCGCACGCCTTCCGGAGCACTTGCTTGTGGAGAGGCGGCGGTGGTATAAAAGGAAAGAGGTCCCCTGTAAGGAATGGTAACAAAACTCCGTGCGGGCCACCGCGCGGAGCGGAATACGGCCTTCCTGTGTGGTTCTTTTTAAAGTTCTAAAGTTTCTCAGCCGTAGGCGTCCGTGCGCGGAGGCCGCGGTTGGAACAAGTTTCGAGGCCTGCCGCCGGTTCCGGTATCGAAAGACGCCGGGGAAGGCGAGCGCAGATCATTGACAATCTGGTTGGATGCAGTAAAGAAGAACTCGTCAGTACTCTGAGTAAAACCGGAGCGAATTTGGGTTGGGGCACGCCCCAGCCATTCTCATTGATTTAAATGAGAGTTTGATCCCGGCTCAGAATCAACGCTGGCGGCGCGCTTAACACATGCAAGTCGAACGAGAAAGCCGGAGCAATCTGGTGAGTAAAGTGGCGTACGGGTGAGTAACACGTGGGTAATCTACCTCTTAGTGTGGAATAACCCTGGGAAACCGGGGCTAATACCGCATAATCTCGAGAGAGGAAAGCAGCAATGCGCTGAGAGAGGAGCCCGC
>PMYB01000143.1 GCA_003170915.1 Bryobacterales bacterium | reverse complement strand
TTATTTCTAGACGGTTCCTTAGGGTCAGGCCTGCGGCTGGCTGGCGGTTCGTTTGACCCATTTGTAGGCTTTGATCGAATTTCGCCAGAAGTATTTCTCGGCCGCCGCCCGTCCCTTGCCCATGAAGTACTCCTGGACGATCTTGAATCCAACCGGAACCGGTAACCACTGGTCGGCGTTCGGCCAGTCGCTCCCGTAGAGCACGCGGTCGATTCCGAAAACGTCCAGTACTTCGTCGATCCTGGGGCGGTAGAAATCGAGATCCACGGGGATCTTGTCGTCTGCGCGGCGCAGCACCTCCGATACTTTCACGTAGATCTGCGGCCGGCCCTTGATCGCCTTCATGCTGGCGTCATAGGAGGCCTGCGCCACGGATTCGGTGGGCCGCAACATCTGCGGCAGGTGATCGATGACCAGGCGCAAATTGGGAACGCGGTCGCTCACTTGCACGACACCTTCCAGCAACGACACGCTGGGATTCGCCGTATCCATAACCAGGTCCGCATCGGCCAGGGCTTTGAGATCGGCGATAAACTCCGGCCGATCGACTTCCTGGCCGGCCTGCCCGCCCAGCCCATACCGGACTCCCCGGAAGAGCGGGTTCTTGTGGAACCTTTCGAGATTCGGCCTGAATTCGGGCGTGCCGGGCGTCAGGTGCCCGACGGTACCCACCATGATGGTGTCGTCTCTGGCGACGTCCAGCACCCACTGGTTGTCCTCCAGCAATGGGCTGCACTCGATCTCAATGGCGCCCACGATCCCCAGCCCATCGACGACCTTGCGGTATCGCGAGGGCAAAGAAGGCTGGTACATGACCTTGTGCGCCGGGTTGTTCTTGCTGGGCCATGGCACGCCCCCAGGACGCGACGTGTCGAACAGGTGAATGTGCGTATCGATGACAGGTATGGATGAGGGCGTCTGCGCGCCCGCATCCGCGAGGGTCAAGCCCGCGGCAACGCCGAGAAACGTTCTCCGATTCATAGGTGGATTCCGATCTGCTGTCTCCGCACTTGAGTATAACGCTACGGCTCGTGCGGAAAGATCCGGCGAGATCAAGCTCGGGCCCGGCACGCCCTTGGCGTTCCGGCCAATATCGGAGACGAAATGGGAGCTTTACCGCGCGAACCGCTTGCGCCCGAGCACGCCTATGAGAACGAGGCCAGAGCCAAGCAGAGCCAGGCTGACAGGCTCGGGAACCCCCTCGTACTGCAAGTCGCCGGCATAGTAGCGGTTCGACGGCCCTGTGTCGAGAGTTGAGGGAAAGTCCACGGGGTTAGGCAAAGAGGTGAGGTTTGCGATCTCGTAGCGCGCAGAGCCGCCAAACGCAATCAACCCGCCACCGGTGTTCTCACTTGACAGCGTCGGATACGGTGGGTTTCCGTTATTTCCGTTCGGATCAGCCAAGCCATAGCCCTGCGCTACGATGGTGTAGTAACCGGGAAGCAGCACGACCGGAGCGATGTTCTGGAAGAGCCAGTTCTCGAACACGGCGTAGTTTGTGCCGGTCTCAAAGGAGACTTCGGTCGCTGAAATGATCGTGCCGGAGGTGTCGGAGTAGCCGCTGGGAAGCGCGAAAATAGCGGCGTTTAAGTCCGTACCGGGCGAGGCTACTGACACTTGGCCGAACGCATTGTTGGAGAATACCCCGATCTCCGTCACGACTATAGGGCTCAGCACCTGGAAATCCATACCCAGGGATCCAAACCATTCTTGATTCCCGAAGATTTGTTCAGACTGCGTATACGCAATCGTCGAAGAGAAACTGGGGGTTGCAGTCAAAGCGACCAACGCCAGAACGACGGCCGCGAATCGAATTCTGCTCATCTCAAGGAACCTCCTAAACAGGTACGGGCGTTGTCGGATCCTGGAGAACCCGCGGGCGACAACTGCTTTTTGGCCCTACATCTTTAAATACTAAACCTTACTAAGACTAACACGACAAGATCCCTTCATCAACGTATTTTTGACGGATTCCCATCGTTAAAATACTAGCCAGAAGGTACTGTTCAAGTTATTGAAGAGAAGTATCCCCTATAGGGCTTAGTACTGCTAGTACCCCGGAAAACGCTACGGCTCGTCCGGAAAGATCCGGCGCGTGAGGTCCTCTGGCGGCTTCTGGCGCAAAACGCTCCGCATGCCCCCGGCGAACGCCACCGCCGCCATCCCCCACACGATGAGATCGACGGTATCCACGGGATTGCGGAACGCCACCGCGACCACGCAGACCACCGTGCGGATCGCCCAGCCATAGAGCCTCGACGGCTTCTGCCAGCCTTTGCGCACAGCCACTNNTCCATTGATACGGCCATCATTTAGAAGATATCACCGGCGGCGGCGCTATACTCGCTGTTAGAGGACAACCCACACCATGAAACGCGCATTGACCACCGCTCTGCTGATCGCCGTCGCCACGGCTCTCGGACTTGCCCAGGAACAGAAGAAAGCCGAAAAGAAGGCCCCGGCCAGCCCTCCGGCGAATACTTCCGTCACCATCAACGGCAAGACTATCGCCATCAAGTACAGCGCGCCCTCCATGCGCGGCCGGAAAATCTTCAACGGCACCGGCGCGCTCCAGCTCGATAACACCATCTGGCGCGCCGGCGCCAATGAGGCCACCGCGTTTCACACTGATGCCGATCTCGACATCGGCGGCCTCGCCGTGCCCAAGGGAGACTACACCCTGTTCGTCTGGCTCGATCCCCAGCAGTGGAAGCTGGTGGTCAACAAGCAGACCGGCCAGTTTGGCACGGAGTATCACCAGGAGCAGGACCTGGGCCGCGTGTCCATGACTATGAGCAAACCGCCCGCTCCCATTGAAACCTATAAGATGACGCTCTCCAGCGCGGGCGGCAACCAGGGCAAACTGCAACTGGAATGGGAAAACGTCATCGCTTCGGTGCCCTTAACGGTCAAGTAAGGGCGCCCGGAGGATCACCACTCCGGCCCGATCTGCGCCACGGCGGCATCGATCGAGTTGAAGCCCGGGTCCATCCCCATGTCCAGACCATGTGCCACGTGCCGTCCGGGCCTTGCCCCAGCCATGGATCGCGCATCAACATGCCGGGCTGCTCGGGCTTCACCCAAGGCTGGTTGTCATTGAGCGGCGTCCACCGCCGGCCGTCGTTGCCAATCGCGAAGTAGACGCCGGTCTCGCCATTCCGCCGAAACGACGTGAACAGATACCAATCGCCACTGAAAACGGGCGCCGGCTCGGCCCGGGAGATTTCCCGGCGGGTGCGGCCACCATCCGGCTTACCAATGGCTCACCGGCGCCGAGCTACCGCAGCCGCAGGCTGTTGGTCACCACCGTGACGCTCGAAAGCGCCATGGCGGCCGACGCCATCATGGGGGAGAGCAGGCCCAAAGCCGCGATGGGGATTCCCAGCGTATTGTAGGCGAAGGCCCAGAAGAGGTTCTGGCGGATGATCCGCATCGTCCGGCGCCCCAGTTCAAGCGCTTCCGCCACGCCGTTCAAATCGTCCCGCATGAGGGTGATGTCGCCGGCTTCCATGGCGATGTCGGCGCCCGATCCCATGGCCAGCCCCAAATCGGCCTGCGCCAGCGCGGGCGCGTCGTTGATGCCGTCGCCCACCATGGCCACGCGCTTGCCTGCGGCTTGCAGCTTTTTCACTGCAGCGGCCTTCTGGTCCGGCGGAACTTCGGCCAGCACGCGATCGATGCCGGCCTCGCGCGCCACGGCTTCGGCGATCTCGCGCTTATCGCCGGTGATCATCCAGACTTCCAGGCCCGCGTCGCGCAAGCGGCGCACGGCCTGAAAGGCTTCCGGCTTGATGGTGTCGGCGATTTCGATGGCGCCGGCCGGCGCGCCGTCGATCGCCACGCTCGCTCCCGGTCTGCCGATGGCGACGTCATGCCCCGCGACGCACGCGCGGACGCCATGGCCGGCCAGTGCCGAAAATTCGGTGGCCTCCTCCAGCGCGATGCCGCGCTCGGCGGCCGCTTCCACAATGGCCTTGCCCAGCGGATGCTCGGAATAGCGCTCGGCCGAAGCCGCCAGCCGCAACAATTCGCTCTCGGTGCGGCCGGGCGCGGGGAACACCCCCGTGACCCGCGGTTTGCCGCGCGTGATGGTCCCGGTCTTATCGAGCACGATGGTATCGATGCGGCACGCCATTTCCAGCGCTTCGCCGCCTTTGATCAGGATTCCCCGCTCGGCGCCGCGCCCCGTTCCCACCATGATGGCGGTGGGGGTCGCCAGGCCCAGCGCGCACGGGCAGGCGACAATCAACACCGCCACCGCGTTGATCATGGCGGCCGCCAACGGCGCGAAGAACAGCCAGACGGCGAATGTGAGCAGCGCCGCCAGCAAGACGCCCACCGTGAAATAGCCGCTCACCACGTCGGCCAGCCGCGCCACCGGGGCGCGTGAGCCTTGCGCCTGCTTCACCATCTCGATCATCTGCTGCAACACGGTGCCGCGGCCGGCCTTCTTCACCTCAAACTGGAAACCCCCGGAAAGGTTCATGGTGCCGGCAAACACGGCGGCGCCGGCCTGCTTGTCCACGGGCATACTCTCACCGGTCAGCATGGCCTCGTCCACCGCCGACTCGCCGCTCGACACCGTGCCATCCACGGGGATGCGCTCGCCGGGCCGCACCACAACCACGTCGCCGGGGCGCACGTCTTCCACCGGCACCTCCACCTCGACACCCTCGCGAATCACGCGCGCGGCGGGCGGCTGAAGATCCATGAGACGACGGATGGCCGCGCCGGCCTGGCTGCGCGCGCGAGCTTCCAGGGTGCGGCCCAGCAGAATCAGCGCGATGATGACAGCCGCCGCTTCGTAGTAAACCTCGTGTCCGCCGCGCAGCGTTTCCCAAAGCGAGTACAGGAATGCCGCGCCGGTGCCCAGGGCAATCAACGAGTTCATGTTCGCCGAGAAGTGGCGGAGCGCGCGCCACGCCGCCAGGTAGAAGGGCGCGCCGCAGTAGAAGACCACCGGCGACGTGAGTGCGAGCTGCAGCCACGGCGAGCGATGGGACATGCCCAGCGCCAGCACGGGCGCCGCGAAGATGACGGCGACCAGCAATCGCCGCCGGTAGGCCGGCTCCGCGGCGTCGGGCCGGGCGGCGGTCTTGGGCACGCCGTAACCGAGGTCCTCGATGGCCGCGATGAAATCGGCAACCTGGACACGGCCAGGCTGGTACTCGATGGTGGCCGTGTTGGTGGCGAGATTCACGCGGGCGCGCTCCACCCCGGCCGTGTCTGCGAGAGTCCGCTCGATGGTGCGGGCGCAGGCCGCGCAAGTCATTCCGGAAACCGGAAGATCGACTCGTTCAGGCGCTGCCACGCTCATGCGGGCACTTCGTAGCCCAGCGCGCGCACGGCGCCGGCGAGTGTCTCGGGTTTCACCACGTCCGCGTCGTATTCCACGGTGGCGCTGGCCGCCTGGAGATCGACGGCGGCCTTGGTTACACCGGGCGTGCCGGCAAGCCGGCGCTCCACGCTGCGCGCGCAGTTGGCGCAGGTCATTCCCCGCACCGGGAGATTAAGGATTTGAATCGCCATACATACATGTTCACACGGCCAGAGCGATCAGCGTCTCTTCCAATATGCCCCGAACCAGCGGCACCTTGTAACCGTTCTCGCCGAGCGGCACGGCAGCTTTTACCGCCGCCGCTGCCGCCACTCCCGCCGTGGCGGCGTCCAACTGTTTGCCCACGAGCGCCTGTTCCGCCTCCGCCGACCTCCACGGGACCGGCGCCACCCCGCTGAGCACCACACGCGCCGTCCGCACTTTGCCCTCGGCCATCGCCAGCACGATGGCCGCCCCGGCCAGGGCGAAGTCAAACGATCCGCGCTCCCGCACCTTCCGATACGCGCCTCGGGTGCCGGACGGCGGCGCCTCGAGCAGCACTTCCGCCACCACGTCCCCGGGCTCCAGCACGTTCTCTTTCACCAGGCTCGCCTTGGGCAGCACGAAGAAGGATGCCAGCGGCATTTGCCGCGTGCCCCGGCGCCCCGCCACGCTTACCTTCGCATCCAGAGCCACCAGCGCCGGCGCGGTGTCGGACGGGTGCACCATGAAACATTCGTATCCGCCCAGGATGGCGTGCAGTTGGTTCTGGCCGGCGGCGGCGAAGCACGTCTCACCACCCTTGCGCAAGCAGTGGAAGTCGCCCCGGAAATACCAGCAGCGCGGCCGCTGGCACAGGTTCCCGCCGAGGGTCCCCTGGTTGCGCAACTGCGGGCTGCCCACCGCGGCCGCCGCTTGCGCCAGAACCGGATAGCTATCCAGTATCTGTTGATTCCCGGCGATCTCGGTCAGAGTGGTCAACGCTCCGATCCGCAACCCGCCCCCGGCCCGCGGCCGTATGCCCTTCAGCTCTTTGATGCCGTTGATACTCACCAGGCGGCTCGCCTGGAAGACTCCATCGCGCAGGCATCCCAACAGGTCCGTGCCGCCCGCGAGAATCCGCGCTTCCGTCCGGCTCGCCGCTGCCGTCGCCTCTTGAATCGATGCCGGTCGCCGATATGAAAACTTGGCTAGCATGGCTTATCCCCTTGTCTTGCGTTCCGCCAAAAGAGTAAGAACTTGCGCCGCCGTGATGGGCGCCGCGGTAACCCGTATGCCGGTGGCGTGGTAGAAAGCGTTGGCGATGGCCGCGCCGACGGCAATGGTGGCCGGTTCCCCGACTCCCTTCGCGCCGTTGATATTGCACTCGGTGTCGTGCGGATCGATGGGGAGACAGGTCACCTCGCCCGGCGCATCCTTGGCCGTCGGGATCTTGTAGTCGTGGAAGTTGGCATTCACCATCTTGCCGGTGCTCGAATCCATGATGCGGCGCTCGGTCATGGCGAAGCCAATGCCCATGACCACCCCGCCGAAGACCTGATTCCGATAAGTCAGCAGGTTCATCACCCGGCCACTGTCATGCGCGGCCAACATGCGCACAACCCGCATCTCGCCCGTGCGCGTGTTCACTTCCACCTCGGCGAAGTCCGTGGAAAAGGGACGGACGACCTTGTCGGTGGGATCGGGGCCCCGCCGACCCACCCCCACGACCATCTGCCTTCGCAACTGCCTCAGTTCCGCGATGGCCAGCTTCTGGGCACCCCCCTGCGCCAGAATCACGCCGTTTTTGAAGGCCAGGTCCGATAGCGGAACCTTCAACTGTTCCGCGGCCATCTCGAGCAAGCGAGCTTTTACCTCCAGCGCGGCCAATCGTACGGCGGGTGAATCCGCCAGCACCGTCTTACTGCCGCCGCTGACGTCGGTGTACTGCGTGGTTCCCGTGTCGGCATTTTCGATCTGGATCCGATCCAGCGGCACGCCCAACTCCTCGGCCACTACCATGGCCATCACAGTGTTGGTTCCAGTGCCCAGGTCGGCCGCACCGATGTTGAGGTTGGCGCTGCCGTCGGCGAACAGCTTGACGATTGCCGTGGAGTTCCCGGCGTTCTGGTACATCCATATGCTACCGGCTACGCCCACGCCCCGGACCCAGGGCCCGTCTCCCTTCGGCCGGCCGCGGGCCTCCTTCCAACCGAACGCCTGCGCCCCCTCGGTCAGGCACTCCCGCAAGCCGGTCGACGTATACGGCTTGTTTTGCTGCATCTGGCAGACGGTCGGGATATTCCTCAGGCGCAGTTCCACCGGATCCATGCCGATTTTCTCGGCCAAGGCGTCCATCATCTGTTCCAGCGCCCAATTACCCTGGGGAAAGCTCGGCGCGCGAAAAGCCCGATTCCGGCCGGCATTGATGTACGCCTGGGACTCTTCAATGTGCACATTCGGGCACGTGTACAAGTCCCCGATCTGATAGCCCACGCTGGTATCGGAAGGGTATGCTCCGACTTCGCCCAGTCCGGTCAACTGGAACGCGGTGAGCGTGCCGTCCTTCTTCACCCCGGCCTTCAGCTTCATGATGTGCGCCGGCCGGTTTCCCACGCACAGGAACGTCTCTTCCCGCGTCAGGAACAGCTTGACCGGACGCGCCGTTTTTTGGGCCAGCAGCGCCGCGATGACCGTGTACTTGCCCGCTTCCTGCTTGCTGCCGAAGCCGCCGCCCATGTATTTGGAAATGACCCGCACCTTGCTCAANNGTCGGATTGAATCCCAAATGGGCCCTGGTTGGTATCCCATACGGTCAGGCGATCGCCGTCCCACTGGGCGACAGATCCGTGAACTTCCATGGGGGCGTGGATCTCGCAGGAGCTGCGATAGGTCTCCTCGAGTACGACGTCGGCCTCCGCGAAGCCCTTCGCTACGTTGCCGCACTTGGTTTCGCGAGGGGCGCCCACAAGGTTGCCGCCTTCCTGCACCGGCGGGGCGCCCGGTTTCAAGGCCTCTTCCATGCCGGTGACGAATGGTTGCGTCTCGTATTCCACCTGGATGGCCCGCACCGCGTCCCAAGCCTGCTGCGGACTCTCGGCCGCCACCGCGGCCACTTCTTCGCCTTCATACCGGCAATGCGGGTCGAAGAGCCGGCGCAGCATCCGCCTGCCGCCGGGGCCGGGAGGTCCCGAAGCCGAGTACCATCCTACCCGCGCTTCCGGGTCCGCATCCGTCAGCACCGCGCGCACCCCCGGCATCTCCCGAGCCTTTCCGACAGCGATCTTCTTCACCGTGGCATGCGCGTGGGGGCAGCGCAGCGTGGCCCCATACAGCATATTCGGCAGGATTACATCCACCGGATAGACCGCCCCTCCGCTCACCCGTTCGTAGCCGTCCACNNGGAATGGGCTTGCCGACAATCGTGGTTTCGCCCCATGGTTTTACAGTCGTTTCCGCCATCGCTCACCTCCCCGCCTTCCGCAATTCCGCCGCGCGCTGGGCGGCGCGGAAGATGTGGTTGTACGTCCCGCAGCGGCACAGGTTGCCGCTCACGCCCTCACGAATCTGCTCCAT
>PMYB01000221.1:3716-4004 GCA_003170915.1 Bryobacterales bacterium | reverse complement strand
GCCGCGCGCGGAGTGCGAGGCGAGATCGTCGCCGCCCAGGTACGCCTCGGTTTCGACGACGATCCCCGCGGTCTCTCCATGCACCAGCACCTTGCCGAGAAGCCCGCGCGCCACCTCGATGGTTGGCCGCTCGTAGAAACCGCGCTCGAGGATGGGACCGAACCGCATCGGGTAACATCTTCCCGCATCCGCCGGTACAATGGAAAGGGCGCACATGCGATTATTCACTGGCCTGGACCTGCCGGCCGAGGTGGTCCACAACCTGGAGCAGCTTCTCGAACGGCTGCG
>PMYB01000221.1:0-3675 GCA_003170915.1 Bryobacterales bacterium | reverse complement strand
TCGGGTTTTTCCCCAATCCGCACGCGCCGCGCGTGTTCTGGTGCGGCATCGACGCGCCCGGCCTCGAGGCGCTGGCGAACCATACGGACGGCGCCACGGCGGCCCTGGGAATCGTCCGTGAGACGCGCGCCTTTTCCCCGCACCTGACGCTGGCGCGCATTAAGGAGAAGCTGGACCTCCAACCGCTGCGCCAAGCCGTTGCGGGCCTCGCTTCGCTCGATTTCGGGCAATTCCAAGCGGCCAGCTTCTTTCTTTACCAGAGCACCTTGAGGCCGTCCGGTTCCGTGTACACTAAACTCGCGGAGTTTCCGCTCGCAAAGCCATGATCCCCATCCTGGTTCTGTTCGCCGCGTATCTCCTCGGCGCGATTCCGTTCGGATATGTTCTAGTCAAATGGAAGACCGGCGCCGACGTGCGCTCGGCGGGGAGCGGCAATATCGGCGCCACGAACGTGCTGCGCACCACGGGACGCGCCGCGGGCATCGCGACGCTCCTGCTCGACATCGCCAAAGGCTACCTGGCGGTCTGGATGGCGGGCCGCATCACGGCCCATGACTGGCTGTGGATGAGCGCCGCCGCGCTGGCTGTTATGGCGGGGCACGCCTACCCCGTGTTTCTGAGGTTTAGGGGCGGAAAGGCGGTCGCCAGTTGGGTGGGAGCATTTCTATGTCTTACGCCTGTAGCACTTATTGCGGTGCTGGTGGTGTTTGTAGTGGTGGTGGCCTGGACGCGATACATTTCCATGGGTTCGATCATAATGGCGGCCACCTTGCCGCTTGCGATATGGCTGATTGAGCAGCCACCGCTGCCGCCCATAGTCGCTGCGGTCATCGCCGGTGTGTTTATTATCTACAAACATAGTAGTAATATCCGGAGACTGCGCTCCGGGCAAGAGCACGTCTTTGGTTTTGGAGCGCGCAAGCCGTGAAGAGCCTCGCCATCATAGGGGGTGGAAGCTGGGGCACCGCCCTGGCGATCATCCTGGCGTCCCGGTTCCCGCGCGTCCGCCTGTGGGTCTACGAAGGCGACCTCGCCGCGCGCATGAGCGAGACTCGCGAAAACGATGTCTACCTGCCGGGTTGCCGGCTACCCCGTCACGCGGAGGTGGTCAACCAGCTTCCCGCCGCGCTGGACGGCGCGGAGATCGTGCTGAGCGCGATACCGTCTCACCTGGTGCGAGGGTTGTACCAGCAGATGCTCCCGTTTCTGAACGAATCCATGGTATTCGTCAGCGCCACCAAGGGGCTGGAGAACGGCACACTGCTACGAATGTCGGAGGTGATTCAAGATGTGTTGCGGAACCGCCTGGTTGCGCGCGTGGCGGTAATCTCCGGTCCTACCTTCGCTCTTGAGGTGGCACGGTTTGAGCCTACGGCCCTGGTGGTGGCTTCCACCGACAACGCCCTCTCGGAATGTGTCCAGACGGCTTTTTCGGGTCCCACTTTCCGGCTGTACGCCAATTCAGATCCTATAGGTGTAGAAATTGGGGGCTCGGTCAAGAACGTAGTCGCCATCGGCGCTGGCGTCGTGCACGGTCTGGGACTTGGCCATAACGCCATGGCAGCGCTGATCACGCGCGGCCTGGCGGAAATCACGAGGCTGGCGGTGGCCATGGGAGGTGCGGCACAGACGCTGGCCGGCCTGGCGGGACTCGGTGATTTGGTATTGACCTGCTCGGGCGATCTCAGCCGGAACCGCATGGTTGGAGTCGAATTAGCCCACGGCCGGAAGTTGGAAGAGATTGTCAGCTCCATGAAGATGGTTGCCGAGGGTGTAAAAACTACAAATGCCGTATCAGATCTCGCCAAACGGTACTCGGTGGAGATGCCCATCTGCGAACAGATGTTCCAGATGCTACACTTTGGGATATCTCCGCGCGAGGCGATCCAGCGGCTGATGGATCGCTCGTTGAAGGGGGAATAAGGTAGCTCGAATTATTCCCCTGGGGAACGCAACCTGGGATGCCAGAACGGGTTAAGACCGATATGGGAGGAGCCACAGCGGCTCTGGACTACGACGCTGAGTTAATGCTCCGCGTCAAAGAAGGAGATGGCGCCAGCTTCGGATTGTTGTTGGAGAAGCACCGCTCACCCGTTGTTCATTTCCTCTACAGAATGGTCCAGAATCATGCGGTGGCCGAGGAACTGGCGCAGGAAGTTTTTCTGCGAGTGTACCGTTCGCGGAGTTCGTACGAGCCGACGGCCAAATTCACCACGTGGCTGTTTCGGATCGCGACGCATCTGGCNNTGAATTCGCTTCGCGACGGGAAGAACGAGCGGTTGCAGGAACGGTTGGATCGGGATTCCGCCGAAATGCCGACGCGGCAGGTGCCCGATAGCAGGCCATCGGTGGAGCAGAAGATGGTGTACCGGGTCAGGCTGGAGGAAGTTCGCCAGGCCGTGGCGGCGCTGCCTGAGAAGCAGCGGGCGGCGGTCCTGATGCACAAGTATGAAGAAATGGAATACTCGCAGATCGCCAGGGTACTGAGATGCTCGGAATCCGCGGTGAAGTCTTTATTGTTTCGGGCGTATGAGACGTTGCGCGCCCGTTTGGCCCATATGGCATAGGGAAGAACGAGGTTGGTATGAAGTGCCCAATTGAGACCCGCGAGAACGCGGAGTTGCTGCTGGCGTACTGTACCCCCAAGCTGGACGCCGAAAGCACCGCGATCCTCGAACGACACATGGAAATCTGCCCGGCCTGCCGCGAGTTCTCGAGCGGCCAGCGAGCGGTTTGGGAAGCGCTGGACGCCTGGGAAGCGGCGCCCGTGATGCTGGATTTCGACCGGCGGCTCTACCGGCGGATCGATCGAGAAGTCTCGTGGTGGCATCTGCTGATGCGGCCTTTGCGCCCCGTGCTGGTTCGCCAGGGGCTGCCCATCGCGGCGGCGGCGTGCCTGGTAGTCATGGCGGGCGTGCTGTTGGAGCGTCCTGCCGGGGCTCCGCCCGCGGCACAGCCGCAGTCCGCGCAAGTGGAAGCTTTCGAGCCCGACCAGGTGGAGCATGCTCTGGACGCCATGCACATGCTGGGAGAGTTCAGCTACCGCGTGCGGGGCGATGCCGCCGACTCGAAGATGTGACGGATGAGCCGCGCTCCCCAAATCGGTGCAGGTCTGTGGCTGGCGATGGCTTCCAGCCTGTTAGGGCAAAAGGCGCCAAAACCGAAGCCGGCCCCGGCGCCTCGCGCGGCGTCTGGTATTCCCAAGGCCGGAGGCGGCCGGATTCTGAATCCCGGGAACCCGGTTCTGCGGATGATGGCGATGCCGCCCGAACGGCGCGAACAAATGCTGGAGAGACTGCCGCCCCAGCAACAGGTTCGCCTGCGTCAGGCCCTTGAGAGTTTCGACAAGCTTCCGCCCGCGGAAAGGACGCGGCAGCTCGGAATCCTCAACATGTACGCGAACCTGCCGCCCGAGAAACAGGCGGCTCTGACCAGACAGATCCAGCTTTTTAACCATCTTCCCGACGATCGTATTACAGTGGTGCGCCCGGAATTGCTGAAATTGCACCGCATGCCGGAGAGCGAGCGGAGCGACCGCATGGCGAGCGAAGAGTTCAAGAGCAAGTTCACCACGGCCGAGCAGCAGATGCTGGCGGAGATCTCCCCCTACTTCCCGTTTACCGTCAGGTAGCGCGGCGCCGGGCAAACCGGCTGGCAGGCGGAACCGCCCAATGC
>PMYB01000197.1 GCA_003170915.1 Bryobacterales bacterium | reverse complement strand
CCCAGCGCGCCGGTAAATCGCCCAAGGAATTCTGCGATGCCATCTCCGGCGAATTCGAGCGGCAGTGGCAGTTGCTGGGCCTCCAGATCGACCACTTCCAGCGCACCACCAGCCCTCAACACGCCCGCGTGGTCCAGGACCTGTTCGAGCGATGCCGCAAGAACGGCTATGTCTACAAAGGGTCCTACACCGGCCAGTACTGCATTTTCGACAACCTCTACGTCAACGACGCCAAGCCCGGCGATCCCTGCCCCGATTGCGGCCGGCCCACCGAGACCATCACCGAAGAGAACTTCTTCTTCAAACTGTCGGCATTCCAGGACAAGCTAATCGGGCTCTATGAGCGCGACCCGCAATTCATTCAGCCCGAGACGCGCCGCAACGAAGTGATCTCATTCGTCCGCGCGGGTCTGACCGATCTCTCCATCACCCGCACCAATATCAAATGGGGCATTCCCGTGGCCGGCGAAGCGCCGCACGTCTTCTACGTCTGGTTCGACGCGCTCACCGCCTACATGAGCGCCGTCGAGGGCGAGGGCCTGTGGCCCGCCGACCTGCACCTCATCGGTAAGGAGATCGTGCGTTTCCACGCGGTCTACTGGCCGGCCTTCCTGATGGCCGCCGGCATCGATCTGCCCAAGCGTATCTTCGCCCACGGCTGGCTGCTGTTTGAAAACGACAAGATGAGCAAGTCGCGCGGCAATATCGTGCGTTCCGAGCCCATCCGCCAGGTGATGGGCGCCGACGCGTTGCGCTATTTTCTGCTGCGCGAAATCGTCTTCGGGCAGGACGGCAGCTTCAGCTTCGACGCGCTGGTGAGCCGCTACAATTCCGACCTCGCCAACGGTCTGGGGAACCTGGCCAGCCGCACGCTCACCATGATCGGCCAGTACCGCGCCGGAGTGGTTCCCGAAGGCGCCGAGCCGGAGATCGCCGCGCTGGCCAACTCGACCATCCGCTCCGTCGAGGATTCCTTCGACCGCTTCGAGTTCTCCAAGGGCCTCGAGGCCGTGTGGGCGCTCATCTCAGCGGTGGACAAGTACATTGTGCAATGCGCCCCGTGGAAGCTCGCGCGCCAGTCTGACGACGTTTCGCAACAGCAGCTCAGTACGACACTTTACACCGCGGCCGAAGCGCTACGCATTGCGACGGTGCTGCTGGCGCCAGTGTTGCCGCAATCCGCGCCCAAAATCTGGGCGCAGCTTGGCATGCCGGATCCCATCGAATCGGTGCGTTTCGCCTCGCTCGTTTGGGGCGGCCTGCAACCGGGCCAGAAGATCGGCGAAGTCTCCGGGGTATTCCCGCGCATCGAAATGAAGGAGGCCGTTGCCACCATGCGCGCGCTGGAAGAGAAGGCGACCGCGGAGCAGTCCGCGCTGATGGGAAAAAAAGTAGAGCAAGTCCCCAAAATTCCCATCGACGATTTCACCAAAGTCGATATGCGCGTCGGCATGGTGCTCTCCGCCGAGCGCGTGAAGAACTCCGACAAACTGATGCTCATGAAGGTGGACATCGGCGAACCAGAGCCGCGCACCATCGTCGCCGGAATCGCGGAAGTCTACGCGCCCGCGGATCTGCTAAACCGCAAGGTCGTGATCGTCGTGAATCTGCAGCCGCGCAAGCTGAAGGGCATCGAATCGAACGGGATGATTGTGGCCGCTTCGGTCGGGGACGGAAAGCCCGTGCTGGCCGGGTTCCACGAGGACATTCCAGTCGGAGCGCGCCTCAAGTGAGCAAGCCGTGAGGCTGGTCGATTCGCACGTTCATCTGGACGACCGAAAATTCGACGCGGACCGCGAGGCGGTCATCGAACGCGCGCTGGCCGCGGGCGTCGAGCGCATGATGGCCATCGGAACCGGCAGCGGGCCGCCCGATCTGGAGACCGCCATCCGCCAGGCGGAGCGCTATCCGTTCATCGTCGCCACCATCGGGGTGCATCCGCACGACGCTTCCAAAGCCACGCCTGAGACCTTCGCGCGGCTGCGCCACCTGGCCGCGCATCCCAAAGTGGCAGCCATCGGCGAGATCGGCCTCGATTACCACTACGACTTTTCGCCGCGCGACGTGCAGCGCGCGGTATTCCTCAAGCAACTGGAAATCGCCGCCGAGGCCGGCAAACCCATCGTGATCCACACGCGCGAAGCGTGGGCGGACACGATGGCCTTGGTAGAGCCTGCCCATCGCGGCATCATGCACTGCTTCACCGGAGACCCTCAACAAGCGCGCGAAGCCTTAGACCTCGGGTTTCACCTCGCCTTCGGCGGCGTGCTCACATTTCCCAACGCGGACACGGTCCGCGAGGCCGCGCGCATAACCCCGGAGGACCGGCTGTTGGTGGAGACGGATTGTCCGTACCTGGCGCCGGTTCCTCATCGCGGCCGGCGCAACGAGCCGGCGTTTGTGATAGAGGTGGCGCGGCGTTTGGCGGAGGTCCGCGGGTGCACGCTCGATGAAATTGCCGGCCAGACCATGCGGAACTTCGAGCGGTTGTGTTTGCGGGTTGGACCCGCTAACGGGTAAACTGGTTAACTTCTCATGAATTTAGGTAAGGTGGGGCAGATCTTCACGGCGCGCGAGGTTTTCGACCTGATCCAGGACGAGCTGGAGCAGGTCGAAAAGAAGATCGCGGCCGAATCGGTCGCCTCCGTGGACGCGGTCACCGCCATCGGCCAGTACCTGCAATCCAGCGGCGGAAAGCGCCTGCGGCCATCGCTGCTGCTGCTCTCCGCCAAGCTGGCGGGGGATGGCGGAGCCACCGCCATCCAACTCGGCGCGGTGGTCGAGTTGATTCACACCGCCACGCTCTTGCATGACGATGTCATCGACGGCGCCGAGACTCGCCGCGGCCGCCCCTCGACCAACGTGAAGTGGGGCAATCACACCTGCGTCCTGGCGGGCGATTGGCTCTACATGCAGGCATTCCAGATCGCCCTGCGCGAGCGCCAGTTTCAGATTCTCGAGCGGCTGATCGGCCTGACCCAGATCATGGTCGAAGGCGAGCTGTTGCAGCTCGAGCGCATCGGCCGCATCGACGTCACCGAAGCCGATTGCATGGAGCTGGTGGACCGCAAGACGGCGCGCCTGTTCTCGGTGTGCGCGCGCCTCGGCGCGCTGGCCGGCCACGGCGGCACGCAGATCGAGGAGAAGCTGGGCGAGTACGCCTGGAACCTCGGCATGGCGTTCCAACTGGTGGATGACGTGCTCGACTTCACCGCCCACGAAAAAACCCTGGGGAAGCCGGTGGGCGGCGACCTGCGCGAAGGCAAGGTCACGCTACCGCTGGTCTACGCCCTCGAACGCGCCACCGCGTCGGAACACCATCTGGTCGAGACTGTTCTTCAGCAGCGAAGCTATGAAGAGGCACCCTTTGCGAGAATTTTGGCGCTACTCGACAAGTATCGCGGAATCCAGCGCGTGAAAGAGCGCGCCCAGGCGTTCACCGATAAAGCGCGAGCAATCATCAACGAGTTCCCGGAATCGCCCTACCAGCGTGCCTTGCTGGCCGTGACCGAACTGGTCACCGAACGCGATCACTGAACACCATATCCGACGGTCCCACCCCGTGCCATTCGCACCAATCCAGCCACAACCGCGCGTAGCTGGCGGTGATGTAATCGTCCTCCGCGAATCCCAATTTCCGCGCGGCGCGGTCGATCCAGTTCGGGGTTCCTTCCAGCTCCAGATAGACGCCCACCGGCGTCTCATCGAGCGTGGCGATTCCCGAGCGGCCGGGCTGGCGATATTCGGTTCGGTACTTGTCATAGCGGAAGACCGGGCCCAGGCCCAGCCGCTCAATGATGGCGCCCATGGCGCGGGCATCGGAGATTTCCAGTTCCAGCTCTTCCCTGCTCTTGTGCCGCCCGACATCGGGCGGCCCCTTATATGTGACGGTGGCCACGCCGCCGGCCTGGCGCACGCGCAGCACCGTCGCGGCCCTGCGTAACGACATCTCCGGCGTGTCGAAAACCATGTTGGACTCGAAGACTCTGCGTCTGGAGACCCGGAAGCCAGCCGCGCGCAGCAGGCCCCGCGCGGTTTTCACGTCCGGAACAGCCAGCTTAATTTCGGTTTCTCGCGCGGCGTGTGTCATGACTTTGCGTAATGCGTGCTCACGTACCGATTTAAGATCTCGATGAATTCCGCAACGATGCGCTCGCCCTTGAGCGTCGTCAGCAGGCGCCCATCCACGTAGACCGGGGCCTTGGGATCCTCGGATGTGCCCGGCAGCGAGATCCCGATATCGGAGTGCTTGGATTCGCCGGGCCCGTTCACCACGCAGCCCATCACCGCCACCGTCATGGTCTCGACACCGGGGTAATCCGGCTTCCACTTGGGCATCTGGTCCCGCAGGTAGGTCTGGATCCGGTCCGCCATCTCCTGGAAAAAGGTGCTGGTGGTCCGCCCGCAACCCGGACAGGCGGTCACCTGCGGCGTGAAGCTGCGGATGCCGAGCGATTGCAGGATCTGCTGCGAGACCGTCACCTCTTCGGTGCGGTCGCCGTTGGGCGGCGGCGTCAGCGAGGTGCGGATGGTGTCTCCGATGCCCTCCTGCAACAGCGGCGCCAGCGCGGCCACGCTGGCCACGATTCCCTTGTTGCCCATGCCGGCTTCCGTCAAGCCGAGGTGCAGCGGGTAATCGCACGCGGCCGCCAGGGCGCGGTAAACGTCGATCAGGTCTTGCACGCCGCTCACCTTGGCGCTGAGAATGATGCGGTCGTGGGCCAGCCCATGACGTTCCGCCGCCCTGGCCGATTCCACCGCGCTCGCCACCATGGCCTCGAGCGTCACTTCGCGCGCGTCCTTCGGCTGGGGCGACTTCGAATTCTCATCCATCATGCGCGTCAGCAGCGCCGCATCGAGCGACCCCCAGTTCACTCCGATGCGCACCGGCTTGTGGTTCTCGATGGCCACCTCGATCATGGTGCGGAAATTGTCGTCGGTCTTGCGGCCGATGTTCACGTTGCCGGGGTTGATGCGGTACTTGGCCAGCGCGCGGGCGCACTCGGGATACTTCTTCAGAAGGATGTGGCCGTTATAGTGGAAGTCGCCGATGATGGGCACGCGCACGCCGAACTGGTCCAGCGTGCCGGCGATCCTGGGCACGGCGGCGGCCGCCTGCTCGGTGTTGACGGTGACGCGGACCAGCTCCGATCCGGCGCGCGCCAGCGCCATCACCTGGTTCACGGTGGAAGGCACGTCGGCGGTATCGGTGTTGGTCATGGACTGCACCACAATCGGGTGCTTGCCCCCGACCTTCACTCCCCCCACGTCCACCACCACCGCCTGGCGGCGCGGTCTCACAGCCATTCGATCTCCTCCGGCTAAACAGAGCATCCGCTCTCTAACGTTCGCGGCTCAGTCCGGAGCCTCATTCCGAGCCGCGAACGTTAGAGAGCGGTTGCCCCGGCTAGAAACCTCAATTTTACCATTCCAACTTCCCCGAACCGGGTGTAGAGTAGTCTTGGTAGGGCATGCTTTAGCTTGCCGCGTTTTTTCTCAACGGAGGTCACCCGTGAAACGCGTCCGCACCCTGTTGCTGCTCTCGTTCGCCGCCCTGAGCGGCATCGCGCTGTTCGTTTCGCGCTCCGACGCCACGCCCGGAGCCGTCCGCATCGTGGTCCCCGGCGTCTGGTTCCGGGAGGGCGATATGGACCAGGGGCACTGCAACAACGTCGTCATCGAAATGAAGGATTACCTGATCGTGGTCGACGCCAACTATCCCAGCGGCGCGCGCGCCGCCATGGCCGACGTCCAGCGCATCTCGTCCAAACCCGTAAAGTACGTGTTCGATACCCACCACCACGCCGATCACATTTACGGCAACATTCTGTGGACCCAGGCGGGCGCCACCACCATCGCATTCAAAGAGGTGGCCGAAGAATTGAAGCGCTTCGAGCCGGCGCGCTGGCTGGCTTCGGCCAAGGTGCGCCAGGATGTGGCGGAACTCACCCGCGAGGGTGTGCCCCCGGGGCCGGAGCCTCCCAAACAGGATATCGACCAGCCCCGATTCGTGCTCAACGATGGCTCGCGCAAGGTGGAATTCCACCACTTCGGATGGGCGCACACCCGCGGCGACGGCTTCGTCTATCTTCCCAAAGAGCAGGTTCTTTGCACCGGCGATGCGGTAGTCAACGGGCCGCACAACAGCTTCATGGACGCCAACATCGCCAACTGGCCCGTAGTGCTGCGCGCGGCCGAGAAGCTCAAGGTGAAGTACGTGTTGCCCGGCCACGGCTTGGCTGGCGGCCGCGAGCTCATCGGCGGCCAGGAGCAGTTCATGGTGGAACTCTACAAGGCGGTCAAAGCGGGAATCGACGCGGGCAAAAAGCTGGAAGACCTCCAGACCTCCATCAAGCTGCCCGAGGCGGTGAAACCGTGGGTGGGCGAGACTTCGTTGAACGGGCAGATCAGGGACGCCTACAACGAAATCTCGCAGGGCAAGCCGCGCGGCGATTTGCCGCATTGAGGCGCCGGATCACAACGGACGCCAGGTCATTTCCACGCGCACTGGTATTTCGTTCTTGGTGGGGATCGCCAGGAGCGAGGGTGGCTCGATCTTGAAATCGGATAGCGTCGCCGGAATGGTTCCCGATATCCGAGCCTGGTTCCCTTGAGTCGCGCGTTGAAAAGGTACCTGCTTGTAATGCGCGGTCTGGCCGGCAAACTCGATCTCCAGATCGGCAGGGATGGTTGTTAGCGAGGCGGCGTCCGCCGGCAAACGGACCCGCACTGTGACCATCGGGAATTGAGCGCCACGCGAAACTTGGAGCATGTGAAGATCGCGGTTGCTATCTCCCGAATCAAACGACTTCACGGGTACGGCGATCAGAAAATCGCACTGTCCCGCCTGGCAAACACCTTTGCCTCGCGCCGCATGGCTGACGCCGTCCATCTGATGCAAAGGGTGGGACACATGATAGGTGAGGGTGGATTGTTCGAGAACCCATTGGCTTTGCGCCAGGGCCAACCAGGAGGACGTTAGAAACAAAATTGCCATCAGCGATTTTTTGTTCATAACCATCCTCAGAATTTGATCGACACGGAGAGAATAGCCAACCCGTAAGCCGCGCCTGTCACGGCGGCCACCGCCGAGTGCATACTGGCGACCCCATGGACCTTTTCCCCGCGGTTTAGTTGCCCATAGGCAATCGCACCCAGGATGGGGGTCAGAATCATCCCGGGGCCATGAATCCAGGCAAGAGCTCGATGCAGCCGGATCGGCCCGCGCACAGTGGTTCCCGGCACCTTGGGCGCGAAGATGGCATAGGAAGCAGTCGTGAAATACAGACCCGCCGTTACGCCGCCCAAAGCGGCATGCAACTCACGGCCGGACGCGGTGCCCTGCCTGCCGGCGGCCCCGCTGGAAGCGATGAGCGTGGCGACCAAAGGAGCGAGCGTAATCAAACCGAGCCGTTGATGGGTCTTGAGCATGTGCGACCGTCTATCGAGTCGCGCCTGGTCCTGCGCATTTCCCTTGATCTGATCCGGAGCAAAGCCCAGATCCCCCAGTGAAGGCGCCGCGGCATTGCTGGAGGAGGCCTGCAAAGCCACGTCGATCGTCTGCCTGGCGCCTGCCGTGAACGTTACGTTGACGGCCTTGTCGCTGAATCCCTCCGCTCGGATGGACACCTCGTAATCCCCAGGCGTAAGATTGGGTACGTTGTAGATCCCAGCCGAATTGGTTTGGGTTTCCGTCAGTTGACCCGTGGCCACGTTCTTAACGGAAATCTTGGCGTTGGGAACGACTGCCCCCGAGGGGGCGGTGATCGTGCCAGACAGCACGGCGCCAGCCACCTGCGCCCGCAATGGAACCGAGATCGGGAAAGCGAGTACGAGAAGTCCTGCCCCAACGAGGAACTTTGCCACGTTCGGTTTCATGCTCATTCTCCCCTTATCCCACAATGTGCCGCATGGTGCAACGACTTGGATTCCCGTTCCGAAGGGATTCATCATGCTAGATTCGAATCAGTGACGGTAAAGCAGCAGAAGCACCGCGGAGCGCCCCAAGTCACGGCAGTTCCTGTCTCCTCACCGCTGGCAGTCGAAGGATTTCTGGAACGCCATGGCCGGATCATCGCCGTGGCCTTGGTTGTGTTTGCATCCATCCGGATTATCGCCACCTACACGGTCTTCAGCCACACCTACGACGAACCCGCCCACATTGCTTGCGGCATGGAGTGGCTGGACAAGGGCGTCTACAAGTGGGAGCCGCAGCATCCTCCGCTGGCGCGCGTGGCAACCGCCCTGGGCCCTTATCTGCTGGGCACTCGATCTCAGAACACGCCCAATGTGGACCTCGCTTCCATGACCAAAGAGGGTCTCGCCATCCTCTATTACGGCCACCATTACGATCTGACGCTCGCGCTGGCGCGCCTGGGAATCCTGCCGTTCTTTTGGATCGCGTGCCTGGTGGTGTATTGGTGGGGGCGGCGCTATTTCACCCCGTCGGTCGCGGTGGCGGCCGTCTTTCTGTTCAGTTTTCTTCCGCCCGTCCTGGCCCACGCAGCCCTGGCCACAACCGATATGCCGCTCACAGCTTTCCTGGGAGCCGCGTTTCTTTCCGCGCTGATTTGGGTCGAGCGCCCCACCCTGGGTCACGCTGCGCTGTTCGGCGCAAGCACCGGCCTGGCCCTGCTTTCAAAGTTTTCCACGCTGGTATTCCTGCCCGCCGGCGTAGGTTTGGCGCTGGCCTGGTATTTCGTCACCGAACGCCCGAAGCTGGGCTGGCTGCTCGGCGCCGCGAGGAAAAGGATACCGTCGCTTGGCCTGGCGGTGCTGATGGCTTGCCTGCTGATGTGGGCCGGCTACCGCTTTTCTTTTAGCAAGGTGCCCGCGCCGGAACTCTTTCAAGGCATTCAAGACGTGATGCGGCACAACGCCGAAGGACACCCCAGTTTCCTGCTGGGCGAGCGCAGCAATACGGGCTTCTGGTATTTCTACCCCGTGGTGGTGGCGGTAAAGACGCCGATTGCTTTCCTGCTCCTCGTCGCCGGCGGCGTGACTTTCGCGGTTGGGAAGCGGGAGTGGTTCCGGCGGGCCGGGCCTCCGCTGGCGTTTTCGGCCGGCATTGTGCTGGTGGGATTGTTCACTCACATCAATATCGGCGTTCGTCATATCCTCCCCGTGTATATTGGATTCTCGCTTTTGGCGGCCGCCGCCGCGATGCACTGGTTGGAATTGGGGCGCGCGCGGAAGTGGGTCCCGATCATCGTCGCGGCGCTGGTGGTGTGGCTGGCCGGCTCTTCCCTTCTGAGCCACCCGGATTACCTGGCCTATTTCAACGAATTCGCCGCCGGTGAACCGGAGAACATCCTGGTGGATTCCGACCTGGACTGGGGGCAGGATATCAAACGCCTCGCCACGCGTTTGCACGAGGCCGGCGCGCAGCAGTTGAGGTGGGTTCCGCTTCAGGTTACGGACTTCGAGAAGCAGTTCGGTTTCCCTCCCATCGATATGCACATGGATGTGCTGCATCCTTCTCCGGGCTGGAACGCCGTCAGCATGACGGTCTTGAAGCAGAGACGCCTGGGGCTGTGGGACTCGTATCCCGGAGTGACCGTGTGGCCAGACCGCATCAAGCCCACGGAGAAGGTGGGCAAATCCATCTGGTTGTGGTACTTCCCACCCGGATCTGCGCAATAATTCACTGTGATGCGAAAGAACCTCAAGATCGCGACACCAGCGGCAAAAACACCGGCGCCACTGGCTTACGTGCTGACTTCGCTCTTGCTGCTGGTCCCCTGCTACTGGCAATCGCGCTTGCAGTTGGGCGATCTCTCGAGCCACATCTATAACGCGTGGCTGGCCCAGTTGATCGAGATCGGGCGAGCGCCGGGGCTGGCCATCGTTCCCCAGACCACCAATGTTCTGTTCGATCTCATACTCAGCGGGCTTTTCAAGACCCTCGGAGCGGAAGCGGCGCAGCGGATTTCAGTTTCGCTCGCCCTGCTGACGTTCCTCTGGGGAGCCTTCGCATTCGTCTCCGTGGTGTCGGGACGCCGCGCCTGGAGCCTCGTGCCGTTCATCGCCGCGCTGTCATACGGCTGGGTGTTGCACATGGGCCTGTTCGACTTTTATATGAGCCTCGGGTTGTGCTTCTGGGCTCTGGCTCTGGCGTGGGAGTCGAAGCCCCGGCGGTTGGCTGCCGCGGTCCCCGTCCTGATACTCGCGTACGGGGCCCACGGGTTGCCGGTGGCCTGGACCGTGGCCCTGCTGGCCTACCTCTGGCTGGCCCGGCGCATGACGCCGCCCAGGCGCGCCCTGCTGATGGCCGCGTCTCTGGCGGCGATGGTCGCGGCGCGCGTTGTCCTCACCAGCATGATGTCCTACATCTGGCTGCCGCAACAACTGGTGGAGATCACGGGATTCGACCAGCTTTGGGTTTTCGACGATAAGTATCTCGTGCCGTTCCTCGGATCGCTGCTGGTTTCGGCGCTGTTGTTTGTGCGATTGCTCGGCGCGTCCGGCGCTCGCAACGTGCTGTCGGGCCCCTTGTTCCAGATTGTCGTCCTCAGCGCGGCGGGAGTCTTCATCATCCCCACCAGGTTGCAGATTCCCGGTTACAATCACGCGCTGGTATACATCGCCGAGCGCATGTCTCTGGCCGTGGGCATCTGCTTGTGCGCATTGCTGGCGGCGGCGCCCATGCGCGCGTACCACCGCTACGCCATGGCCGTGATGGCGCTCCTGTTCTTCGGGTTTCTCTACCGCGATGAGGGTGCTCTGAACGCTTTCGAAGACCGCATGACGAAGTTGGTGTCGCAATTGCCGCCGGGCCAGCGGGTGGTGAGCGCCGTCAACGATCCCACCCTCCGCATCGGCGCGGTGACCCACATGATCGACCGCGCCTGTCTGGGCCGGTGTTACAGCTACGCCAACTACGAACCTTCCACCGCGCAGTTCCGGATTCGAGTCGTCGCCGAGAACCCGATCGTGGTCTCGACTTATGGCGATTCGTCGCGTTTGCAGGAAGGAACCTATGTGGTGAAGCAGCGCGACCTGCCTCTGTACCAGGTGGTCTTGGACCCGGCCGGACACATGGGCATTCGCATCCTCACGGCCGGCGCAAAATCCGGCATCACGCAGTGGAAAGTGCTGTAAGATACACCGTGCGCACCACCGCCAGCCAGACCACCGCCGCGGCGTAGCCCGCCAGCACATCGGTCGGATAGTGGAAGCCCAGGTACACGCGCGAGAATCCCATCACAGCCACCAGCAGCGCCGCGGCGGCGAAGATCGCCATTCGCCTTAAGCGCGATGGCTCGCGCGCGGCCAGAATCGCCGCCAGCACGCCAAAAAAACAGCAAGACACCATGGCATGGCCGCTGGGAAAGCTGTGGGTTATCGGTGAGGCAAGTCCGAAGAAAGGCTCGGGCCGCGGCCTGTTGAAAAGCAACTTCATGATTTGATCGAGCGCTTCCGCGCCCAAGGCCGCCACCGCGAACACCACCGCCGCGCGTCTTCGCTTCGCGGCCACCAGCCACCAAACCAGAATTGCTCCGAGCGGCACCAGGCCAGCCTCGGAGCCGACTAGCGACACGCCGCGCATCATAGCGGTGAGCGGCGGCGAGGACCTGGCATGAACGGCATTGCGAATGGGCGTATCCAGGCGCATGGCATCGCCTTGCGTCACCTCCCGGGCCAGCCACACGAACAGGATCAGCGCCAGGGCGGTAACCAGCCAGAGCCGTGCCATGTCCAGCAGTGTGACACAATGGTCGTTCCCGTATGCGAACGGCTCTCATTGTCCTCGGTGTGCTCGCCTTCGGGGCGCACGCTCAAACCCCGCTCGGAACCGTAACCGGGCTGGCGGCCGACCCCTCCGGCGGCTCCGTCCCCAATGCTTCCGTCACCTTGACGAACCAGGATACCGGGGTGCGCCGCGCGGCCTCCACCAACACCAGCGGCGCCTACTCCTTCCCGGACTTGGCGCCCGGCGTCTACAAGCTGGCAGCCGTCGCCAAGGGCTTCCGGCCGATCCAGGCGCCCGGCTTCGCGGTGGAGGCGTATGCCACCGTGCGGCAGGACCTCAAGTTCGAGATTGCCGCCGAATCCACCGAAGTGCTGGTCACCGAAGCGGCGCCGGCTGCGATTGAGCTGCAAACGCCGGCGGTGGGGTCGGACATGCTGGCGCGGCAGATCATCGAAGCGCCCACCAACCTGCGCAGCATCGCGAAAAACTCGGGCGATTCGGGCCTCATCTCTGAGATCATGCCGCTGACCGTGCCGGGCGTGGTGCAGGTGGGCAACGGCGCCAAGTGGCTGACGCCGGGCGCGGGCGCGACGGGCATCAAGGTGAANNGACGGCATCGAAACCACGTTCGGCAATTTCGGCAGCCCCGACAACGTCTCGCAGCCCTCCGTCGAGGCCGTCCAGGAGTTCACCGCCAACGTCCTCACCACGCGCGCGGAGTTCGGCGGCATGGGCACGGTGACCACGGCCACGAAATCCGGTGGCAACCAGTTTCACGGAGGCGTTTTCTGGTACGTGCGCAACAGCGCCACCGACGCGCGCAGCACCTTCTCCACCACCAAGCCTTTCCAGAACCTGCACAACTACGGCGGCACCGCGAGCGGGCCGCTGCAGCACGACCGCACTTTCTTCTTTTTCGATTTCGACGGCATGCGCGGCGCGGCGGCGTACCTGTTTTCGCCCAACGTGCCCACGTTGGCCATGCGGCAGGGAGATTTCACGGGCCTGGCGGCTCTCAAGAATCCGTTCACGGGAGCGACTCCGTACAGCGGGAATACGATTCTGGCGCGGTATCTCAGCCCGCAGGCGCTCCAGATGCAGAGTCTCTTTCTGCCGCTGCCGAACTTCGGAGCGCCTTCGCTAACGGCGGCCAACTATCGCGCATCGTTCGACGGGCCGGAAGTGCACCGCACCGAGGAGATCCGGCTGGACCACAGTTTCACCGGGCGGAACATGGCGTTTCTGCGGTATGA
>PMYB01000134.1:9703-19199 GCA_003170915.1 Bryobacterales bacterium | reverse complement strand
GGCGGAACCGCCTGCCCCACCTTTGTGGGGCAGACGCTTTCGTCTGCGTGGCCGTCGTATGCGGGATAATGGGTCCGAAAGGCGGGATCAATTGAAAAGAGTACTCGTGAACGGGGCCGGTGGTTTCATCGGCGGGCACCTGGTGAAACGGCTGAAAGCCGAGGGGTGCTGGGTGCGCGTGGTGGATCTCAAGCGGCACGATTTCGCCGAGCCTCCGGCGGATGAGTTTATTCTGGGCGATCTGCGCGAGCCGGACGTGGTGCGGAACGCCGTGAGCGGTATCGATGAGGTGTATCAGCTCGCCGCCGACATGGGAGGCGCCGGTTATATCTTCACCGGCGAGCATGACGCGGCGGTCATGCACAATTCCGCCACGATCAACTTGAACACCGTCGAGTTCGGCGCTCGCGCCGGAGTGAGGAAGTTTTTCTACTCGTCGTCGGCCTGCATGTATCCGGAGTACAACCAACTCGACCCGGACAATCCGAAGTGTTCGGAAGACTCGGCGTATCCGGCGGCGCCGGATAGCGAATATGGGTGGGAGAAACTATTCAGCGAGCGTCTCTACCTGGCATACATGCGGAACCGCGGCATCCAGGTCCGCATCGCGCGGTTCCACAACATCTTTGGCCCCGAGGGCACCTGGCGGGGCGGACGCGAGAAAGCCCCGGCGGCGATGTGCCGGAAAGTGGCCGAGACTCCGGACGGAGGAGAAATCGAAATCTGGGGCGATGGGAAACAGACCAGGTCCTTTCTCTATATCGACGAATGCATCGAAGCCGTGCGGCGGCTGGTGGATTCCGATTTCACCGGCCCGGTGAACATCGGCTCGGAAGAGATGGTCACCATCGACCGGCTGGCCCAGATGGTCATGGAAATTGCGGGGAAGAAGCTGGCCATCCGCCACATTCCAGGACCTCTCGGCGTGCGCGGGCGGAACTCCGATAACCGCCTGATCCGCGAGAAGCTAGGATGGGCGCCCAGCCGGCCGCTGAGGGAAGGCCTGGAAAAGACCTACGCATGGATCGCCCGGCAGGTGGGGCTGAGTTGAGCCCGCTACAATAGAGTTTCTATGCCGTTCCATGAAGTGGTCGAAGCCGAAGGTCATCTGATCGACTCCCACATCATGGAGAACATCTTCGATAAGGTCGTGGAGTACAGCGGCCGGTTCGAGGTGGAACAGTTCCGCATTGGCCGCACCAACAGCGAGCCTTCCTATCTGCGGCTGAAAGTCGAGGCGCCCGACGAGCAGGCCATGGAGCGCCTGTTGCAGGAGCTGCTGGGGCTGGGCTGCGCCGCCGCCGATACAGGCGACGCCGCGCTCCGCGAAGTGGAGCGCGACCGGTGCGCGCCGGAAGATTTTTATTCCACCACCAATCACAGAACTTTCGTGCGCCACGGCCAGAAGTGGATCGAAGCCGAGAACCAGCGAATGGATGCCATGGTGGTGGTCCGCGACGGCCGCGCGATGTGCCGGCGTCTGCGCGATCTGCGCCAGGGCGACCGGATCGTGGTGGGTCTGCGCGGCATTCGGGTGATTCCCGAATCCAAGGAGCGCGACCGCCTGGCGTTCGCCTTCATGGCCAATGGCATCTCCTCCGAGCGCCAGGTGGAAACCGCGGTGCGCCAGACGGCGGCGCTGGTGCGCCATGCCCTCGAGCAGAAGCAGAAAGTTGTGGTGGTGGCAGGACCGGTGGTGGTCCACACCGGCGGCGTGGCGGGCCTCTCCGCGCTCATCCGCAACGGCTCGGTGCAGGCCCTGCTTAGCGGCAACGCTCTGGGTGTGCATGATATCGAGGCGGCTCTGTTCGGCACTTCGCTGGGCGTGCGGCTGGCCGACGGCCGCCAGGAGGAGCATGGCCATCGCAATCACATGCGCGCCATCAACGCCATCTATCGCGCGGGCTCGGTCCGGCAGGCCGTCGAGAGCGGCCGCCTGCGCTCGGGCATTCTCTACGAGTGCGTCCAGGCCGGCGTTCCATTCGTGCTGGCCGGCAGCCTCCGCGACGACGGCCCGCTGCCCGAGACCATCACCGACATGAACGCGGCCCAGGACGCTTATGCGGCCGAACTGAGAGGCGCGGGCCTGGTGCTTTGCCTGGGCACCATGCTGCACTCCATCGCCACCGGAAACATGCTGCCAAGCTGGGTCAGAATTGTGTGCGTGGATATCAACCCGGCGGTCGCCACCAAGGTCAGCGACCGCGGCACGGGACAAGCCGTGGGCGTGGTGGCCGACGTCGGTCTTTTTCTGGATCTGCTTGCTAAAGCCTTATGAAACGCGCCTACACCGATGAACATGCGCGCGCCGGCGTCAGCGCCGCGCTGCCCGAGATCGAGACCTGGCCCAACCAATACGCCGGTTACGAGATCGAGATCGTCATGCCGGAATTCACTTCGGTCTGCCCCAAGACCGGCCTTCCCGATTTCGGCAGCATCGCGCTGCGCTATGTCCCCGGCAAACGCTGCCTGGAGCTGAAGTCGTACAAAATGTACCTGCTGGCCTACCGAAATCTTGGCATCTTTCAGGAGAACGTGGTCAACCGCGTGCTCCGCGACGTGGTGAAGGCGGCCAACCCGGTCAGCGCCACCGTGGTGGGGGATTTCTCTCCGCGCGGCGGGCTGAGCAGCGTAGTCACCGCAACCTGGAGTGGGAAACGTGGAAAGCGCTGAGCTGATCGCCATTCTACGGGAGGTTCGCGAGCGAGTGCGCGCACAGCGCCCGGAGACTTCAGGGGGCCCGGCGGGCATCCCCGTGGCCGACCTCATGGGGCTGGTGCACGCGCGGGATTCGGCGCTCGGCAAAGTGGCCGCGATCGGCACGGTGAACCCGCGCTCCGGCGGCCTCGCCAACTCCGTGATCCAGGCCTGGAAGCGGCTGGTGGCTCGCGTGCTTGACTGGCACGTCCGCGAGCAGGTGGAATTCAACCGCCAGGTGCTCGCCTGCGTCGATGCCGCCATCGAAGCGCTCAATGAGGACAACCGCGCTTTGGTGGAGTTGGGCAGCCGGCTGGCTGCGGCGGTTGATGCGGCGCAAGAGAATCTCCGGGCCGCCCAGGAAAGCCTCGGCCGGGACATTCAGGCGGCCCAGGACAGGCTCGGCCGGGACATCAAGGCGGCCCAGGAAGGCCTCGGCCAAGAGATCCAGATGGTGCAGGAAAGCCTTGGCCCGGAGATGGCGGACATCCGCAAGCATTGGGCTGAGTGGCGCACCGGATGGGAGCACAAGCTGGCCCAGAACGAGATCCAGTTCCTGCGCAGCGTGGCCGATCTGCAAGGCGCTTTTCAACACCGCGCCACCCTGATGGACACGAGTTTCCGCGAGACGGTTCGCGCGCAGCACGCCGATTTCACCGCCGCGCTGGAGCGCAGCGCGGTCGAGATTCAGAAGCGGCTGTGGCTGGAGTTCGAGCGCACCATTCATGCCGAACTCCGCATCATCCGGCAGCGCGCCCAGGTACTGGCGGCCGATGGTGTAGGGGCCGGGCATCCGGCTACGCACGGACAAGTTGCCCGGCCCGTACCGGCCAGTCCAGACTCGGCCCCATTGGCCATCGACCTGGCCCGTTTCGCGTTGTGCTTCCGCGGGTCCGAGGAGTATGTGAAGGCAGGGCAGCGCCAGTACGTGGCGAATTTTGAGGAATGCCAGAACGTCCTGGACATCGGCTGCGGCCGTGGCGAGTTTCTGGAAATCATGCGCGAGGCGAACATTCCCGCGGTGGGCATCGATCTCAGCCGGGAGTCGGTCGCAATCTGCCGTCTGAAAGGACTCCAGGCGGAGACCGCGGACTTGTTCACGTACCTGGCCGGCCTTCCGGAGGAGTCGCTGGACGGCATCTTCTGCGCGCAAGTAGTGGAGCATCTGCCGCCGGAGCGGCTGCCCGAGATGATCCAGCTCTGCGCCGGCCGCCTGATGCGCAACGGCGTCATGGTCGTCGAAACACCGAACCCCGAGTGCCTGGCCATTTTCGCCACGCACTTCTACCTCGACCCCACGCACGCGCGCCCGGTCCCGCACAAGCTGCTGGCCTTCTATCTGGAGGAGTCCGGTGTGGGCGTCATAGAGGTCCGCAAACTCGCCCCCGCGGTGGAATCGATGCCTTCTCTGGGCTTGCTGCCGGAGGCGTTCCGCGACGCATTCTTCGGCGGCCTGGACTACGCCATCATTGGAAAGAAGCTGTGAGGGGCCATTTAGGCCGTTGACAACCCCCAATAACTCGGCGTATATTTGCTAACATACTGATCTCTCAGTGGTTTGCTGGTAATTGGACCATGGTCTCGTCTACAATGGTGCTCGATGATAACCAAGCGCGCCTGTTTTTCCGTGCCCGCTGCCTGCCGCGGCTGATCCAGTGCTTGCAATCATTGGTGACTCAGTGATCGGCGGAGGCGTAATGGCCGCAGACGAGGACAACGAGCAGGTGGACCAGGAGGTCCCCGAAAGCTACGAGAATCTTCTCGACGATTACAGCCACTTCGCGCCGCCCGCCGCCGACGAGGTTCTGCAAGGCACAGTCCTGAGCATCACCGCCAAGGATGTCATCGTCGATTTCGGGTACAAGTGCGAAGGCCTCGTCCCCATCGAGCAGTTCCAGGGTCCCGGCGGCGAGATTACGGTACGTTCCGGCGATGCCGTCGATGTGATGATCGAGCATGGCGAGCAGCCGGAAGGGTACGTGCTGCTGTCTCACACGCGCGCCGCGCGATTGCGGATCTGGGACAACCTCGAGAAGGCCTACCAGGAGCAGCTCATCGTCTCGGGCCGCGTGCTCGGCCGGATCAAGGGCGGCCTGGCAGTGGATGTGGGCATCAAGGCCTTCATGCCCGGATCGCAGGCCGATCCGCGCCCCGTTCATAATCTGGATTCGCTCACCGGACAGGACATCCCGGTCAAGATCATCAAACTCAACCGCCGCCGCGGCAACGTGGTGGTCTCGCGCAAGATGGCGGTGGAGGAAGAGATCAACGTCCGCAAGAACGCCACGCTCGACCACATTGGGGAAGGCGCCATAGTCACCGGCGTGGTCAAGAACCTCACCGAATATGGGGCTTTCATCGACCTCGGCGGCATCGACGGCCTGCTGCACGTCACCGACATGTCCTACGGCCGCATCACGCACCCTTCCGAGTTGCTGCACGTGGACGAGGAAATCACGGTCAAGGTCCTCAAGTTCGATCGCGCCAAAGAGCGGGTGTCGCTAGGCATCAAACAGCTCGAGCCCGACCCCTGGGAGGCGGTCTCCGCGCGCTACGCCGTCAACAGCCGGGTGATCGGCCGGGTGGTCAACGTCACCGATTACGGCGCGTTCGTGGAGCTGGAGGCCGGCATCGAGGGGCTCATCCACATCAGCGAGATGACGTGGTCGCGCCGCATGAAGCATCCGTCGAAAGTGGTCAAGCCCGGCGATCAGGTGGAGGCAGTGGTGCTGGAGGTGCACTCCAAGGACCGGCGCATCTCGCTCGGCCTGAAGCAGCTCGAACCCAACCCCTGGACCACCATCGACACCCGCTATAGCGTCGGCTCGGTGGTGGAGGGCCGCGTGCGCAACATGACCGATTTTGGAGCCTTCATCGAAATCGAAGAGGGCATCGACGGTCTGGTGCATGTCTCGGATCTGTCGTGGACCAAACGCGTCAAGCACCCCTCCGAGGTCCTGAAGAAGGGCCAGGTCGTCCAGGCTGTAATTCTCAACATCGATTCATCGGCGCACCGGCTTTCCCTCGGCATCAAGCAGCTCCAGCCGGACGCCTGGGAAAGCTATTTCCAGAATCACCAGGTGGGCGATACGGTGCATGGCCGCGTCTGCCGGCTGGCCAGTTTCGGCGGATTCGTCGAATTGGCCGAGGGGGTGGAAGGCTTGTGCCATTTCTCCGAAGTGCCGGGCTATTCGGGCCGGCGCGGATCGGAGGAATCGCCCCTGGCGATGGGCCAGGAGTTCGATTTCAAGATCATCAAGATGAGCGAAGCGGAGAAAAAGATCGGGCTGAGTCTCCGCGCCGTGACGGAAGACGAGGAGAAAAACCGCCTGGAAGACTACCAGCGCCAGGCCGCCGCCGCCACCACAACCATTGAAGAGGTCATGAGCCTGAAAGACCGCAACCTCGAATAGGTTGCAAATTTCCCGTATTCAAGCGATACTGCGGTTTCATAACGAATTGACACCAAGGAGAGTACGATGACGAAGGCCGATCTGATTGAAGAAGTCTCCCGGGTGGTGGAAATGACCCGGAAGGAATCCGAGGTCATTGTGGAGGCGATTTTCGACAGTATCGTTCGTTCCCTGCGCTCCGGCGATAAGATCGAGATCCGCGGATTCGGCAGTTTCCGCACTCGCCAGAGACAACCCCGGATAGGCCGCAACCCGAAAACCGGCGCGCGGGTGGAAGTGCCCGCGAAAAAGATCCCGTATTTCAAGCCCAGCAAGGAACTGAAGGACGTGGTGAACAATTCGGCCGTGCCAGGCGGGGCGCCGGGCGTTGCGCCCGCTGGGCCCGGCGCCCCGGCCGCGCCTTCCCCCGCGCCCGAGCAGGTTCCGAACCCCCAATAGGCTTGGTCCCGGAATAGCATGGACTATCTCTGGACCCCTTGGCGGTATCAATACGTCACCACGACAGGGGATCGGGGCGAGTGCATCTTCTGCGCCGCCGCCCAGGCGTCCGACGACCAGCAGCGCCTGGTGGTGCACCGCGCCGCGCGCAGTTTCGTCATTCTCAACCGGTTCCCTTACACCAGCGGCCATCTTATGGTGGTGCCATACGAGCACGTCGCCGCGATGGAGGAGCTTCCCGACGAGACCCTGGTGGAATTAATCCGTCTGGCGCGCGACAGCGTGAAGCATCTGCGGACGGTCTACCGTCCGGAAGGCTTGAATCTGGGAATGAACCTCGGCCGCAGCGCCGGCGCCGGCATCGCGGAGCACGTGCATCTGCATGTGCTGCCGCGCTGGACCGGCGACACCAGCTTCATCACCACGGTGGCGGAGACGCGCTTGGTTCCCGAGGACCTCGAAGTCACCTGGGAGAAGCTGCGTCGCGCATTTCGCGGCGAGCCGGTTTGAGCGCGACATACGAGTGGAGACCTTGCTCGCCGCCGTGGACACTGCCCGCATATCCACGGGTGCTGTGTTACACTGGTTATGTGCCAAAGAACCTGACCTTGGCCCTGGACGACAATCTCCTGCGCGCCGCCCGCAAAGCCGCCGTCGACCGCAACACGTCTGTCAACCAACTGGTCCGCGATTTCCTGTCGCGCCTGGTCCGCGAGACGGACCAGCAAGAAGCCGCGCTGGCACGCCTGGAAGAAATCTTCCGGGATGACCGAATCCAGGTCGGTCGCCGTACCTGGAAGCGCCAGGACCTCCATGAGCGCTGACGCTCCGCCGGCTTCCTTCGTCGACACCAATGTTTTTGTCTACGCCCTGGCGGCCGACGATCGAAAGCGCTCGCCGGTAGCCCAAGAGCTCTTGCGAGAGTTGATGGCGACGCAAACGCTGCACACCAGTACCCAGGTGCTCCAGGAATTGTTCGTCACTTTGACCCGCAAGGTCCGGACACCCTTGACGGCGGAACAAGCTCTTCGGTACTTGGACCAGATTGCCGCCTGGCCTGTGGCGGTGCTGAATTACGGCGCCGTCCGGGCAGCCATCGAGCTCTGCTCCACCAGCAGTTTGTCGTTCTGGGATGCTCTCGTGGTGGTAGCCGCCGCCAAGTCGGGAGCGAAGCGCCTCTACACGGAAGACCTTCAGGACGGGCAGGTCATTCTCGGCGTAGAGGTGGTGAATCCATTCCGCGGCAGCCAAAGGATGAGGTAGGCCGCCTAGGCGCTAGCGCGGGTTGACTTACCCCGAGGCGCTCCACAGTTCGTGCAAAATGTGGCCCCGCTCCCCGCCAGGGCATAGCCACAGGCCGCACAGAAAACAACGGGCGGCGTAGGAGGCTCCGTTACTGGCGCGCCGGCGGATGGAGCGATCGCCTGTTGCCGTTGTTCAAAGTAAACAATTCCGTGCAGGGCAGCGAGCGCGATGGACAGTTTTACACCATTCGAAGCGGCTGTGGCTGCCGTTCTCTGCCGGTGGCGCGGGCGCGGGGATGGCGACGCTTATTGGGCGTCCGCAGGGTCCACGGCCTGCCGCGTGCCGGTGACGGCGTAGCGGATATACGCGACGATATCGGCCAGTTGCTGGGCGGTATGCTTGTTGACCGCCGGCGGGTGCTTCCACTGAGCCGTATTGGGCATCGATTCAATCTCAGTCAGGTCCATTTTGCGCAGTTCCGGCGGCGTCTTCGAGAGGTCGTAGAGCTGGATGGTCTTATCGTCCTTTGCGCCCGGCATCGCCGGAAACGTCTCCTTGGACTTCAACTTGACGTCCAGCACGTACTGGGCGGCGGTGGAATGAACGGCCATCACAATGGCCGCCGGCGTGAGGCGCCCGATGCCTCTCAGGTCCGGCCCGACCGCCGTACCGCGCCCCTTCAACAAGTGGCAGCTCGAGCACCCGTTGGCGGTCCCAAAGAAGAGAGCCTCACCCCGATCGGTCTGCTGCGTAACAGTGGCTTGAGCCAACATCAACACGATCCAAAACATATCCGGACTTTCCTTTCAGTGTCCGTTATGATACCACCGTGGAATGGTGGCGGAGCCAGGAAAACCATACTGCTCGGGGGAATTCTCGCATTTGGCGCGGCTGCACAAGCACCGACGGAACCACCACCCATTCTCCAACTATGCCGAAGCCACCGCGGCAGTCCGCGCCAGAAGATCTTCACCGCAGAGACGCTGAGTAAGAAAAGAATAAGACAAGAGAAGAGGGCGCAGAGGAAGCAGAGGGCGCGGAGAAACTCTTCTTTGCATTCTCTGCGTCTCGGCGTCTCCGCGGTGAATTCAAACGGTTTACAATTGATCGACTGCTATGCCTCGCGAACTTCTGATCCAGTGTCCCGATGGCTCTATGAAGACCGTTCCGCTCACCGGCGAGCGGCTTTCCATAGGCCGCTCGAGCGCCGCTGAACTGTGCTTTCCGGAAGATGCCGGCCTTTCCCGCCAGCACTTCGCCTTCGAGGCCCAGGGCGACGAGTGGACGGTGCAGGACCTTGGCAGCAAGAACGGCACCTTCGTCAACAACATTCCGCTCAAAGCCCGGCTCATCCTCAAGCCCGGCGACCGCGTCACCGCCGGGCATATCGTCATCGTCTACGCACCCGATACCGCCGGCCCCGACCCCAGCGTGGTGGTTTTCGAAGGCGGCGAGAGCGCTTCCCCCACCACCTCCACCCTGGTCACCAGCCTCGAAGGCGCGCTCTCCAACCAAGCCATGGCCAGCGAACGCGGCGGGCCAAGAGCCTCCGCGCCCATGCAGGCGCTCATTCGCGCCGGACAGGAGCTGGCCGAGAACCGGCCGCTGGCCGACCTCTTCCCGGTCATCCTCGACCTCGCCATCCAGGCGGTCAACGCGCAGCGCGGCGTGCTTCTCATTTTGGAAGGCGACACGCTCGTTCC
>PMYB01000134.1:0-9636 GCA_003170915.1 Bryobacterales bacterium | reverse complement strand
CGATCTGAGCCTGCTCACGGTGATGGCCAACGTGGCCGCTATCCGCATCGAAAACGCGCGGCTGGCCGAGGTCGAGGAGGCCGAGCGCACCATGCAGCGCGACCTCACGCAGGCGGCCGAGATCCAGCGCCGCATGCTGCCGGACGAGGCGCCGGGGGTGCCGGGCGCCGACCTGGCGGGGTTTAACGCCGCCTGCCGCACCGTGGGCGGCGACTACTACGACTTTTTTCCGTACGCCGGCAGCCGCGTCGGCCTGGCGCTGGGCGACGTTTCCGGCAAGGGTATGCCGGCCTCCCTCATGATGATGGCCCTGCATGCGCGCGTGCAGGTGCTGGCCGAAGATCCGGGCGATCTGGCGTCGTTCATGACCCGGCTGAACAAGGCCACCTGCGCCAAGTGCCCCGCCAACCGATTCATCACGTTCTTCTTCTCGGTGCTGGACGCGGCTTCGGGCGAGCTGGCATTCGCCAACGCCGGGCACAATCCGCCGATTGTGGTCCGCGCTTCGGGTGAATCGCAGATGCTGGAAGGCGGCGGCCCCGTGCTGGGCATTCTGCCGGCTGCGCCCTACTCGGAGCAGAGGGAACGTCTCGGCCCGGGCGACCTGCTGGTGCTCTACAGCGACGGCGTGACCGAGGCCAACAACGCCAACTTCGATGAGTTCGGCGAAGACCGCTTTATCGAGGTGCTGAAGCAGCATCGCCACGAACCCGCCGCCGCCATCGTGGCCGCGGTCACCAACGCGCTTGCCGAATTCGCCGCCGGCGCCCCCCAAGCGGACGACATCACGCTGGTCGTGGCCAAGCGAGTCTAGCAGCCCGTAGTAGAAGTCGTTTTGCCGCCAAACCGGAACATAGGATCAGCGGGTTGCAGGCCGTTTTTCGGGGATTTTGGACTTCTACCACGGGCTGCTAGCAGGCTGGCTACGCCGCCGCTTCAGCGGCCCCACTGGTCTCAGCGTTTGGACAATACCTGCTTTTCGTACGACCTGACTTCATCAAACCAGGCCCCGCCCACAGGCACGCCTTTTTTCGCGCAGTAGTAATCCCAGACGGCCGTCCATGGCAGGCTCTTCTGCTCCTCGAGCATCACCAGCCGGCGCGTGAAGTCCCCGTCGAGTTCGGCCCGCTTGAGGGTGCTCGTGGGTTCCAGCAGTGCGATCAACAGCGCCTTGACCATGTTTCGCGCGCCGATCACCCAGGCCGCTACTCGATTGATACTGGCATCGAAGTAGTCCAGGCCCACGTGGATCTTGTCGTGCAATCTGCCGCTGCGGACCAGTTCTTTCGCGATGTTCTGAAGCTCGTCGTCCAGAAGCACGACGTGGTCGCTGTCCCAACGGACCGGACGGCTGACGTGCAGCAGAAGCCCGGGGCAGAACATCAATACAGTGGAGATCTTTTCCGAAATGACTTCCGTCGGATGGAAGTGCCCGGCGTCCAGGGTCAGCACTTTTTGGCGGGACACCGCATAGGCCAGGTAGAATTCATGCGATCCAACGGTGTAGCTTTCGGCGCCGATCCCGAAAAGCTTGGCTTCAACCGCATCCAGGTGAATTTTCGGATCGATGGCTTCCGCGAATATCTTGTCCAGGGAATCCACCAAGCGCTCTCGAGGCCCGGTGCGATCGGCCGGAATGTCCTTGTATCCATCCGGAATCCAGACGTTAGTCACGGTGGGCGTGCCAAGCTGTCTCCCCATTTCGGCGCCAATCTTACGGCACAAGATGCCGTGTTGGATCCAGAAATCGCGGATGGCTTCGTCCGCGTGGGCCAGCGTAAAGCCATCGGCCGCCTTCGCATGGGAAAAAAACGTGGGATTGAAGTCCATTCCCAGGTGGTAGCGCTTGGCCCAGTCGATCCAACTCTGGAAATGGGCGGGCTCGATCTCGTCGCGATCGACGAACTTGCCGCCGTTCTCCAGGTAACAGGCGTGCAGGTTCAGCCTGTGGGTCCCGGGAATCAGGCTGAGCGCCTTCTCGATATCGCCGCGAAGCTCGGCAATGGTCCGCGCCTTGCCCGGATAGTTTCCGGTCGCCTGTATGCCTCCGCCCGACAGTTGCGCGCCCGCTGTCTCGAAACCGCCCACATCGTCTCCCTGCCAGCAGTGCAGGGAGATGGGAATCGATTCGAGCGCCTTCATGGCGGCATCCGCATCCACTCCGAGACTTGCATATTGCTCTTTCGCCGTCTGGTACGTTTGTGTGAGTTTGCCTTCGTTCATTACTTTCTCCTGTGCCTTACAGGGCTTTCTTTCCGAGATACCCGCCATAACCCGCATCCACCGCCGAGAGGATCAACAGCACAAGCCCAGCGGTGAGAAGCACTATGGTCTTCTTACTGGTGCCTTTCCACTCTCCCAGCATGAGTCCCAACACCTGGCTGAACAGAATCATGCTGGCCATCAGAACCGCCCAGCCGATGTAAGACGTCGACCCCATTTGCGGCTCGCCAGCCTTGAAGCAGATGAACTGGGAACACCAGATCGCGCCCGCCGCGCCGGCAAAGACCAGGTTCGGAACCACGGGGACGCCTTTCGCAACGTAATCGCCCGCGGTCTTGTTCCTGACGTTCAAGATTATGCACCAGCCTGCATTCACTATAAACCCGCCCAGCAGTACCACCACCAGAACGGGCATTCCAGCCCAGGTTGCGGAGGTGGCGGGCGCCATGGTTAATGCGAGTTTCTGAATCTCCGAACCGCCTTGCAGGCCGAAGCTCATGGCTGAGCTCATCAGTCCGGAGAAGATCGCCACCATGATCCCCTTCTTGAAATTGAATTCCGCGACAGCCCTTTTCTTCTCCTCCGCCGGCAACTCGTTTTCCTTGGACATGCCGGCCATGCCGACCAGGACAATACCGGCCACCGACACCAGCGCGGCGGCCACCGAGACCAGGCCGGCGGATGTCCCGAACATGTTGGCGACGGCTTCTTGCCCCTTGAGCATCGGGGGTATCAACGTACCGGCCGCCGAGGTCAGCCCGGCCCCCATGGCCAGTCCCAAGCCGACCCCGAGGTAGCGGATCATCAAGCCCCATGTCAGCCCTCCGAAACCCCAGATGGCGCCGCACACCAGGCAGTAGATCATCTCATCGCCGGGCGCGGCCCTGAGGACCGCTAATACATTCGGGGAAGTCGCCAGCGCGAGAATCCAAGGTACCAGCAGCAGTCCAAATACCGCGTAGACCAGCCAGTAGCTTTCCCATGCCCAGTTCTTGACCTTCTTGAAGGGCAGATAGAACACAGCCCCGGCCAGACCGCCCAGCATGAAAATCAGAATTCCCATTGCGGGATTAACGGCATTCGCTTGCACGGCCTTCACCTCGTACGCTTGGCGTTGATTTTCCCGGTGTCAAAGGGTAGCGACATTGCTCGCGTCTCCGCAAGATCTTTCGTCACATCTGAGGGTGGTTTGAAGCGCAAAACGCCGGGGAGGCCGACGCCGAAATCAAGGCGCTTTGTTTTCAGCTGGTTTCGGGCGCTTTCAGCCTCCAGCCCGTGGTAGTGCCCGCCGCCGGGGCGGTCCGGAGTTCCGCGGCACAGAACAAACCGTCCATCACCCGCCTGCCCCGCTACAATTAGGACCATGTACTCCTCTGGTTTCACCCGCCGAGGCTTTCTCGCCGGCGTAGGTTCGGCCGCCGCCCTGAGTCGCGGTGCGAAGGGCGCCACCCGGGACGTTTCCCTGGTGATGAATCCCGACGACCCGGTAGCCGGCGCGGCGCCGTCGCGCTGGGCCATGGCGCAGTTGCAGCAATCCCTGGCCGCGTGCGGCGTGGCCGCGCGCCTGCGAGACCGCTTGGCCCAGGCGCCGGCCGGCGACTTGTGCGTGGTCGCCGCGGGCGCCGCTTCTCCCATGGCCGAGGCCATCCTCAAGAACGCCGGCGCCGGCATACCGGCAGTTCCCGAAGCCCTCGGATTGCTCGCCGGCAAGACGGCCGGCCGATCCGTCCTGCTGGCGGCCGGTCACGATTCCCGGGGATTGGTCTACGCCCTTCTCGAACTTGCCGACCGGGTGCAATTCTCTTCCGACCCCATGGCCGCTCTCACCATCCCCAAGCCGGTCGTCGAGCGCCCCGCAAACGCCACCCGTAGCATCGCCCGCCTGTTCTGCAGCGACGTGGAAGACAAGCCCTGGTTCCACGACCGCGAGTTCTGGCCGGGCTATCTCACCATGCTGGCCGCGCAGCGATTCAACCGCTTCAGCCTCACCCTGGGGCTGGGCTACGACGGTGGTCCGGGCATCACCGAATCCTATTTCTACTTCGCCTACCCGTTCCTGGTTTCCGTCCCGGGTTACAATGTCCGGGCCGTGGGCTTGCCGGATGCCGAGCGCGACCGCAATCTCGAAATGCTGCGATTCATCGGCGATCAAGCCGCCGCGCGCGGCCTCGAGTTCCAGTTGGGCCTCTGGACGCATGCCTACGAGTGGCCCAACAGCCCTCACCCGAATTACCCGACCGAGGGATTGAACTCCGCCAACCATGCGCCGTATTGCCGCGACGCGCTGGCGGCGGTGCTCCAGGCCTGTCCCGCCATCGGCGGCCTCACCTTTCGCACCCATGGCGAGAGCGGCGTCGCCGAAGGGAGTTATGAGTTCTGGAAAACGGTTTTCGACGGCGTGGTGCGGAGCGGCCGCCGGATCGAGCTCGATCTGCACCCCAAGGGCATCGACCAGACCACCATCGACATGGCGCTGGCCACCGGTATGCCGGTGAAGCTCTCACCCAAGTACTGGGCGGAGCACCGCGGCATGCCTTACCATCAGGCCGACATTCGCGAGCAGGAGATGCCGCGCCAGGGCCGCACCGGTCAGGGCCTGTTCGCGCTCAGCAATGGCGAGCGCAGCTTCCTGCGCTACGGTTACGGCGATATGTTGCGCGAAGACCGCCGCTATGGCGTCATCCATCGCGTCTGGCCCGGAACGCAGCGTCTTCTGTTATGGGGCGATCCGCTCACCGCCGCCGCCGACGCCCGCGCTTTCGGCTTCTGCGGCAGCAACGGCGCGGAGATCATGGAGCCGCTCACTTTCAAAGGCCGGAAGGGTTCGGGCATCGCCGGCGACCGGTGTGCCTATGCCGACGCCTCTCTCCGCCCGCGTTGGGACTGGGAGAAATACGAGTACACTTACCGGGTCACGGGGCGCCTGCTCTACAATCCCGATTCCGATCCCGGCGTCTGGCGCCGTTATTTGCGAGCGCGCTTTCCGGGAGCCGAAGCGGCCACCGAAGGGGCGCTGGCCAGCGCCGGCCGCATCCTGCGAATCGTCACCACCGCGCATCTGCCCTCGGCTGCCAATGCTACCTACTGGCCGGAGATGTACCTCAACCAGCCGACTGTCGACGCGGCCCGGCGGCATCCCTACACCGACACGCCGGCCCCCAGGGTGTTCGGCAACGTCAGCCCCCTCGATCCGCAACTGTTTTCGCGGATTAACGATTTCGCCGCCGAATTGCTGGCGGCGGAGCGCGGCGGCAAGTATTCGCCCATCGAGGTGGCGCAGTGGCTGGAAGATCTCGCCGAAAACTCCGCCAAGAATCTGGCGGAAGCGGAAGCTCGCGCGTCCAACAAGAGCGGCGCTGAATTCAGGCGGATGTCGGTCGACGTGGCTCTGCAAATCGGCTTGGGCCGCTTCTTCGCCGGCAAATTCCGCAGCGCGGTCTTGTATGCCATCTATGACCGCACCGGCGACCGCGCGGCGCTCGAAGAAGCGCTCAAGGCCTGGCGCAATGCCCGGGCCGTCTGGGCCCAACTTGCGGAACGCGCCAAAGGCGTCTATCTTTCCGATGTGACGGTGGGCGACCGCCCCTCTCTACGGGGCCATTGGCTGGACCGCCTGTCGGCCTTCGACGACGACATCAGCGACATGGCCAAACGGCTCGACCAGACTAAGCCCGCGCCGGAACGTGTAAGCAAGGCCATCGCGGAAGCACTGGGCCGCCCGCGCCGACCATCGGTGCCATGCCGCCACACGCCGCCGGCCGCATTCCATCCGGGCCAGCCGCTGGAGCTTGAATTCGCGGCACCCAAGCTGGTATCCGCCCGGATGTACTACCGGCATGTCAACCAGGCCGAGCGCTTCGAATCCGTGGAAATGCGGGCGAGTGACAACCGCTACCGCGCCGCCATTCCGGCCGGCTACACGCAGTCGCTCTATCCGCTTCAGTATTATTTCGAGCTGAAGACCGCGCCGGACCAGGCGTGCCTGGTCCCGGGGTTCGCAGCCAACCTGTCGAACCAGCCCTACTTCGTGATCCGCCGCGGATAGGCCCCCCGTCGCGGACCAGCCTATAATGGAGACTGCACTTGAAGAGGAGGAACCATGCAGTATTACAGCGGCCAGGACATGGCCCGTTCGTTTCGCACCGTACGCAACAACACCATCAGAGTTGCCGAAGACATTCCCGAGGAACAGTACGGCTTCCGGGCGGCGCCCGAGACCAACAGCGTGGCCGAGACGCTGGCTCACATCGCCGCCGCACCGCGCTGGGCCAAGAGTATGCACACCAAGCGCATCACCCACCCCGATGCCGCCACCTTTCGGGCCGGTCACGAGGAAGTCATGAAGTATCAGGCGACCCTGACCACCAAGGCGCGGATACTGGAGGCCTTGCGCGCCGGCGGCGAGGAGTTCGCTTCCTGGCTCGCGACGCTGAGCGACGAGATCCTGGCCGAGCGCGTGTACTTTCCGGAGGGCGCCCAGCCGCCCAGCAAGACGCGCTTCGAGATGCTGCTATCGCCCAAGGAACACGAGATGCACCATCGCGCCCAACTGATGCTGGTGGAGCGCATCATTGGCATCGTTCCCCACCTGACCCGGGAGCAGCAGGCCAGAATGGCCACCACGGAACAAGAAGCGGCCGGCGCGCAGCACGCCTGACACTTACTTGCCGCCGATGTCGTAGCACCAAAGCGAGTCGAGTTCGCGGATGTAGAGCCGCCCGTTGGCGACCACCGGGTAGGCCCATGCTTTCTCCATCGCGGCCCGGGTGCGTTGCGGCCGGTCCGGCGGCATGAAGCGCCCCTTTTCGCGATAGGCTTCGGGCGTCGTCTCCGCCAGGGTGACCTCACCGTTCTCGCCGTGGAGATAGAGCCGGTTCTCCGCCGCGAGAATCGCGCCGCCGCCCGTGCTTGCCTCCTGCCACAGCACCTTGCCCGTCGCCCAATCGGCTGCCACCAGCCCTTCGGGAGTGGTGCCATAGTGGGTCGCGCCAACTACCACTGAGCCGCCGGCTTTGGTACTTGGCGGGCCCCGCTGGAGGTAAACCTCCTCGGCTGCGACACCCTGGCCGGCGGCCGTCAGGCGGAGCAGCCCGCCCGAGCCCGGGTTCTGCGAGGTGTAGACGTATCCGCCACTGGTCACGGCTGACAGTATGTTGGTGTTGCCTTTGCCCGTCGCGCCGTAGCGCCACAAGAACCGGCCCGTTCGGGCGTCCACTCCCGCAACGCCTTTTGCCAGGAACTGCACATACTGCTTGTGGCCGGCGGCCTCCACGATGATGATGGATGCATAGGCCGCGTCGTCGCCGCCCGGCACCGCCGATTTCCAGATGGTCTCGCCGGTCTTCTTGTTCAGGGCCACCAGGGTAGCCTGCGCGCCGCCCGGCGTCACCACCAGTGCGTCCCCATCGACCAGCGGCGATTCGGAATAGGCCCACTGCCCCGGATGCCCGCCGAAATCGGCGCGCAGGCTCTTCCGCCATCGAATCTTCCCGCTCGCCGTTTCCAGGCACGCCAGGTCGCCATCGGAGTCCAGCGCATACATCAGCGCGCCGTCCATGGTTGGTGTAGACCGGGCCGTAGGAAACGAAGGCATCTGGTTCGGATTTCCGACTTTCCCGAGCCTGGTGGCCCACACCTGTTTACCATCCTGGGTGGAGAGCGCCTGCACGAATTCGTTGTCCAGCCCTCGGTTGCTCAGCAGATAAACACGATTCCCCACGACGGAGGGCGTCGAGTAGCCATCGCCGATGTCCTTAGCCTGCCAAACCAACCGCGGCCCAGCCTTGGGCCATTCCTTAAGCAGCCCGGTTTCGGTGGAAACCCCGTTCCGCTGCGGTCCGCGCCACTGGGGCCAGTCGGCCGCGCCCGCCGCCAGGGAAAGCAGGATCGCCCCGCACAGAAGCCTTCGCGTTCTCATGTTTCACTCCCTGGGTTGATTGTAGAATAAAGGCCCCTGGGAACATTCATTTCTTCGCGCGCCGCGGCGAATTTCTGAGTCGAGGACTCGTGGGGCAGATTGGCAATCTGCGGCGGATTGTCAATCCGCCTGCCGCGACCTGTCACTGTATTCCGCGAAGCCCCATAATCCCAAAGTCGCTCCTGTGAAGTGCCTTTCCTGGCCGCTACGCCATTCGCACGTCGGCCCGCATCAGAGCGCTCATCGCGTTGGTATCGAGAAAATAGATCACGATGAATCAGTCCGAAAAGAGGTCGCGCGCCCGGATGGGAAGCCGGCCGGCCGCGATGACGGCGTCGAGTTCGTCGACATCCGCCGAACTCAGGTGCGGCGGTTCCTGCATGACCCGCAAGACAGCGGCTGGAGATCCAGCGCGAAGTCCGGGGGCGACCTCGACGAGCGAACTCAATTGTTCGAGGGCCAGTTGTTGGACGCTCTTGCGCTGTGCCGCTGCGATCCCCGCAAGGCTCCTCACAAGGTCATCCGGCATCTCGATAATCAGGTTCGCCATCTACGTACGCTCCGTGTCCTATTGTGGCGCATCGACCGGCGCCGGTTCAATGACGCCGCAGATCCTCTAGTTCATCGAGCGTGCGGGGCCAGTCGGCGCCCAGCAGCCGGGAAAGGCCGCGATCGGCGAGCACCCGCCCGCCGGTCTGGCACTTCGCGCAGTAGTTCGTTTCGTTGTCCGCATAACGAATACGGAGAATCTTCGCGCCGCACCGGCGGCACGGTTCTCCGAAGCGCCCATGAACGGCCATGCCTTCGCGAAACGCAGTGACCTTCTCCGGGAACCGCGTGCGCGCCTCCGCGCACAGGCGCCCGAGCCACAGTTCGAGCGTGCCGCGTGTCGCCGCGAAGAGCCGGTCCCATTCCTCGCCCGTCAACTTGCGGGTCAAAGCGAGGGGCGACAGCCGGGCCGCGTGGAGAATCTCGTCCGAGTACGCGTTCCCGACCCCGCTGACAATGCGGGGATCCGTCAATGCCCGCTTCAGAGTCCGGTTCTCACGGATCAGCGCGGCGCGGAAGCATGCCAGATCGGCCGTGAGAACGTCTACGCCTCCCGGATCCATCGCCAGCAGGCCGAGCTCGCCTGCCACCACGTGGAGCGATGCCCTCCGCTTGCTGCCGGCCTCCGTGAGCGTGAGCGAGCCCGGCGGGAAATCGAAAGCCGCCAGGTTCTGGCGCCCCCTGAGGGCCGCGTGGGCAGGCTTCCAATGCAGGCGGCCGGCGATCATCAGGTGCAGCACCAGCCAGAGGTCGCCATCCAGGCCAATGGCGATGCGCTTTCCCACTCGCCGCAGTTCGCGCACAGTTCTTCCCGCCGCTTCCGAGAGCGCCGGCGTCGTAGTTCGAAGAAGAAACGGACTCGCCAACCGGACGCCTTCGAGCGGCAATCCCATCACGCGCGGTTCCAGCGCCGTAATGTAAGCCGCGATGTCCGGCAGTTCGGGCAT
>PMYB01000233.1 GCA_003170915.1 Bryobacterales bacterium | reverse complement strand
ACCGCCCCGCTGAAGAACCCGGTGAGCACCGCGATGGGGAGACTGCCGACTCCGATGATATCCATCTGGAGAGCGATATCGTCGCTGTAATGGGGGCTGCGAAAGACGTTCTTGAGGGCCCTGCCGGCGAGCAAGAAGAATTCCTGAACCGCAAGAACAGGCTCTTTCAGCAAATCCAGCAAGTAGGTAGGTCCCCGAACTCCGATGCTACCATACAAGGAGTAAACCCAGCGATGAAAGGACTTACCGACATACCGGGGATTCGCGTCGGGCATGTTTCCGACTACGATGCGATCACCGGCTGCACGGCCATCCTGTGCGAACGGGGCGCGGTGGGCGGAGTGGATATACGCGGCTCGGCCAGCGGCACCCAGGAGATCGACACGCTCAGCCCCGGCCACGTGGGCACCGAGGTGCACGCGATCCTGCTGGCGGGCGGCAGCGCTTTCGGGTTGGAAGCGGCGGCGGGCGTGCGCCGCTACCTGGCGCAGCAGGGGGCCGGCTACCTTTTCCGCGGCCAGCATATTCCCATCGTGCCCGCCGCCGTTCTGTTCGACCTCGAAATCGGCAAGCCGAATGTTCACCCGGGGCTGGCGATGGGCGAAGCCGCCGCCACCGCCGCCACCACCGACGCGGTAAAGGAAGGATGCGTGGGCGCGGGCACCGGCGCAACCGTGGGCAAGATCTTCGGCATGAAGCAGGCGATGAAGTCGGGGATCGGATCGTTCACGATGACGCTTCCCGGCGGCGTGCTGGTGGCGAGCCTGGTGGTGGTCAACGCATTCGGCGACGTGCGCGACCCGGGCTCCGGGAAGACGGTCGCCGGCGCGCGCAAGGCCCCCGATAGCCGGGAGTTCGCGGGCACGGTGGAACAGATGCTACGGGGAGAGCTGGGCAGCATCCAGCGCAGTCATACCACGCTCGCGGTGGTGGCCACCAACGCCAAGCTGACCAAGGTGCAGGCCAACAAGCTGGCGCAATTCGCCAGCCTGGGTATGGCCCGCACCATCTACCCGGTGAATACCATGGCCGATGGCGATACCGCCTTTGCGCTCTCGATTGGGGACCGCGAGGCGGATATCAACATGCTGGGCGTGGCAGCGGCGGAAGCGCTGGCCAGGGCTATCGTGCGCGCGGTGAGGTTCGCGAAGACGCTGGGGGGCGTCCCGGGGTTGGGGTAGTTGGAGCAATGATCTCGACTCCCGGGAAATAGCTTCGATAGCGGGCGGCATCGCGCGTGAGCAACGCGAGTCGACCGATGGCTGCGTGCGCGCCGATGTAGAAATCGGGCAGAGGCGATTGCCGCAGACCTCCGCGCCGCCGGTATCGCACAAAGCATTTTCCCGCCAGGAAACCCGCCTCCCAGGGGAGCGCTTCACGTCGATACAGGGCGGCCGGAATGGCGGCATCGAGCGCTTCGATGGTGCTGTATCCGACCGACACTTCGGCATATACGATCGGATTGATCATCAGGGGCGCGTTCTCGGCGATCTCAGCGAGGGCGCGCGCGGACCACTCGCCCCAATTGGGATCGTTGGTGGCGACGTCAAGCAGGACGTTGCTGTCCACAAGCACGCCGCGGCAGGCTTTGAGGCGCCCCGACAAGTTGGTTGTGGCCGGTGTCACGCTCGCTGCCGCTTGGCCCGGCGAGGCTCGCTGCGAGTAAGGGCCAGGATCTCGTCGGTGCTCATGCGCGTATCGGCGCTCCCACGGAGGGCCTCAAGGACCAGCCGCCCCCTGGTGTTCTCGCCTGGCTGCCGCCGGGCCTTGCGAATACGGGCGTGATCTCCGGCCAGTTCAAACTCGACCTTGGTGTGCGGCAGAAGCCCCAGACGGTTACGGACCTCCTGAGGGATGGTGACCTGTCCCTTGCTGGTGATCTGCATGGTAGTACTCCTACTGGTAAGTGTAATACCGAAAGATCCAGCGTCGCAACTACGCCGACCGGTACGTCACCGGGTCACAACACCTCCGCCCCCAGCCCAGTACGAGTATCGTAATATGAGCAGCGTATGATCCGTTCCTGCCGGGGCCGCGCGGGGCGGGCACGCCGGGAGGCCACCCTCGGCGGCGTGCCGGGGTCGGGACAGGCTCATAAATACCTCTGCACGCGCTCCCGAAACCGTGTGTAGACCCACGAAACCGCAACCAGTAACAGGCCCAGCACGAGGAACGAAAGAATTCGCGGCAGCGTCTCCAGGTGCCGCAGGTCCCATACGAACAGCTTCAGGATGCACGCGAGCAGCAGCGCGAGGCCCGAAAGCCGCAGTACCCGGTCGCGCAACGGAAAGCCGGACGCCAGCAGCGCGACGCCTTCCATCCCCCACGCCACCGTCCGCAGGCTGCCCGAAACCCGGTAGTACAGAAGCGCGGCCAGCAGCGTGGTGGCGAGCAGAGAGTAGTAGAGGCGCGGCCGCCCGCCACGCGCAGTCAGAAGCTGCGCTCCAGAGAAGCACGCGATGACGGCGGCGCCGGCTAGCACCGGGTCGGCGGCGCCCGCGAAGTTGATGGCCCAGCATCGCGCGAAGGCCAGCGCCGCAAGCGCATAGCTCTGCCAGCGGAACCAGGAGAGCTTCCAGTGCAAGCCGGCGCACAGCAGCGCAAGAGCCAGCAGCGCGTATGCCGGCGCCACCGCCGCCGGCCGCAACAGCGCCCACAGGGCGGCGGATAGAAATGCGGTTCCGGCGACGGAAGCCAAGTCGCGCACTCTGCCGCTCTCTTCCTTCCGGGCTCTCGCGGCGATGGCGTAAGCCACCAGCGCCGCGCCGGCGGGAATGAGCCGCGGTGCGAGCGGGCCGTCATTGTGGATCGGCAGGATGTTGGAATAGAGCACCGTCACCGCGCCGCCCGCCGCCACCGCGTATGCCTGGCGGCAAAACTCGACCGGAAGCCCGCGCAGCCCCAGTTCGAGGAGCACCATGGCCGAGACCATCCACCCGAGTCCCAGGTAGTCGCCGGGCAACACGCACCATACGATGGCGGCCATCGCCAGCGTGGCGGCCAGTGAAGCAGCCAACCGCAGGGCCTAGCGCTCGGCCTCGAGAAATCGATCTTCTGCGGACCACAGGACGCACAGCACGGCGGCGTAGCTGAGCGTAGCCGCCACCACCAACGAGACCCACGGATGGGCAAACGGCGGCGCGAATCCCGCGGCGAAGTCCAGTTGGTAAAGTGCGGTTCCGAACACGCCCAGGCCGGCGAGCAAGTAGGCCTGGATGCGGAAATCCAGCAGGCGGCGCCACCATCCCACGAAGAACGGCGCGGCCGCCAGCGTGAACCACGTGGCGCCGCGATACCGCTCGGGCGTTTCGTAGCCGGCCACCAACAGCGCCCGGTTCAGATAGAACACCACCGCGTTCACCGCGGCGGCTGGAATCCACTGTTGCCTGGGCACTTCGAACAGTTCCAGAAGCCACAAGTGCAGCAACTCGATCCCGAACAGGGCCGCGGCCAACTGGCGCAGGTATCTCCTGCGAAACTTCAGACCCGCGAGGAAGAACAGCTCGGCTTCCGTCAACAGGCCAATCAGGAGCCACTGGTGTTCCAGCTTTTGGAAAAGGGCGCCGGCAAGCAGGGCCGCGGTCAGGGCACCGGACCCTGCCAACCGCCGGACAGCGGTTTCGCCTCGGGGTGCAGGCGCGCGCGCAAAACGGTGCTCGCCAGGTACGCGGCCGCCGCCGCGGCCAGGAATTGCCCCACGTCGCGCGGCGCAGCCACCGACCACTTCAGCAGCGACAACGACAGGAAGCCGAGTGCATTAAGCGGGAGCAGCCAGGGATCCGCGCGTAGAATATCGAAGCTCTCGAATGCCAGCCAGTAGACGCAGAAGATGGCCTGAGTTTGCCACAAAGGCGCGCCCGTGTCTCCGCGCGAGGCGCACGTGAGGTAGGTCGCCACCAGCCCGAACATCGCCATTTTCCGCCATGAGAAGCGGTGTGCCACGTAGAGCAGAGACACCGCCAGAGGCACCAGCGCGATCACCGATAGCGGCGTGACCTCGGTGATGGCCAGCGTGACGAACGAGATGAAATACGCCAGGCCCGTGACAGTCTGCGAGCGGTAGCGCAACGAATGCACGATCATTCCGACCGCCACTGCCAGCAGCAGGATGGCGCCGGCCCAGGGGTTGTAAATCACCCTGGCCGCAGCCAGCGTCTGCATGGCGTACACCGTGAAATAGATCCCCGCCCAGCCGCCGCCCAGCAGGCCGCGCGCAAATGTGCGGTAGCGCTCGCGCCGTTCCACCGCGGCTCCGGTCGTCAGCATGGCCAGGCTGAGCGCCAGGCTGATGCTCACACGGCCCGCGGGACCCATGTGGGCGACCGAGTATCCCAGGGCCAATGCGATTCCGACGACGAGCACGAACACTCCCAGCTTGTTGAGCCAGTTGCCGCCGACCAGGGCTTCCCACTCCTCGCTGGAACGTTGTGGCGCGAGGACACTCAGCACCGGAGCGGGAGCCGGGGCAGGCCTCAGGACGGTGTGTTCTGGCTGAGCTACGGGCGGTAGCGGCTGAGGCCGCGGCGGCGGGGCAGGTTGCGGCGGCGGGGTAAATTGCGGCGGCAGAGCAGGTTGCGCCGCGGGAGGCACGGACAGGCGTTCGAGAGTGCCGATCCGCGACTCGATCTCGTACAGGCGATTGCGCAGGTAGATCCAGCGAATCGCCAAAACTACGAGCAGGCATACAATGAGAAAGCTGTCCATGTTGAACTCCAGGGGCTATGCGGTGGCTCCGGCCAGTTGTTCCGCCCGGGTCTTTACTTCGCGCAAGTTCAGCTTGCCGCTGCCGAGCAGAGGAAGTCCCTCCACCGGGTAAAGGTTCTCGCGTTTGGGGAGCCAGAGGCGCGGCAGATCGGTCTCCGAGAGCCGCTGCCAGAGTTGGGCGGGGGTAACGCCGGGACGGACGTACAGCGCCACCAGGCGTTCGCCGCGCACTTCGTCGGCCACCGCGGCGACAGCGCAGGGCGAGTCGCCGATGACGGCGGCGATGGCTTCTTCAATTTTGACATGCGGCACCATCTCGCCCGCGATCTTGCTGAAGCGCGAGAACCGGTCGACGATGCGGACGAATCCTTCGTCGTCGATCAGGGCGATGTCGCCGGTAATGTACCAGCCGCTGTGGCAGGCCTCGGCGGTTTCCCGGGGCCGGCCCAGGTAACCGATCATCCGGTTGGAACCTTTCACAAGCAGCAGGCCGGCATTGTTGGGCGCGAGCGGATCGAAGGTTACCGGGTCCACAATCTTCACCGCGACGCCCGGTAGCGGATGGCCCACCGTGCCGGGCTTGCTGCCGGTTTGCGTGTCCCTGCCGGCGTCGAAGTTGGGAGCGTTGACCGCCACGACAGGCGACATCTCGGTGCAGCCATAGCCTTCCAGCAACTCGAGGCCGAACTTCTCGCGAAACGCGGCTGCTACCGACTCGCGCAGCTTCTCGGCGCCCACCAGGACGAAGCGAAGGCTCGCAAACTCCTCCCTGGAGCACTTGTGCGTGTACATGGAGCAGAAGGTCGGGGTGGATAGCAGCAGGGTCCCTTTGTGTTTCGCCGCCAGTTCGCCAATGACTTTGGCATCGGCGGGATTGGTG
>PMYB01000154.1 GCA_003170915.1 Bryobacterales bacterium | reverse complement strand
AGGCCCATCCCAACAGACCACGAGAAGCCATGGTCTGCCCCACTTGCCCACCTGAATTCCTCCCGTGACACGCCGTTCGGGGTGGAAGCTTCGCCGGTAGCTACACAAGCTGGATCGTGACTCGGCGGCCGACCATGGCCGCGGCCCGTTCGAGACTCGACAGCGTGATGTCGTTCTTTGCATCTAGCAGCCGATCAACCTGAGTGCGCCTCGTCTTGAGCAGTGTGGCCATGCGGTTCTTCGATATCTTCTTCTCCTTCATGGCCTGGGCAAGTTGCCAGGCGACGACCTCTTTCACCGCCTCCGCTTGCACCTCTTCAAAGACCCCTTTCATTAACCAATTTCCGCCCAGACTTTTCTGAATCATTTCAATCACTCAGGAGCTTGAGGCCCGTCAGCCCAATTCTGCCCTGCTATACCAGAATTAGGAGCAACCAATGCTTGATCCCCTCGCTCCCCTCGGCGCCATCGCCCCAGCGCGGCATTCCCTTCACCGCCTCCGGCGTTCAGGCCTGCGTTCTCCCAAAATGCCCCCTCTCCCGGAGATTTCTGCATCCTCCCCGTCCGCTCCCGCGCCTTCGACGCTATCCTCAAATCGCCTGGGGGCCGAGGCCAACCACAACCGTCCAGGCTAGCGCCTCGCCCCTTGGCGTCGCGCCGGATGCCGTGGTGGCGGGCGGGTGCCCGCCCAGGCTGATGCTGTTTCCGGCCCCTGGCCCCAGGCCCCCACCCGTGTGACGCATCTTGCAAAAAAGTGCCTCCCGATGCGTCACAAAACCTCGAGCCGCCGCCGCAACCCGTTGAAAAAGAGGAGCTTAAAACGTCACGAATAAAAATCTCACATACCCGGAACAGATGCGTCACCCGGTTGGGCTGCTTGGCCGATCTGGGAAAGCCGTGCCCCGGCTCCGGCGGGTTCTGCGTGAAGCGCCGGCCATCGCCGGTCAGCAGCGCCTGAGCCTGAGGATTCGGCTAAAGTAGGAAGCGCACCACCCTGATTCATCGTCTGTTCATGTCCCGGTTTCTATACTGGAGTCTTCCGATGCCGCACATTCCGTTGATTGTGGGGCTGGGTCTGGCCTTGTGCCAGGGCGCGTTTGCGCAAAACCCGCCCGCCGCTTCCCCCAACGCTCCCCTGCGCCTGACTCTCGAGGATGCCATGGAGCGCGCTCGCGCCAACAGCCCGCAAATCCTCTCCGCCAACATCGCCGCGTTGCTCGCCCGCGAGGATACCGTACAGGCCAGGGCCGCCCGGCTGCCGGGCGTCAGCTCGTTCAACCAGTTCATCTACACCCAGCCCAACGGCACGCCTTCCGGCTCGTTCGTGTCCAACGACGGCACCCACGTCTACAACAACCAGGCCATCGTGCACGGCGACATTTTCGATCTCGTCAAGCGCGCCGACTACCACAAGATGCAAGTGGCCGAAGCCGTGGCGCGCGCCAAAGCCGAAATCGCCGCGCGCGGCCTGGTCGCCACCGTGACGGAGAGCTATTACGCCATGGTCTCGGCCATGCGCAAGTACGCCAATGCCCAGCAGAGCCAGCTTGAGGCCGAACACTTCCTCGATATCACGCGGAAGCAGGAACGGGGCGGCGAGGTGGCGCACTCCGACGCCGTCAAAGCCGAGATCCAGTTCGTCGGGCGCCAGCGCGACACCGAGGAATCGCAACTCGGGCTGGACAAGGCCCGCATCGGTCTGGCGGTCCTCCTGTTCCCGGATTTCCGCCAGGATTTTACGGTCGTCGACGACCTCGATACCCCCCGCCCGCTGCCCGTCTTCCGCGAAATTCAGGCGCTGGCCGGCGAGAAAAGTCCGGATATCCGCGCCGCCCAGGCCACCGTCGAGCAGCAGAGGTGGGAAATCAAATCGTCCCGCGCCGCGCTGCTGCCCACGCTATCCGCCGATTACTTTTTCGGCATCAATGCCAACGAGTTTGCCCTCCACAATCCCGAAGGCTACCGCAACCTCGGATCGGTGGTACAGGCCCAGTTGAACATTCCGATCTGGACCTGGGGCGCGGCACGCAGCCGGGTGAAACAGTCGGAGCTGCGCCTCCAGCAGGCCAAGAACGACCTGAGCCTCACGTATCGCCAACTCCTCGCCAACCTCAACTCGTTCTACCTGGAGGCGGTTGCCGCCAATTCGCAAATCGCTTCCCTACGCCATTCCCTGGACCTTTCCGCCGAGAGCCTCAAGCTGACGCTGCTGCGCTATGAGGCCGGCGAGGTTTCAGTGCTCGAAGTGGTGGACGCGCAGACCACCCTGGTGCAGGCGCGCAATGCGTATGATGACGGCATGGTGCGTTACCGTGTCGCCGTGGCGAACCTTCAGACTCTCACGGGGGCGTTTTAGCCAATGCAGAAAACCACAATCCTCCTCATCACCTCCTGCCTGGTAGCCACGTTTGGCTGCTCCAAGAAGGAGGGAAGCGAAGCCGAGGCGCCCGCGCCGGTCCAGGTCACGGCGGTCACCCAGGACACCATCCGCCGCATTATCACCGGCGATGGCATGCTCTTCCCGCGGGACCAGGCCAGCGTCATGCCCAAGATCGCTTCGCCGGTCGAAAAGTTCTACGTCAACCGCGGCGACCACGTCAAGCAGGGCCAGCTTCTGGCCGTGCTCGAGAACCGCGACCTCACCGCCCAAGCCGCCGAAGGCCAAGGCGCCATGGACCAGGCGGAATCCAATCTGCGCACCACCTCGGGCGCGTCGGTTCCCGAGGCGGGGGTCAAGGCGCAAACCGATGTGGACGCAGACCGGCAGGCCATGGATGCCGCCAAGAAGGTGTTCGACAGCCGCGAGGAGTTGTTCAAGGAGGGCGCGCTGGCGCGGCGCCAGGTGGATGAAGCCCTGGTGAGCTACACGCAAGCCAAAGCCCAGTTCGATTCCGCCCAGGAGCATTTGCGGGTCTTGCAGGGCGTCGCCAAAGGGGAACAGATCAAGACCGCCTCCTCGCAGGTGGAATCCGCCAAGGCGCATCATCAATCCCTCGAGGCCCAGCTCAGTTATGCGCGGATCCTTAGCCCCATCGGCGGAGTGATCGCCGACCGCCCGCTGTACGCCGGCGAAATGGCCACCCCCGGCACGCCGCTGCTCACGGTGATGGATATCTCGCGCGTCGTGGCCCGCGTCAGTGTCCCGCAGAGCCAGGCCGCCACGGTAAAGGTGGGCCACCCGGCTACCATTACGCAGGTGGATAGCGGGCAGGAAGTGCCCGGCAAAGTGATTGTGGTAAGCCCCGCCACGGACCCCGCCAGCACCACCGTGCAAGTCTGGGTGGAGGCCGAGAATCCGGGCGAAAAGCTCAAGCCCGGAGCCAGCGTGCACGCCGTCATCGTCACCGAGATGTTCAAGGCTGCGACGGTTGTGCCAATCACCGCCATTCTTCCGGGAGAAGAAAAGGGCACCGCCGTCCTGACGGTCAGCGCGGATTCCACTGCCCACAAGAAGCAGGTCGAGTTGGGTGTCCGCGAGGGCGACAAGGTGCAGATCCTCAGCGGCGTCAAGCCCGGTGAAGAGGTGGTGGTGGTGGGCGGCTTGGGAGTGGACGACAAGGCCAAGGTCAAGATCATCAATACCAGCGTCGAGGAAAGCGACGAGGACGAGAACCCCGCGCCGCCGGACACTAAGAAATGAGCGACCTTTCGACACCTCCACCCGTCACGACTGCCGCGGACTCGCCGCACTGGACCGCCCGCCACGGCAAGCCGATTGTCTTCGTCATCCTGACCATGGTGGCCGTGGGCATTTACCTGGCGCTCACCATCCCCGTGGCCGTTTTCCCGGACACCGATTTTCCACGAATTGTGATCGGCGTCGACAACGGCGTCTTTCCCATCGACCAGATGCTGGTCACGGTGACGAAGCCCCTTGAGGAAGCCGTCAACACCGTGCCCGGGCTCGATTATGTGTGGTCCATTACCAGCCGCGGCACCGCCGAAATCGACCTGTTCTTCACCTGGAAAGTGGACATGTACCGCACGTTGGAGTTGGTCAATGCGGCCATCGCGCGCATCCAGCCCACCCTGCCGCCCACCGCCAAGATTGTCGCCAACCGCCTGACCTTCGCCGCTTTTCCCATCATGGGCTACAGCCTGACCTCCGACACGGTGCCGCAAACCCGCATCTGGGAGACGGCCACTTACGACATCAAACCGCGCCTGAACCGTCAGCCCGGCGTCTCGTCCATCGTGGTGCAGGGCGGCGAGGTTCCGGAGTTTCAGGTTCAGCCCGACCCCGCCAAGCTGGTTCAGACCGGCGCCACCATCTCCAACATCCTGGATGCCATCGGCCGCAGCAATATGATCGATTCGCCGGGCCTCATCGAGACCAACCACCAACTGGTGCTCAGCCTGGTGAGCGGCCAGGCCCGGACCCCCGAAGAGATTGCCAACATCGTGGTCAAGACCACGCCCGCCGGCTCGCCCGTGCGCATCGGCGACATTGCCAGCGTCAGTCCTTCGGTGATGCCCGTCTACACCGTGGTCACCGCCAACGCCAAGCCCTCGGTGCTGCTCTACGTCTACCGCCAGCCGGATGGCAACACCGTGCAGGTGGCCAATGCCATTCATGCGGAAATCGATCAGGTCCGCAAGTCGCTGCCCAGAGGCGTCGAACTGCGCCCCTTCTACGACCAATCGGAACTCGTCAACGACTCCATCGGCAGCGTGCGCGATGCCATCCTGATCGGCCTGGTCCTGGCCTCCCTCATCATGGTGCTGTTCCTGCGCGATTGGGGCACATCGCTGGTGGCCGGGCTGGTGATTCCCGCGACGGTCGCAGTGACGTTCATCGCCCTGCGAATCATGGGCGAGAGTTTCAACCTCATGACCCTGGGCGGATTGGCCGCCGCCGTGGGACTGGTGATCGACGACGCCATCGTGGTGGTCGAAAACATCGTGATGCATCGCGATAAAGGCCAGTCGCGCGCCGAAGCCATCCGCAGCGCCATCCGCGAGATCCGCGTTCCGCTGGTCGGTTCCACCGTCACGCCCATCGTCGTGTTCCTGCCGCTGATTTCCATCACCGGGGTGACGGGCGTATTCTTCCGCGCGCTGGCCGTCACCGTCGGCATGGCCTTGCTCACTTCGCTCGCTCTGGCCCTGACCTGGACTCCGACCCTCAGCCACTACTTCATTCGCCAGCGCCCCGGCGGCCACACCGGGGAGGAGGAGCACGGCAACGTGCCGCCTTGGCTCATGAACTCCTACGAGCGCGTGCTGCGCCTAGCCCTCGGGCATCCGCTGTTGCTGGCGGTTTTCTGCATCCTGCTGATCGGCGGCTCCTACGTCTGTTACCGCAATTGCGGGTCCGACCTGCTGCCCGCCATGGACGAAGGCGGGTTCATCATCGACTACATCATGCCCGCCGGCTCGTCACTCGAAGAGACCAACCGCGTGGTCTCTCACGTGGAGCAGATCCTGCGCACCATCCCCGAGGTGGAGGGCACTTCGCGGCGCACCGGCCTGCAACTCGGCCTGGCCGCCGTCACCGAAGCCAATACCGGCGATATCTCGGTCAAGCTGAAGCGTAAGCGCAGCCGCAGCGGCGACGAGGTGATCGCCGACGTGCGCGCCAAAGTCAAGGCAGCCGAACCAGTGCTCGACGTAGAGTTCCCGCAGTTGCTGCAAGACATGATCGGCGACCTCACCAACGCGCCCGAACCGGTGGTCATCAAGCTTTTCTCGCAGGACCCCGAACTCTTGCAGGCGTGGGCGCCCAAGATTGGCGAAACCATCAAGAAGATTCCCGGAGTGGTGGACGTGCTCGACGGCATCGAGAATACCATCAGCGGTCCGGCCACCGTCTTCAACGTCGACCCATCGGTCACCGCGCGCGCGGGCTTCTCCCCCCAGGAGGTGGAACTGGACACCAGCGCCATTCTCCAGGGGGAACCGGCCTCGCTCCCGGTGGTGCTCAACGACCGCGCTTACACCATTCGCGTCCGTTTTCCCGAGCAGACGCGTGCCTCCATGGACGCCATTCAGAATACCCTGCTGGTCAGTTCCACCGGGAAGACCGCCACCCTCGGCTCCCTTGCGAAGGTAGTCGAGATCCCCGGTCAAACCGAAATCCGGCGCGAGAACCTGCAGCGCGACGTCGCCGTGACCGCGCGCTTCGAAGGCATGAATTTGGGCGACGGCATGGCCAAGGTTCAGCAGGCCATCGCCGAGGCTAACGTGCCGCCGAGTATCCGCGTCCAGTACGGCGGCCAGTATGAGGAACAGCAGAAATCGTTCAAGGACCTGGCGTTTGTCCTCCTGCTGGCCATCGTCCTGGTGTTCATCGTTTTGCTGTTCGAATTCGGCAATTTCGCCGCGCCCATCGCCGTGCTGGCCTCCGCGCTGCTGTCTACCTGCGGCGTGTTCCTGGCGCTGGTGGTCACCGGGACCACGTTCAACCTGTCGTCCTTCATGGGACTGATCATGGTGATCGGCATCGTCGCCAAGAATGGCATCCTCCTGCTGGATGCCGACCAGAAGTTCCGGGAGGCCGGCCTTCCGGCCGAAGAATGCATGATGCGCGCCGGCGAGCGCCGCCTGCGTCCCATTATGATGACCGCGCTGGCCACCGTGGCCGGCATGCTTCCGCTGGCGCTCGCTCTGGGCGCCGGCTCTCAAATGCTGCAACCTCTGGCCATCGCGGTGATTGGCGGAATCCTCGCCTCGATGGTTCTCTCACTGGTGGTGACCCCGGCCGTTCGCTACTACATCGGAGGCCGGGACTAACGCAAAAGGAGTAACACAATGAAGAAGCTTCTGACAGCAGGTCTCCTGATAGCCACGGCGTTTGCCGCTGAAGGCTACAAGGTCCTCAACAAGATCAAAATCGGCGGCACTGGCGGATGGGACTACGTAGCCCTGGACAACACCAACCGCCGGATCTACGCCTCGCACGGCACGGCCGTCGAGGTGGTCGATCCCGATGCCGGCAAGGTGGTGGGACAGATTCCCCAACTGCACGGCGTTCACGGCATCGCCATCGCCGCGGAACTCAACAAGGGATTCATCAGCAACGGCCAATCCAACAGCGTGACGGTCTTCGATCTCAAGACTCTCGCCAAGCTGGGCGAGCCGGCCACCGGCCAGAACCCCGACGCCATTTGTTACGAGCCCAAGACCCAGCGAGTATTCACCTTCAACGGCCGCTCCAACGATTCCACCGCCATCGATGCCAAGACCAATGAGATCGTGGCCACCTTCCCGCTCGAAGGGAAGCCGGAATTCTGCGTGGTGGATGGGACCGGCAAGATCTACGCAAACCTCGAAGACAAGAGCGAAGTGATCGAGATCGATGCCGCCAAGCCGGCCGTCACCCGCCGCGTCTCGCTGGCCCCCGCCGAAGGTCCCTCGGGCCTGGCGATTGACGTCAAGAACAAGAAGCTCTTCTCCGTGTGTGACAACAAGATGATGGCCGTAACGGACATCGCCACCATGAAGGTGATCGCCACGCCGGCCATCGGCACCGGCCCCGACGCCGCGGGCTTCGATCCCGGCACCGGTCTGGCGTTCAGCTCGAATGGCGACGGAACTCTGACTATTGTCAAGTTAGTGAACGGCAAATACGAAGCCGTGGATACCGTGACCACCGAGCGCGGCGCCCGCACCATGACGGTAGACCCGAAGCTACACCGCGTCTACTTGCTGGCCGCGGAGTACGGCCCCGCCCCAGCAGCCAAAGAAGGACAAAAGCAGGGCCGCCCGCCGGTCCTCCCGGATTCCTTCCACGTCCTGGTCGTCGGCAAGTAAGTCACATTTCATTTGCGGCTCGGCATGTTGCCACATGCGCCCACATACCGAGCCGCGACCGTCAGGGAGCGGTGTTCGGATGCAACAAGCTCCACTGGGCATAGCGGTCCAGCGTTTCCTGGGGACCGGAGCTGTACCAGCTATAGCCTATGCGCCGCTCGCGCGAGAGTTCCTCGACATTGTCGTGGATACTCTTGTCCCGGTCCGCGAAAATGGGACGGTCCGTGCCGATCTCGTAAAAGCGTGCCCAGATCGGCTTCCCACCGCTGGCCGGCGTCAGACGCCCTCCGTCCGGACCCCGCCCGTATGCCTGGTCGTGGATTGCGGTCTTCTGCAGCCAGGCGGCCGCGGCATGCACGGCGCCGGCCATTGCCGGGCTCGGTTTGGGCAGACTCATGAGAAACAACAGCATCTCGGCGCTTTCACTGCTGCACTGCGCGGCTGGTTCGTAATTACGCCCGGCCAGGCGGAGATACAAGTCGCGCAGACCGCCAGCACCAGGAGCGCGCCGGACAACTGAGTTCGCACAGGTTCAATTCTATTTCATTTGCCCTTGCTCCACCTGCGACGGTATGATGACTGTCACAAACCCAGGAGGCTCCCCATGCTCAGCAGAAGGGCTTTTGCCGCGCGTATCGGTCTTGGCGCCGCGGCCGTTCGCATGTTGCCGGAGATGGCCTGGGCGCAGCGCGCGGCCGTCAAGGTCGGCGATCTTCCAAAAGACATGGTATGGCTGAATGCCAACGAGAGTCCCGCCGGTCCGCCGGCGGCGTCGTTGGCCGCCATGCGGGAAGTGCTGCCCACGTCCGGGCGGTATCATTACCAGGAATTTGGCGATATCTACGCCGCGGTGGCGAAGAGCGAAGATCTCCAGCCCGGCCAGACCATTGTCGGCGCCGGCTCGAGCGAAGTGCTCCATTGCGCCATCGACGCATTCACTTGGCCAACGCGCCCGTTGATTACCATCACCCCGACCTTTGAAGGCCCCCTGGAAGTGGCGCGCGCGCTCGGCCGGCCGATGGTTCTCACCGGCCTGCTGCCCGATTACAGCGCCGATGTTCACAAGCTGGTGGAAGTGGCCGGCAAAGCGCATGGCGGCCTGATCTACCTCTGCAACCCCAACAACCCCACCTCCGCCATCACCACCCGCCAAGACCTCGATTGGCTGGTGGCCAACCTGCCCGCCAACACCATCCTGCTGGTGGACGAAGCCTACATCCACTTCGGCGAGAGCCCCGACTTGGTGAGCGCGCTGCCCTATGTGCGCCAAGGCAAGGACGTGATTGTGACGCGGACCTTCTCCAAGATCTACGGAATGGCCGGCCTGCGCGTGGGCTTCGGCGCCGCCAAACCGGAACTGATCCAGCGCATGACGCCTTTGCGCATGGGCGTCATCTCGATTGTCAGCGCGCACGCCGTGGTGGCCGCGCTGGCCGATCGGGAGAACATTCTGCGCGAGCGGCACGCCTCGCTCGTCGAGACGCGGCGCGAGTTGTGCGACTGGCTCCGCGAGCGCAAGTTGAGCTTCATCCAGCCGCACGCCAACTTCATCATGATCGACGTGGGCCGCAACGCGCGCGAGTTCGGCGACGCCATGCCGCGCCTGGGCGTCGCGCCCGGCCGCCCCTTCCCGCCGCTCGACAACCTGCTGCGCGTGACCATCGGCACCGACGCCGAGATGGCCAAGTTCCGCGATGTCTTCTGGAAGGTCTACAAGGGCTGATCGGCTACCTCGAACGACACCTCGCCGTAGGCCCGTTCGAAGAGTTCCAGGCCGAGCGATATCCGAGCGCACCTCAAGAAGATCTCACGCTCGTCTGCCTTCGGGTGCCTCTCGCGAAGGCCTGCCTTCAGCTCGTTCCGGCAAATCTCGGACAGTTCAAACGTCTTCGCCAGCTTTTCCGAGGGCGTCATCTGGCGGCAAATATCTACATAGATCCGCCATATCTCCGGCGATGTGTCGGCGGGGCGCATGTCTACATAATAGCCGTCGGCGGCGCCGGCTCGTCGGGACTGCCCGCGTTCCGCAGCGGCACCTGGATCATGTAGAGCGCCAACAGCGCCAGTACGCCGAAGCCCAGCAGCACGTTCGGCGATTTGAAGATTGCCGGCAGCTTGATGTCCCTCAGAACGAACAATGCAATCAGCAGGCCGGTGAGCGCTTCACCGGCGATCAGGCCCGAGGCCGTCAGCACGCCTGCGTTTTCCACGCGGGCTTTCTGAGCGTCGTTGAAGCCGCGGCGGTCGCGGAGTTTGTCCGTGGCCCAGCGGATCACGCCCCCGATGAAGATCGCGAACGTGGTTTCGAGCGGCAGGTACATCCCCACTGCGAAAAGCATGGGGCTCCGCACCTGCAGCATGATCAGGGCAAAGCCCATGAAGATGCCCACCACCACCAGCGGCCACGGCATGTTGCCGCCCACGATCCCTTGGGCCAGCGCGGCCATCAGACCCGCTTGCGGCGCCGATAACTTGGGGTCGCCGAAACCGACGCCGCCGCCCTTGATGTTGGCCAGGTGCAGCCAGAGCAGCGGAAAATAGAGCACCGCGCTGGCCACCAGAATCCCCAGGATGTCGCCGATCTGCATGTACTTGGGCGTGCCGCCGAGAATGTGGCCCACCTTCAGGTCCTGGAGCATTTCGCCCGCCACCGCGGACGAGACGCACACCACCGCCGCCACCCCCAGCACGGCGGCCACTCCCGACATGCCCGACACGCCGATGGAAACCATCAGCAACGCCGCTACGATCAGGGTCGATAGCGTCAGGCCCGATACGGGGTTGTTGGACGAGCCGATCATTCCCACCAGGTTGCCCGAGACGGCGGCGAAGAAGAATCCCAGAATGATCATCACCACGGCCGCCACGACGGCCCCGGGGAGAGTGCCGGCAAAATAGAAGTACAGCGCGATCATGCACAGGAACGTCACGCCCAGTCCCGCGAATACCACCTTGGCGTTGAGATCGCGCTGGGTGCGCAGCGTGGATTCGGCCTGCGAACCCGATTTCTTCAGGTCGGAAACGGCCCGCTTCATGCCGATGGCGAGGCTGGCGCGCATGCGGAACAACGTATAACATGCGCCTACAAACATGCCGCCCACGGCGATCGGCCGCACGATGAATTTCCAGACCGCGGTGCTCAATCCGCCCCAGGCTTCTTCGGTCGCCCCCGGCGGCAGCATGGTCTGCAACTGCGGGCCGAGGAAATAGATCAGCAGCGGAACCATCAGACCCCACGCCACCACGCCCCCCGAAAAGTTGAGCGCGGCCAGTCTCGGGCCGATGATGTACCCCACGCCGAGGTATGCCGGGCTCACGGCCGGAGCCGAAACCGTGCTAATGCCGCCCGCACTCAAGGCCGGTGCGGTCGCGGCGGCGCCGAGTTTCACTTTGGTGAGGCCCAGGGTGCCGATCCGGACCATGAAATCGCGGCTCTGGTCGTAGAGCTTCATGGCCCCCAGAAAATAGAGGACCGCGCCGAACCCCATCGCCTGGAACAGCAGCACCGCGGCCTTGCTGCCCTGCTGGCCGGCTTTGTGGATCTCCGAGGCGGCCACCGATTCGGGGAACGGCAGGTCCGGATCTTCCACCATCACGCGGCGCAGCAGCGTCACGAACAGGATTCCGAGAATGCCGCCCACAACCATCAGCAGGCTCGATTTCCAGTAGGCCTCCCTGGTATCAAACGATTTCCACGCGCCCGAGAGCACGAACGCCGGGATGGTGAAGACCGCGCCCGCCGCCACCGATTCGCCGATCGAACCCACGGTTCGCGCGATGTTCTCTTCCAGCAGCGAACCCCCCATCAGCCGCAGCAGTGCCATGCCGATTACCGCCGCCGGATAGGTGGCGGCAATCGTCATGCCCGCCTTCAATCCCAGGTACGCATTGGCGGCGCCCAGGACGGCCGTCATTACCAGCCCCAGCAAAACCGCGCGAAAGGTGAACTCGCGCATGTTGGTTTTATCCGGCACGTAGGACCGGAATTTCTTTTCCGTTTCGGGAGGCGTCATTGTAATCTCGACCTCACTTTATCACTCAGCGCTTTGCCGTCCACCGTCTTGCCTGCCAGCCTGGCTTGCGCGGCCTTCATCGCCACGCCCATCTGCTTGAGCGAAGTCGCGCCGGTCTCCGCCAGCGCTTCGGCGACGGCGGCATCGATCTCCTGCTCCGTCGCGCCCGCAGGCAGGTAGCTTTCGATCAGCGCGCGCTCGGCCTCTTCCTTTTCCGCCTGTTCCGCGCGGCCGGCCTTGCGAAACGCCTCGGCGGCCTCGGTGCGCTGCTTGACCAGCGATTTCAACACCTGCATCTCGGCCGCTTCGTCCACCGGCTTGGGCGAATCCACCTTTTGTTTCATGAGCGCGGCCTTGATCATGCGAAGCGCGCTGAGCCGCGCTTCGTCCCGGCTTTTCATGGCCGCCACCATGGCTTGTGACACCTGATCGATAAGGGGCATAATGTCTGATATTCTAGTGGACTAGCCACCACAATGTACATCCGGAAACAACGTTTATTAACGCCGGGGCCGACGCCTCTCTATCCGCCGGCCCTCCACGCCATGATGGCGTCCGACATTCATCACCGCACCGAGGACTTCCGCAAGGTCTATCGCTCGTGCCTGGCGGACCTCAAGGAGGTGATGGGGACCGCCCACGACCTCCTCATGTTTGCCGCCTCGGGCACCGGCGCCATGGATGCCGCGGTTTCCAACCTTTTTTCCAAGGGTGACAAGGTGGTGGTCTGCTCCGCCGGAAAATTCGGTGAGCGCTGGGCCGAGATCGCCAAGGCTTACGGGCTCGACGCCACCGTCCTGACCGCGCCCTATGGCGATGTGGTGACTCCCCAGCGGGTGGAAGCCGCGCTCGCCCAGGAGCCTGCCACCAAGGGCGTTTTTGTGCAGGCTTCGGAAACCTCCACCGGCGCCATGCACGACGTCGAAGCCATGGGCCGCGCCATTTCGAAAACGGGCGCGATTTTCGTCGTGGATGCCATCACCGGCTTCGGCACCATGCCCCTGGACATCGACGGCTGGGGGCTGGACGTGGCCATCGGCGGCTCGCAAAAAGCCTTTATGATTCCGCCCGGCCTGGCGTTCATGTCCGTTAGCCCGAAAGCCTGGAAACTCGCCGAGACGGCGACTCTGCCGCACTACTACTTCAACCTCAAGAAGGAAAAGAAGAGCGGCGACGCGGGCGAATCGAGTTGGACTCCTGCCACTTCGCTGATTCTGGCGCTGGCCGAGGCGCTGCGCTACGTCAAGCAGCTCGGCATGCCGCACCTCATCGTGAACGCTCAGATGCTGGCCCAGGCCACCCGCGCCGCCGTGCAAGCGCTGGGTTTGGAACTGTTCGCGCCGGGTTCGCCGGGCTCCTCGGTGACCGCCGTAAAGGCGCCGGCCGGCATGGATTCCGGCGTCATCGTCAAGGAATTCCGCAGCCGCTTCGGAGCCATCATCGCCAACGGCCAGGGCACCATGAAGGGCCAGATCTTCCGCGTCGCCCACCTGGGCTATTTCGATTTCGCGGATCTGTTTGGCGTGGTCGCCGAGCTGGAGATCATTCTCAACGCCAACGGGCATCCCGTGCAGTATGGAACCGGCGTCGCCGCCGTCGAAGAGGTTTACGCGCACGCTGCCGTCGAACCTCAAACCAAAAAGGCATAATCGAACCACCATGAATATTCTGATTGCCGAGCCTCTCGCTCCGGCCGGGATCGAGTTATTTCGGTCCCAGCCCGGTTGGAACACCATCGTTTCGAATCCCAAAGAATATGCCCAGCACCTGCCGCAGGCCGACGCGCTCCTGGTGCGCAGCGCCGTGCAAGTGAACGCATCGGTGCTGGAAAAGGCGCCCAAACTGCGCGTCATCGGGCGCGCCGGCGTGGGGGTGGACAACGTCGACCTCGACGCCGCCACCGAAGCCGGCGTTCTGGTGATGAACACGCCCGGCGGCAACGCCGTCTCCGTGGCCGAGCACACCCTGGCGCTCATGCTCGCCATGGCGCGCCGCATCCCGCAGGCCAGCGCCTCTACGCGCGCCGGCAAGTGGGAAAAGAAAAAGCTCATGGGCAATGAGCTGCGCGGCAAGACGCTCGGCATCATCGGTCTCGGCAGCATCGGCCGCGAGGTGGTCAAGCGGGCGCGCGCTTTCGAGATGCGCATCGTGGCGCACGATCCCTACGTGACTTCCAAACTCGCGCAGGACCTCGCCGTCGAGCTGGTCGACTTGCCGGCCCTCTACGCCGCCAGCGACTACATCTCGCTCCACGTCGCCACTACGCCCGAAACCGAGGGCATCCTCTCGCACGAGGCCTTCGGCCTGATGAAACCGGGCGTCCGCATCGTCAACTGCGCCCGCGGCGAGCTGGTGGATGAGGCGGCGCTCCTGGAAGCCGTCCAATCCGGCAAGGTTGCCGGTGTGGCGCTGGACGTGTTCTCCGCCGAGCCGCCGGCCGCCGGATTCCCGCTGTTCGCCTTGGACGCCGTGCTCGCCACGCCGCATATCGGCGGCTCCACCGAGGAGGCGCAGGAGATCGTGGGGGTGCGCATTGCCGAGCAGGTGGTGGAATACCTGAAGAACGG
>PMYB01000226.1 GCA_003170915.1 Bryobacterales bacterium | reverse complement strand
AATTATGCGCGGATGTATAGCCATCGAGAAAGTGATCCAACTCGGTAGGGAGGCGGTCCACGAACAGGATGCGCTGGTTTGTGTGCCGATGGTTATGCTGACGGTTAAGTTGGCTCCCGAGGCTGGCGCCTGCAAAGTGGTTGGTGAAACGGAGTAAGTACACGGGGATCCAACCGGCGTCAAAACACGGATGCGGTTGTTGTTGGAGTCGGCGATGTAAACGTCGCCGGCGGAGTCCACGGCGACCCCGAAAGGGCCGTACAACTGGGCGCTGGTGGCCGGACCGTTGTCGCCACTGAAGCCCTCTGTCCCGATTCCCGCAATGGTCCTGATCACGCCGCCGGAAACCTTGCGGATGCGGCTGTTAGCGTCGCCGAAGTAGAGGTTGCCAGCAGAATCCACGGCGATACCCGTGGGCTGGTTCAACTGGGCGCTGGCGCCCGGACCGCCGTCCCCGCTGAAGCCGTACGTCCCGTTTCCCACCACGGTGGTGATCACCCCGTTCGAAACCTTGCGGATGCAATTGTTGCCAGTGTCGGCGATGTACAGGTTGCCAGCAGAGTCCAAGGCGACACCTTCGGGCCCGTTCAACGCGGCATAGGGGGCCGGACCGTTGTCGCCCAAGAAGCCAAACCCCCCGTTTCCAGCCACGACGGCGATCATCCCGTTCGACACCTTGCGGACGCGATTGCTACTCTCCTCGGCGATGTAGAGGTTGCCAGCAGAGTCCACAGCGATGCCTACGGGACTCCACAACCAGACGCTGGTGGCCGGACCACTGTCGACGAAAAGCGATCCGCCCCCCGCCACGGTGGTGATCACCCCATTCGACACCTTGCGGATGCGAGAGTTTCCAGAGTCGGCGATGTAGAGGTTGCCGGCAGAGTCCACGGCGACGCCCCAGGGAGAGTGCAACTCGGCGCTCGTGGCCGGGCCGTTGTCGCCGCTGAAGCCTGGCGTCCCGTTTCCCGCCACGGTGGCGATCACCCCGTTCGAGACCGTGCGGATGCAGTTGTCATAAGTATCGGCGATGTACAGGTTGCCGGCAGAGTCCACGGCAACCCCGAAGGGACCGTACAACAGGGCGCTGGTGGCCGGGCCGTTGTCGCCGAAGAAACCATACCCCGCGTTTCCTGCCACGGTGGCGATCACCCCGTTCGACACCTTGCGGATGCGGCTGTTGCCGGTGTCGGCGATGTAAAGGTTGCCGGCAGAGTCCACGGCAACCCCGTTGGGACCGGACAACAGGGCGCCGGTGGCCGGGCCGCTGTCGCCGAGGACCGAGCCCCCCCCCGCTACGGTGGTGATCACCCCGTTCGACACCTTGCGGATGCGCTCGTCATAGGTGTCTGCTATGTAGAGGTTGCCAGCAGAGTCCACAGCCACCCCGGTGGCAGGGCTCAGGCCCAATTGGGCGCTGGTGGCCGGGCCGTTGTCGCCGCCGAAGTCGCAACATACACCATTCCCTGCCACGGTGGCGATCACCCCGTTCGACACCTTGCGGATGCGGTAGTTACCAGTGTCGGCGATGTAGAGATTGCCGACAGAGTCCACGGCGACGCCGGTGGGATTCCACAACTGGGCGCTGGTGGCCGGGCCATTGTCGCCGCTGAAGCCTAGCGTCCCATTTCCCGCCACGGTGGTGATCACCCCGTTCGAGACCTTGCGGATGCGATTGTTCCAGTAGTCGGCGATATAAAGGCTGCCAGCAGAGTCCACCGCGATGCCCTCGGCATACCACAACTGGGCGCTGGTGGCCGGACCGTTGTCGCCGCTGAAGCCCTGCGTCCCGTTTCCCGCCACGGTGGTGATCACCCCGTTCGAGACCTTGCGGATGCGGCGCCCGCCATCGCTGATGTAAAGGTTGCCGGCAGAGTCCACCGCGAGGCCTTCGGGGTCGGACAACTGGGCGCTGGTGGCCGGGCCGTTATCGCCGCTGAAGCCCTGCGTCCCGGTCCCCGCCACCACGGTCAAGACACCCGTTGTGCCGTCCAATCGCAGGACTATGCTTTGATCCACGAAAAACACGTTGCCCAGCGAATCAGCCGCTATGTATTGAGGTGCGCCGTAGCCCAGGCTGGCGGACGTTCCAGGAGTATTGACCGCGAGTACGCCGCCGGCGAATGTCGATATAGTGTAGGTCTGGCCCCACGCGGAACAGGACAAGACCGAGGCGAGAAGAACTGCAGGCAGTAGACGCACTTTGGAAAGATCTCCTCCGCGCTAACAGCGTCTACTACCATAACGCCAATCCAAGCGGAAGTAAAGCGACCCGCTTAGTGGCCCGCGCCGGCCCTCACTCCGTGCAATGACTCCGCTTTCGCGAACTTAGGCCAGTTGAAGCCATAGAACGCCACGAAAGCGAAGCAGAACATCGGCACGATGAAACCACGGGACATATCGAATTTGTCTGCCACATAACCCATGAGTTTGGGTAGGATGGCGCCGCCCATGATGGCCATGACAATGTAAGAAGACGCCCTTTTCGCCCGCGCGCCAAGGCCGAAAATTCCCAGCGCAAAGATAGTCGGGAACATGATGGACATGAAGAAGTAACTCAGGAACACACAAGCCACCGACAGCCAGCCTAGCTTGCAGAAAACCAGGAACGTAGCCGCAACATTCAGCACCGCATAGAGACCGAGTATCTTGTGGGCGGAGAACTTCTTCAGCAAGCCCGCACCGGTGAAACGGCCCACCAGGAAACACACAAAGCCCAGCGACGCCATATTCGAAGCGCCTTTGTCGCTCAGGGCGCCCATGCCGTATTTATTAACTTCGAACCAACCGGATAGCCAGTTCTGTAAGAAGCCGGAGTGGAGTGACAACTTAGTCATCGCCGATCCCCACGAGGCGGGGATGGCGGGAACTTCGGCGGTCATGTAGTTAATGAAGAAGCTGAAAATGCCGGCTTGCGCGGCCACGTAGAAGAACTGGGCCGCGACAGCCATCACGAAGTGCGGGTGCTGCCAGATGGAATGCGAAGTCCCCGGCGCGGAATCGTCCAGGTGATAGTCGTCCTCGGTTTTGATGTCGGGAACCTTGGCAAAGAAGAAAATGGCGGCCAGAACGATGACGATGACGGCGATTGCCACGTAGGGAATGTAGAGCGTCTGGCTGCCGGTGCTGCGGCCCAGGGTGTCCTTGGAATAGAAAAACACGCTGCCGATGATCGGACCACAAATCCAGCCGATGCCGTTGCAGGATTGGGCGAGATTGATGCGCGTGGCCGCATAGCGCGCATCGCCCAGCACCGTCGTATAAGGATTGGCGATGGTTTCCAGAAACGTGAGCCCGGTGGCGATGGCGCAAACGCCGACGAGAAAGGCGACAAACGCCATGTTGGGCGATACGCGTCCTACATGGACAAGCGTACTGATATGGGTGGCCGGGATGAACCAGAATCCGCCCAACGCCACAATCAGGAGACCGGCAATGATTCCGAATTTGTACCCCAGCTTTGTCGCCAGCCACCCCGCGGGTATTGACATCAGGAAGTAGCCCAGGTAGTGCGCGAACTGCACCCAGGCGGATTGCGATTTGGTCAGGCTCAATTCCTCCTGGAAGTGTTTGTCCATCACGTCGATCATCCCGTTGCAGACTCCCCAAAGGAGAAACAGCGAGCTCACCAGGAAGAACGTGTACATTAGGTTGATGCCGTCATCTCGTACGAAAAGGCCCTTCTTGTCGGTATTCATGATTCGGAAACAATTCTACCAGCCATCGTGCCGCGCCGCCGGGTCCGCCATGCGCTACAACAATACGTGATGCCCCGCTTCACTCGACGCGCTTTTTTGGCGAGCTCCGCCCTACTGGCGGCGCAGCCCGAACACAAGCGCAATCTGCTCGGTTCCCTCTGGACTCCCGACAAACTGCGCGCGCGTTTTCACCCATTCCCAACGGCGGCCGAGCGCACCGCCTGGGATGCGCTGCCCGCCGATGCTTCCGCCGCGCTCCTCGCATCCGGCGAGAAGCAACTGAAAACTTCGTGGGACGCCCTGCCGGCCACGGTCTTCCTGGAGTACGCGCGCAACGGCAACCGCTCCCGCTTCGAGGGCATCCGCGATCGCCGCCGCAACAAGTTGCAGCAGCTTGTAATCGCCGAGTGCCTCGAAGGCAAGGGCCGCTTCATCGACGAGATCGTCAATGGCGTCTGGCTCACATGCGAGGAGACTTTCTGGGGCGTGCCCGCGCACCTGGGAGCGCAAAAAGCCGGTGTCGGCCTGCCCGACGTTGCCGAGCCTATCGTTGAGCTTTTCTCGGCCGAGACAGCCAGTCTGCTCGCCTGGACCCTCTACCTCCTCGGGCCGCAACTCAACCGCGTCTCGCCGCTCCTCCCCGAGCGCATCCGCCTGGAGGTTGATCGCCGCATCCTCACGCCCTGCCTTGCGCGCGACAACTTCAGTTGGATGGGCTTCTCGGGCCCTCCCCCCAACAATTGGAATCCCTGGATCTGCTCGAATTGGCTCACCGCCGCACTGCTGCTGGAGCGCGACGAAAAGCGGCGCCAGGCCGCGGTGTCGAAGATCCTCCGCTGCCTCGACAATTTCCTGGACGGCTACTATGACGATGGCGGCTGCGACGAAGGCCCCAGCTACTGGGGCCGCGCCGGCGCATCTTTGTTCGATTGCCTCGAACTGCTCGACATCGGGTTCCAGTTCCCGCTGGTCGGCGAAATGGGCCTCTACATCTGCCGCGCCCATATCCACAACGAGTGGTACACCAATTTCGCCGACGCCCCGGCGCGCGTCCAGCCCAACGGAGACCTGATTTATCGGTTCGGCAAGCGCTTGGGAGACGATCCTATGATGGCGCACGGCGCTTTCGCCGCCTTCCTTGGCAATGAAAGTGGCCTCCCGGGCGACAGCATCGGCCGCCAGTTGCCGGCTCTATTCAATCTCGCCACGCTGCGAAAAGCGCCGCGCTCCCAGGCCCTGTTCCGCGATGTGTGGCTGCCCGGTATCCAGGTCATGGCCGCGCGCCTCCAGGAAGGATCTCCGCGCGGGCTCTACCTCGCCGCCCAGGGCGGCCATAACGCCGAGAGCCATAATCATAACGACGTAGGCAACTTCATGGTCTACTCCAACGGCCTGCCCGCCATCATCGATGTGGGAGTGGAGACCTACACCGCCAAGACCTTCAGCTCCCGGCGCTACGAAATATGGACCATGCAGTCCGCCTATCACAACTGCCCCACCATCGATGGCGTCATGCAGTCCGCCGGCCGTGAATTCGCGGCCAGCGACGTCGGGTACCATGCCGATGACGGCGCCGCAGAATTTCGTTTGAATATCGCTACGGCGTACCCCAAGGAAGCCAACCTGGAAAGCTGGAAGCGCACCCTGCGCCTCAATCGCGCCGCCAATGAAATCGAAGTTGCGGACGACTACTCGTTGAAGAAAGCCGCCAAACTGGTCACCCTCACCCTGATGACGCCGTGCCGTGTCACCGAGGAAGGGCCGGGGCAACTTTCGCTCGCCGTCGCTTCGGGAAATACCGTGAAGGTGTTCTACGACGGCGCCGCCTTCACGCCACTGGTGGAGGAGATCCGCCTGGACGACGCGCGGCTCCGCTCCACTTGGGGCGAGCGCTTGTATCGCATTCTACTGCGCGCCGCCAATCCAGCGCCGCGCGCGCGTTTCGCCACCCGCATCGTTCAATCTTAACCGGAGGGAATATGAGCCAATTACAGAAGTGGTTGTCCGAGGGTCCACTGATCACCGACGGGGCGTGGGGCACCGAATTGCTGGCCCTCGGCCTCGCGCCGGGCGCTTTGCCCGACGCCTGGAACCTCGAGCGTCCCGACCGCGTGGAATCGGTGGCCCGCGCCTACGTGGAAGCCGGAAGCCAGGTGATTCTGACCAACACGTTCCGTTCGAACGGGATCACGCTGTTGGAGGCCGGATTGGCCGGCCAGCTTACGGCCATCAATCGCGCCGGGGTGGAGATCTCCAAGCGCGCGGCGGCCGGCAAGGCCCTGGTGTTCGCCTCCATCGGGCCCACCGGCAAGCTTCTCATGAACGGTGAGGTTGGGCGGGATGAGGTTGCCGCGGCGTTCGCCGCGCAGGCCGCTGCGCTTGCGGAAGCCGGCGCGGACGCGCTGCTCGTCGAAACCATGAGCGACATCGAAGAGGCCGGCATCGCCCTGAGCGCGGCCAAATCCACCGGCCTTCCGGTCATCGTCTCTTTCGCCTTCGACAGCGGGAAGAATAAGGACCGGACGATGATGGGCGTCACCCCCGAGGGGGCCGCGCACGCCATGGAATCCGCCGGCGCCGATGCCGTCGGCGCCAATTGCGGCGCGGGTATCGAGCGTTTCGTGCCGGTCTGCGAGAGGCTCGCGGCGGCCTGTTCCCTGCCCGTCTGGATCAAGGCCAACGCCGGTCTGCCGGAGATGCAGGAAGGCTCGGTGGTCTACAGTACACCGGCCGGCGTCTTCGCCTCGTACCTGCCGGCGCTCGTCGAGGCCGGCGCTTCGTTCATTGGCGGCTGCTGCGGCACCACCCCCGAATTCATTCGGGCGCTGGCCGCCAAGAAGATCGGGTAGCCACTTGCATTTCGAGATCCACCCCGAACCGAATCGAAGCCTGGCCGACCGCCTGTTCGAACTAGGCGTCGAGTTCCCTTGCGGCGGCGAGACCGCCTGTGGCGGGTGCAAGATCCGCGTCCTTTCCGGCCACATTCCCATCGCGCCAACCATGCGGCAAGCCTTGTCCGAGGCGGAACTCGCCCAAGGCTGGCGTCTGGCCTGCTGCGCCGAGGCGCGGGAAAGCGTCGTGGTCGAAGTGGACCAGTGGTCGCTGCCGGTGCTCACGGATGAGCGGACGACACCGCTCGAACCGCGCCAGGGTTTCGGCGCGGCCATCGACCTCGGCACCACCACGCTGGTGGCGCAGATCGTGGATCTCTCGACGGGCGAGGTGCTGGCCGTAGAAACGGCGCTCAACCCCCAGGCGCGGCACGGCGCCGACGTCATGAGCCGCATCCAGTACGACCTGCGGCGCCCCGGCGAATTGACCGCCATGATCCGGCGGACTCTCGGGCAGATGCTGGCGCGGCTGGCCGGCGGCCGCGCTCTGGAAGAGGTGCTGATTGCGGGCAACACCGCCATGCACCACCTCTTTTGCGGCATTAGCGTGGAGCCGCTGGCGGCGGTCCCGTTCCTCTCCCCCGAGCTGGCCGAGCGCCGCTTCAGCGCCCTCGAGCTTGGCTGGACGCGCGCGCCCGCCGCGGTCGAAGTCCGAACCGCCGTGCGATTCCTGCCCTGCCTCGGCGGCTTCGTGGGCAGCGACCTGCTGGCCGGCATGGTGGCCACGCGCCTCGGCGAGCAGTCCGCTACTCACGCCTTGTTCGATATCGGCACCAATGGCGAAATTGTGCTGGGCAGCCGCCACGGAATCCTCTGCGCTTCCACAGCCGCGGGACCCGCCTTCGAAGGCGGCAGGATCGGAGCGGGAATGACCGCCAGGGCCGGCGCAATCGACGCGGTGCGCGTACACGATGGCGCGTACGAATGCCATGTGCTGGGTGGCCAGGCGGCGCGCGGCATTTGCGGCAGCGGCCTGGTGGACGCCGCCGCTTGCGCCCTTCGACTGGGCCAGATTCTGCCCAGCGGCCGCCTCGTCGGCGGAGCCAAGACCCTGCGCCTTACCGAAAGCGTCTCGCTGACACAGGGCGACATTCGGGAACTCCAGCTCGCCAAAGGCGCCATGGCCGCCGGTTTGAAGATTCTGCACCGGCAGAGCGCCGGCGCGCCCCCCCGCTCCCTTTGGTTGGCGGGCGCTTTCGGCAGTTACATCAAGGAAGCCGCCGCCCGCGCCATCGGACTGCTCCCCCAGGATGTCGCCATCCAGCCGGTTGGCAACAGCGCTCTTCGCGGCGCCCGAATGCTGCTCCTGACCCCCACCCATCGCGACGCCCTGCTGGCGCGCTTGTGTGCCCTGACCAGCCATGTGGAGCTGGCGGCCGACCCCGCGTTTCAAGACACTTTCGCCGGCTCCATGGCGTTCGCGCCCGTATCCTTTCGGCGGCCCGGCGCAAGTATATAGTATGGACGCGATCTCCGAGAGCGATTCCGGGCTTCTAGAGGCGGCCCGGCATGGGCTCGCCGAAGTGGCGGGAATTGAAGCCGGCGCAGTCAAAGCTCGTCTACACCGGGCGCGGGAAACTCTGCCCGGTGCTGGCGGCGGTGTTGCTGCTGCTTGCGCCTGTGCTGTGGCTCCAGTTCCGATCCCGGCCGCCCGCGCCGGCGAGCGGTTTTCCCTGCAGAATGTCCGGGTGGCAATCAATGGCAAGACCATCGCGGAAGAGCGGAATACCTGGATGAGGGGAGGGGGATTGATGATTCATTTGCCCGGCTGCGGAGAGTTTTATCTGGCCCTTTCGCCCTCTCCGGATTTCCCCCTTCAGCCGTCCGCCTGGATCGAGCGAAAGACCGGTCCGTCGAATTCTCCTGCGGCGACAAGGTGGAATCGCTGATCCGGATGTACCAGAAGAAAGAAAACTAGACGCTTTACCGCGCCCGGCTCGTCTCCGGCGGGCCGAGGTACGACGGTTTGAGGCCGCCGAAATCCAGGACGATCTTGTCCAGCACCACCCCCGGGGTCCATCATCCAGATTTTCAGCGTGTGCTTTCCCAGCTTGCCGACTTTGAAATCGCCAGCGCGATACATCTCGCCAGTGGCAGGCGTTTGAGCCGGCGCCAGGGCGGCCAGACCCAGGGCGGCGCAGAGCAACAGTGCCTTTTCAAACATAGTGCCGCTCAGTTGATCCACTCACCCTCTTCGTCGTCTTCTTCGTCGTCTTCCTCTTGGTAGGCTGCGGCTCCTTCAGCCATCATCATGGCCTCGTCGGCTGCCTCAGCGATGTCTTCGTCCTCGGAGTCGGCCAGGTCCAGCAGGATTCCCGGCGCCTCCGCGGGACGGATACTGCCGGCGGCGCCAATGGCGGCCAGCAGCAAGGGCTTCGGCGTTTCGGGGTCATTGACAAGTTCGACGATGTGAGTCCAGGCCGCGTCCAGTTCCCAGTTGCCGGCCGCTTGGACTGCCTCGTAATGAATATCGGGGTCGGCGCTTTTCAAGGCTTCCAGTATCTGGTTGTCAAACCCGAGAACCCAGCGCATCGCGAACACAGCCGTCAGCATCCACTCTTTGTCTCCGCTGGAATACGCCTGCGCGATGGCATCCTGGTGCCAGGTCTCGGGAGCGCGCACCGATGCTTCCAAAATTCGCCGCCGTACTTCCTTGGGAGTGCTGTTATCGAGGTAGAGCTTCCGGAGCGAGTCCTGGATGTTACGAAACATGCGCTCGGTAATAGGCACATCATCCGGATCTTCGAATTCCTCGATATGCGCCTGCTCCAAGGCCGGGCCAAAGGAAATCGCAGCCCTGGCGCGCAGTTGCTCGGGCTCGCCGGCATTGCGAACGATCGCCAATAAGGCATCGGCCAAATCGTCGTTGATCACCGTAAAATCGCCGGCCAGCTCGGCGGCGATCAGCCGGTCGGATGCATTGGCCCGCCGGTCAATCAGAATCTTCCGAAATATCCTCCCGGCATCTGTGGGCCAGTCCCATGGAGGTGTGCCGAGCAAAGTTTTGAGGTCCATTTGGGTCCCTCTTGCATTTTATCTCTGCGTGGCCTCGGAGGCTTGACAGACGACAAAAAGGCGATCGTCTGTCCCACCGCCTTGCTATGATGTTCGTTCATCGACATGAGCGCATCGGGCCGGGATGTAGTCGTCAGCGCGCTGAATCATCGCGCCACCGCGCGCATACCGGTCGATTTCGGCGGCACGGCTGTCACCGGAATCCACGTCAGTTGCGTGGCGGCCCTGCGTGAGCGCTACGGTCTCGAGCGGCGGCCCGTGAAGGTGCACGAACCCTACCAGATGCTCGGGCTTTTGGAAGACGATCTGCAGCGCGCCATGGGCATCGACGTGGAAGGCGTCTTTCCCAGAAACACCATGTTCGGTTTCCCCATCGAGAACTGGAAGCCGTGGGCCTTCCGGGGCATCAAGGTGCTGGTGCCGGGGGATTTCAATACCACCGCCGGCCAGAATGGCGACACCTTGATCTATCCCAAAGGGGACACCTCCGTGGCCCCCAGTGGCCGCATGCCCAAGGACGGATTCTTCTTCGATTCCATCGTGCGCCAAAAACCGATCGACGAGGACAGGCTCGACCCCGCCGACAACCTGGAAGAGTTCACGGCCATCGCCGAAGAAGACCTGGCGTGGTTCGCCCGCTCGGCCCGCAACGCTCGCGCTACCGGGCGAGCCGTCATCGCCAACTTCGGGGGCACCGCCTTCGGCGACATCGCCTTGGTCCCGGCGCCCTTTCTCAAGGGTCCGAAAGGAATCCGCGACGTGGCCGAGTGGTACATGTCGACGCGCAGCAGGCGGGAGTATGTCCACCAGGTTTTCTCGCGTCAGTGCGACATCGCCATCGAGAACCTGGAGAAGATCCGCGTGACCGTCGGCGACTGTGTGGACGCGGTGTTTACGTGCGGCACCGACTTCGGCACGCAGACCTCGGCCTTTTGTTCGGTGCCCGTCTTCCGCGAATTGTATTTTCCGTACTACAAGCGGCTCAACGAGTGGATCCACCGGAACACGAGCTGGAAGACCTTCAAGCATTCCTGCGGCTCGGTGGAGCGCTTCATCGATTCCTTCATCGAGTGCGGGTTCGACATTCTGAACCCGGTGCAGTGCTCGGCGGCGGGCATGGACCCCGTCCACCTGAAGCAACGGTTTGGCGATCGAATTGTCTTCTGGGGCGGCGGTGTGGACACGCAGCAAGTCCTCCCATTCGGGACGCCGGCCCAGGTGCGGGAACAGGTTCTCCAGCGTTGCGAGGTGTTTTCCAAAGACGGCGGATTCGTGTTCAACACGATTCACAACATCCAGGCGCAGACCCCGGTAGAAAACGTGGTGGCGATGATCGACGCGGTGCGGGAGTTCCAGGGAAGCGTTGTGTAACCGGGCCTACGCGCGTTGTGCCGGCACACGCGGGTTGCGCGCCCCGGCCCAGGTCTGCTGGTGCCAGTAAGGGTAAGGCTCCGGGACGGCGCTGGCCTCATCGAGGCGCGCCATCTCCTCGGCGCTTAGCTGCCACGTAGCCGAGGCGAGATTGTCCTGGAGTTGCTCCTCGGTGCGCGCACCCACGATCACCGTGTCCACGCCCGGTTTGCCGCGAACCCAGTTGAGCGCCGCCTGCGC
>PMYB01000125.1 GCA_003170915.1 Bryobacterales bacterium | reverse complement strand
AGCGCCTCAATCTCGATGGCAGCACCTCTTTCCGTGCGCCAGGACGCATCCACCCTATGCAATTCGATGGTGTCGCATTGGGTTTCGATAGCCACCCGCATCCGTTCACTATTGGCAGCCAGCAAGACCGCCTCCATTCTGAGCCCGCTTTCGTACCGGATCATCATCCGCATGGCAGTTCTACCTCCATCAGTTTGAGTTGGTTATCGAGCGGAGCGTCGCGCCAATTTGTCGATCTCTTTCGTTATGAATCGGAAGTACTGGAGGAGTATGCTCAAGTTCAAGGGAGATGAGATGAATCGCCGCAACTTCCTGGCAAACACGGTCCTCGCCGCCGGGGCCTCGGCCCTCGCCGTTTCCGCGCAGAACAACGAGCGGGCGGCCCTGGTAAGGGTGCGCACAGACCAGCCGCTTGGCGCCATCGCGCCCGATTTCATGGGTTTGGGGTATGAGATCTCGTCGGTGGCCAGACCAGGTTTGATGAGTGGCGCCAACAGCGTCTATGTGCAGTTGGTGTGCACGCTGGGCGCGCGTGGCGTCATCCGCATTGGCGGCAACACTTCCGACTACGCGCACTACTCCGCCACCGCCCCGGCGGTTTCAAGCGCCTACGGGACCGTGGTGAACGATGCCATGCTGAGAGACCTGGGCGGCTTTCTCAAGGCGACGGGATGGAAACTGATTTGGGGATTGGACCTCGGCAGGGGCTCGGAGTCGGAGGCCATCGCGGAGGCAAAAGCCGTGCTGTCCATCGCCGGGGAGAGACTATTGGCCTTCGAGATCGGCAATGAGCCGGATCTGTTCCCTAACCAGAAGCACCGTATGTCGGAGTACGACTACGAGGATTGGCTGGTGGAATACCGCCGCTCGAAGACAGCACTGCGCGCGCGGTTTCCACGGATCCCCTTGGCCGGGCCGGATGTGGCTGGAAAGACCGATTGGGTAACGCGATTTGCCGCCGATGAAGGTAAAGATGCCGTTCTGCTCACGCACCACTACTACCGTGAAGGGCAGAACCCCAGCAGCACTGTCGAAAAGTTGCTGGGTGTCGATCCGAAGCTGCAGCCGCAACTCGACCAGTTAAGCGCCGCCTCACGGAAGTGCGGTCTGCCGTATCGCATTTGCGAGGTGAATTCCTTTTCGGGCGGCGGACGGCCCGGTGTGAGCGATAGCATGGCAGCCGCGCTGTGGGTGCTCGACTATATGTTTACGCTGGCGGCCAACGGCTGCTCCGGCGTAAACATGGAAACGGGCGTGAATCACCGCGACTTCATCAGCTCCTACTCTCCCATCGGTGACGACGAACATGGCCATTATTCGGCGAAGCCGGAGTACTATGGCATGCTCGCCTTCTCGCTGGGTAGCAAAGGCCCCCTTCTGAAGGTGGAGATGGATGCGAGATCGCCCGATGTGAGAGCGTATGCCACTCAGCCGGACAAAGGAGCGCTTACGCTTACCTTGATCAACAAACGGGCCGGCCGAACCGCCTTAACCATCGTCACCGGCAGTCACATGCAAGCCAGCCGGGCCGTTGTCACCCGGCTAAGCGGCCCAGATGTCGATGCGAAGTCAGGCATTACACTGGGTGGAAGGGAAGTCGCATCGACGGGCACATGGAAGCCAATCAAGCCGGAAGTCCTCCAGGTACGCCATGGACAGCTTAGAATCAAGCTGCCCGCGGCCAGCGCGGCGATCGTCGAAATCCGTTGAGAATCCCCTGCCAGGGCCAGCCTCGGCCGAGGCGACGGAATAGCTGCCGCCCAGGAGAAAGGCGATATCGCCCAGGAGAAAGGCGATATCGCCCTGAATTTCCGGCCCTGGCACGGTGATGGTCACATCGAAGACGGTGACGGCGGCGTTCGATCCGGCGACGCCGGAGAGCAGGCCGCCTTCGACGCGCACGGGTTCGTGAAGGGTGGCAGCGCGGCGAATAAGGGAGCGATCGGACGCAGACGCGGCATAGAGGTCCGCAGTGCGTTATCGTAAGATTGTCTCATGAAGCGGCTTCTCGGGGTCTGCGGCCTGGCGCTCACGGCGCTGTGCCTGCGCGCGCACGCTCAAGCGATCGAGTACGAGTCGAACGGCCTGAAATATCAGACGCTTACAAAATCCGGCGTAACCATCATGTTCGCCGTTCTGCCGTCCCATCTGCACCAGTACACCACCATCCAGGTAGCCGTCTCGAATGGATCCGAGGGGCCCTACGTGATCCGGCCGGAAGATTTCACGTACGTCCGCGACACCAACGTCACTATTCGAGCGACGCCGGCGCGGACGGTGATTGCGATGTTGCAGCAAAAAGGCAGCGGCAGCGATGTCATCAAGCTGGTCGGCAGCTATGAGGCTGGGGTTTACGGAAACCTGCACCTCAGGTCGACGACGAACGGATATGAGCAGCGCCGGCTGGCTGCCCTGTCCATGGGATCCACGAAGCTGAAGGCTGCCGCGACCGCCAGCGCGCTGGCACTGGTGCAAACCAAACTGGCTCCCGGTGAATCCACGGATGGCGCGGTCTTCTTCCCCACCGAGGGCAAGCCTCTGGGGCCCGGCCGCGTGGTGGTCCGGACCAACACCGACGTCTTTGAATTCAACCCGGAACAATCCGGCGGACACGCGGTTCCGAATTCGGACGTGCCGGCGCGGTGAACCCCTACTTCAGCGGATAGCCGCGGATGAGCTTGAAGGTCCGCGACCAGCGCGTCTTGGTCAGGAAGTGCGACACCACATCGATAATGTGATCGATGCCAATGTTCCCGTTGGTGAGGTCCTGTGTAGGGGCCTCGAACGACCAGTAAATGATGAGCGGCGTGCCTTCGATGTTCTCGCGCGGCACCAAGCCCCAGTAGCGGCTATCGTCGGAGTCGTCGCGATTGTCGCCCATGGCGAAGACGAACCCCGGCGGCACTACCAGTTCGCCCCCCACCACGTGGTTTTCGAGCATTTCCGCCGCTTGCGGCCGCAACGGCATGTTGGGCGGTGTCGTCGGGAAATTGTCGCGATACAGATCCCGGTAACCGGCGGAGTGAAGGGTATACGGCTCGTTGACGGGCTTGCCGTTGAGGATAAGCTGCTGGCTCGCGAAGCGGATGTGGTCGCCGGGCACGCCGATGGCGCGTTTCACGTAATCCTCTTTGATATCGAGCGGGTAGCGGAACACGATGATGTCACCCCGCCGCACCTCGCGATACGGCAGCAGGTGGCGGGAAAGCCCCCCCGGAGGCGCGTAGACCAACTTGTCCACCAGCACGTGATCGCCAATCAGCAGCGTTGCCACCATGGAGGCGCTCGGTATGACGAAGGCCTGCACCAGCGTCGTCGTGGCGAACAGCAATAGAACGATGGTGACCGTCCACTCCGCAATGAAGCCGCGGTGCACCTCGTGCGTCAGTTCCGAAAAGCTGCCCCACTGGCGGCGCCACCGCTTCTGTTTCTCTGTGTCCACAGCAGCCATTGTAACCAATGAGACGCATTCACCGTTCGGCCATGCCAGCGCCGAAAGACCGGGGACAGACGGATCTGTCCGCGCGGCGCGGGGCCCGGCCCAAAGGGCACCCCGGGCACCCCAACGCCTTGGGACAGATTCGTCAGTCCCCGGCTATAATTCTAGGTTGACACCCCAAATCGCATTTCTCTTCCCCGGCCAGGGCTCGCAATTCGCGGGCATGGGCAAGGCGCTGGCGGATACCTACCCCGCCGCGCGCCGCATCTTCGAGGAGGCCGACGACGCCCTCGGCTTTCCCATCTCGCGCCTCTCGTTCGAAGGCCCCGAGGATGGGCTCAAACTCACCGAGAACACGCAACCCGCGCTGCTCACCGTCTCCATTGCCGCCTTCGCCGTGCTTCACGAGCAGGGCCTTGCGCCCGACTATGTCGCCGGCCACAGCCTCGGTGAATACTCGGCGCTGGTGGCGGCGGGAAGTCTGCGATTCGCCGACGCCGTCCGGCTGGTCCGCAAGCGCGGCCAGTATATGCAGGAAGCCGTGCCGCCCGGCGTGGGCGCCATGGCCGCGCTGCTCAAGCTGCCGGAAGGAAAACTGGACGGGGTCCTCGAGCAGGCCGCCCAGGGCCAGGTGGTGAGCGCCGCGAACCTGAATTCGCCGGACCAGACGGTGATCGCGGGCCATGCGGCAGCCGTCGCCCGCGCCATGGAGCTGGCCAAGGCCGCGGGCGCGCGCCGCGCCGTACTCTTGCCCGTCAGCGCGCCCTTCCACTGCGCGCTCATGAAGCCCGCCCAGGGGCGCCTGCGAGCCGATCTCGATGCCACGGATTTCCGCGACCTCTCCCAGCCCCTGGTGAACAACTGGCAGGCGCGCGAGATTCGAACCGGCGCCGAAGCCCGCGAGGGACTCTACCAGCAGGTGCCCCATCCGGTGCGATGGTTGGAATCCATTCGCCATCTGGCGGGACTGGGCGTCGGGCGCTTCGTCGAGGTGGGGGCCGGAGGCGTACTTACCGGTCTGCTGCGCGCTATCGACGCATCGCTCGCCGGACTGAAGTTCGGCGAGCCGCCGGACCTCGACACGCTCGGCGCTTCGGGGTGGTTGGGACCGAACCAGCCGTGACAGGGCGCATATGGTTCTGGTAAGCTCACCATAACGAGGACCCCGATTACGGATCTCGAGGACACAATTCGGTGTCCGCGCTGCGGCGGCCGGGACGTTCGCCGTTCCAGGGAGCGCGGGATGAAAGACTCGCTCATGGCGGCGCTGGGAAGGCATCCCTTCCGCTGCCGTGCGTGCGAGTGCCGGTTTCATAAGAGTGTCTCGCCAAAATCTGGCGGGCCCCCGGCGGAAGACCGGGCCGGCCCCGACGATTCCAACGCCGTCTAGACCCGGCGCACACGGACCCGGGCCTCGCCGAATAACACCTCGACCATGCCGAAGTGCTGGTCGTAGTATTCGCTGGAATACTGCGCCATGCGCTCGGAGGAAACCACCACCTCTGTGATGCCGGCCTGCACGATGGCGCGGGCGCAATCCATGCACGGCATGATCTCGACGTAAATGGTGCATCCCTCGGTGGCCGTTCCGGCGCGCGCCGCGTTGCAGATGGCGTTGCGCTCGGCATGCTCGATCCAAAGGTACTTGGCGGGCCGCACCAGCCGTTCCGGGACGTCGTCCCGGATTCCACGCGGGAACGAGTTGTAACCGGTGGACCGGATTTCATGGTTCGGCCCAATGACCACGCATCCGATTTGCGTGTTGGGGTCCTTGCTGCGGCAGGAGACAACCTTGCAGATATCGAGGTAGTATTGGTCCCAGCCGGGAATGCTTCGCATAATCTGTTAACAAATAGAGTTGCATTTCTCCGCGCATTCAGGCAAGCTGATAGGTTTTCCTTAGGTTGCTCATGTTGGAACGCGTGCTGTACCACGACCATTGTTTTGATGGGGCAGCGTCGGCTGCCTTCTTCAGCCGCTTTATCGCGGGCGCGGTTCACCCGGATGCGGAGTTTCGTTACACGGGAATGGCGCACGGGGCGTCCCAGCCCTTCGACGCGGCGCTGTTCGACGGCGACGAGAACGCCATCGTAGATTTCAAGTACTCCAGCAATCCCCGCCTCACCTGGTGGTTCGACCACCACCAGAGCGCGTTCCTCACCCCGGAAGACGCGAAGCACTATCGACGCGATACCAGCGGGCGCAAGCTCTATGACCCCAGCTACAAGTCGTGCACCGCGTTCATTTGCATGGTGGCTGGCGAGCGCTTTGGCTTTCACGCGCCGGATTTGGCGGACCTGGTGCACTGGTCGGTGATTATCGACGGTGCGCAGTATCCGGATGCCAGGACGGCCGTCGAGATGGGTGAGCCGGCCATGAAGCTGACCCTGGTGATCGAAGCGACCAAAGAATCCGATATCGTGCGGAAGATCATCCGCTGGATGCAGTTTCGCCAGCTCCCGGAAATCATCGCCGAACCCGAAGTCCAGGCGCTGTTCGAACCCCTGTACCGGCGCCACCTGGATTCGATCGAGATCATCCAGAACCGGGCGCGCCAGGAAGACGGCGTGGTCTTTTTCGATCTGGCCGGGTACGAGATGGAAGGCTACAACAAGTTCATCCCGTACTACCTGTTCCCGGCTTCCACCTACACGGTATCGGTGAGCCCCTCCGCCTTCCGCACCAAAATTTCAGTGGGCTCGAACCCCTGGGCTCCGGCAGCCCCGGCGCACAATCTCGCCACCATTTGCGAGCGTTACGGCGGCGGCGGTCACGCGCGCGTGGGCGCCATCAGCCTGGAGCCCGGCGCACTCGAGAAGGCCCGCGCCCTGGCGGCGGAGATCGTTGCCGAGCTGAAGTCGTAGGCAGAGGCGCAAGCGGATAACATGGGCTTGCTTGATGGAGGAACCATGGCTTTGAACAAAACGATGGGCGCTATTTTCATAGCGCTCCTGTCGATCCCTGCCGCGGCACTCGAGCGGCAGGATGTGACGTTCAAGGTATTTCAATTCCCGCCAGCATGAAGCCGCGCATTGACGGGAATCCGGACGACTGGAATATCGTGCCGAACGACGATGCCATCACCGGTGGGTGAAGGGCCTCAACCGCCTGTACTTCCACTGTGAGGCTTACGACAATTTGCGACGGCCCGCAACGGGGGCGTGACGTTGAGATCGCGCGGCGTCAGTAGCCGTTTTCGCGCAACTTCTCGACCGTCAGCGGGGGCTTCACTTCCAGCTTGCGCAGAAGCTTCTCGACGTGCTTGGCGAGGATGTCGCACTCCAGGTTGACGCGCGCGCCGGGGCGGTAGCCGCCCAGTGTAGTGTTGCGCCAGGTGTGCGGAATGATGGTCGCCGAAAGCACGCCGCCTTCGAGCGCCGCGATGGTCAGGCTGATGCCGTCGATGGCGATGGAGCCTTTGTAGACCAGAAACGGATCCAGCTCCGCCGGCACCCGAATTCGCAGCCACCAGTTGTCATCGCCCAGCGCCTCCATCGAGAGCAACTCGCCCGTGCCGTCGACGTGGCCCTGCACGATGTGCCCGCTCAGGCGGCCGGCCGCCGCGAGCGGCCGCTCCAGGTTCACACGCGAGCCGGCGCGCAAATCGCCCAGGTTGCTGAGGCGCAGGGTTTCCGGCGCAAGATCGGCGGAGAACGAATTGGGCCGCGGATCCACGGCGGTGAGGCACACGCCGTTGACGGCAATGCTGGCGCCCTCCATCATGTCGGTCATGACGATGGAGCACCGCACCTTCAGGCGCGCTCCGACGGATTCCACCTCGCCCAGTTCTTCAATAATCCCGGTGAACATCCACGTATCCTTCCACGGCGAACTCGTCCGGCGGAATCCGGTGAATGGTTACGCCCCGTATGCGGATGGCGTCCGCGCGCCGGCGCCGCCCCAGGCCGCCGGCCAGCGGGAGCGCTTCCAANNAGGTCCGCCCGCCCGCCGGGGCCATCGAAGATCAGCACCCGGATGCCGCGGTCCTCGAGCAGCTTGCGCCGCTCGGCGGAAGAGGCCGAAGTGGCCGCCACCACCACATCGCCCGCGGCGCTGCGCGCTATTTTCGAACCGAGCGGCAGCCGGAGTTGGGAATCCATGACCACGCGCAGCAGCGGGCGGCAGCGCGCCAGTCCGGTGCGGTCGGTCAGAAGGCAATCGTCCGCCAGCACGGTGCCGATGCCGGTGAGAATGGCGTCGTGGTCGTGACGCAGCTCCTGCACGTGGGCGCGGGCGCGCTCGCTGGTGATCCACCCGCGGTTGTCGTCCGGCGCCGAGATTTTGCCGTCCAGCGTGATGGCGGTCTTCAGGGTCACCAGCGGCCGTCCCGTGCGCATGAAGTGCAGGAACGGCTCATTCAGCTTCTCCGCTTCGGCTGCGAACGAGGCGGCCACTTCCACTTCGACGCCCGCCTCGCGCAGCCTGCGAAACCCTTGGCCCGTCACCAGTGGGTTGGGGTCGTCGATAGGCGCCACCACGCGCGCCACGCCGGCCTGAATCAGGGCGTCGACGCAAGGTGGCGTGCGCCCCTGGTGGGAACACGGCTCCAGGTTCACGAAGAGCGTGGCCCCGCGCGCCTTCTCACCCGCTTGCTCGAGCGCGATGGCCTCCGCATGTTCGACGCCGGCATAGGTATGGAAGCCGCGCCCCACCACTTCCCTATCGCGCACCAACACGGCGCCCACCATGGGATTCGGACTGGCCAGCGACCGTCCCTTGCGCGCCAGGTCGAGCGCTTCGCGCATGTACTCGGGGTTCATGTTTCGAACAGCGATTCGATGAACTTTTCAGCGTCGAACGGCAGCAGGTCTTCCGCCTTCTCACCCACCCCCACGTAGCGGATGGGCAGGTTCAGCTCGCGCGCGATGGCCACCACGATTCCGCCCTTGGCCGTGCCATCCAGCTTGGCCAGCACGATGCCGGTCACGCCGGATGTTTCCGTAAACTTGCGCGCCTGTTCCAGCCCATTCTGCCCGGTGGTGGCGTCGAGCACCAGCAGCACCTCGTGGGGCGCGCCGGGGATCACCTTGGCGGCGGTGCGGGTCATCTTCTGAAGCTCCGCCATCAGGTTCTCTTTGGTTTGCAGGCGGCCCGCCGTGTCTACAATCACGTAATCCATTTTGCGCGCGCGCGCCGCCTGCACCGCGTCGAAGAGCACCGCACTGGGGTCGCTGCCGCCGGGCTGCCGGATCACCTCCGCGCCGGCGCGCTGGCCCCAGATTTCGAGCTGCTCGATGGCCGCCGCGCGAAACGTATCGGCCGCGCAGAGCAGCACCGAGCGCCCCTCATTGCGGAACCGCTGGGCCAGCTTGCCGATGGTGGTGGTCTTGCCCGAGCCATTCACTCCCACAACCAGGATCACGGCGGGCGGCTCGGCAACGCGCGCCGGCGCCCGCTCGCTGGCCTGGAGGATTTCGAGCAGTTGCTCGCGGATGAGGCCCTTCAACCCGGCGGCGTCGCCCAACTGGCGGCGTTCGACGCTCTGGCGGATGCGCTCCAGGATCTCGTCCGTGGTGCGCACCCCGATATCGGCCGCGATGAGCGTGGATTCGAGCTCATCGAGCAGCTCCGCATCGATCTCCTTCTTTCCCTGGAGGGCGTCTTCGAGCGCGGAAACCAGCCCCGCGCGCGTCTTCTCCACGCCGCTCTTCAATCTCTCCAGCAGGGATGGCTCTTGCTCGACAGAGCCGAATAGAGTCTGGATCATTTTGCTCTATTCTACCAGCACCGTTCAGCCCGCTCTTTTCGCGAGATGCCGGCGGGAGCGCCCGATAGCGACGGCGGTCTTTGCCGACGGCAGGTTTGTCCGGGCGGAAACAGACCCACGGCAAGACCCGAATCGGACGTTCCGCCGTCGGCGTTACCGGCACGCCGTGTGTCCTAGTACGCGCGGATTCATTCCTTTCGCCCATGGCACCCGATGCCGGTGCGACCGCCCGCCGGCCAGCACGAGGAGGACCAGGCCCAAAAATGAACTGGATTCAGGGCCCGGTGTGATTGGGGGCCGTTGTTGGGAAGAATGGGTGGTGGTGAAATCGCTGCGTAAGGGGCGGTCATGGCGCGACCGGCAGCGGCGGAACCGCACCGTCCGGTGGAACTGCGACGACGACGTCCGTCATTCTCCCGCGATACACGACAACCAATTTGCGTTCGTCCATGAATGCACGGTAAGTGGGCCGGTGGAGGACATAGACCGCCTTGCCGGGAGGGACCATCCCGGGATACCCCGGGAGCGGCGGGAACTTGTTGGTTTTTGAGACGGCACGATAGAAATTCAGCGGCGATCGGTACAATCCGTCTGCTGTAAAGTCCTGAACGCCGTAAGTCCGATTCAGCCGTTCGATCACTCCATAGACCTCCTTCAAATCCGCGTCCCATTCATATTCCCTGAAATAGGTGTGTCGGAGGCACAGCAGGCAATGTGCTGCCAGGCACAGAAGCACCACAACGATGGCATGACCCAGCCAACGTGAGAGCAGCGATTTCGCGGGTGACGCGGCGACCAGAGCGATCAGCAGCGTGCACAGCGGCAGAAAGAAGATTCCCGTTCGCGACATCGGCAGCGGCAGCCTGGCAAGCCGGAAGGCAAGGTAATGTGCGGTCAGCGTCAGAATCAAGATTCCCGCCACGCTTGCCGTGATTCGCGCTCGCATATTTTGGCGAAGCTCCCGGTCCAGGCTTCCCAGAATCAGTTGACCAGTACAAAGGACGCACAACGCGAGGAGCAGAAATCGTTCCACGGCTTTGATCGCTTCGGAATGTCTGAGCGGGCCGCATAGCTGATACAACGATGCGTCCACCAAGCTCCGCCTCATCTCGCGGAGAGACCGCGCACCGTACCAAAGCTCGTTCCGCGGGTAGTGCGCAATCGGGTAACCGCACATGCCGAGCGAGACCACCAGGGCAGGCAATGTACAGCAGCCGATAATGCGGAGCATGGAATTCGGTCCGCGCCGCCGGATCGCCCAAATCACAATGACCAGGAGCGCCGCGGAATCGACAAAAGCGAACGAGAGATTTGAAGCGAAGGACAAGCCAGTCGCGGCCGAGGCCAGAGCGCTGGAGACGGGCACGGACTTACCGCCTGTCCGGGTATGCCACACGGGAATCGCGAGCGCCGCCATGAGAAATGCATTGGCTAAAGTGTAGCCCCGCGCCGCGGCAAAGAAATCCAGGACGAATGGGTTGTAAACCAGGCAAATCAAGGTAGCGAATTGCAGCGCGAATCGGTCGGTAATGGCCCGGCAGAGGAAATAAGCGACTGAGATGTAGAGGGCCGCACCGACCAGGGCCGGAAGCCGAACCGTCAGAGCCGAAGCTCCAAAGACATGCGTGCTGAGCCAAATCAGCAGGCTGTTGAGAAAGTGATTGTTGGGCAACGGATACCAGATGAACTTCGCCTCTTGGCGCCCAAACCAAAGGTAAGTATCGGCTTCGTCGAGTGTGATGGCCTGCTGAACTGCTCGCAAAATCGACCATACAAGTGCGAAGGCTGCTGCTACGCGCAGCACCCAAATGTTGAAAGTTAGGCGCTTCATACCCTAGTGCCCTGCAACGCGGGGCGAACACCCGAGCCATAGCTGCTGCTGGGCTCAGGGTACAACAGACTACTCCGTCCTCGCGTATTCTCAATACAAAGACCCGCTCAGAAGGAAACCAACTACAGGTTGGCGCTCACAAGGAGTGCCGTTTCGTACCGCGGAGTTGACGAAGCCGAAGTCCGACCGCGACGGCCCCGCCTTCGGGCATTGACGGACTTGGCCGAAAAACAGGCTTTCTGGAAAGTGGGCCGGTCGGGTCCGCAATGGAAATCCCAATGGAAGGAAAATCCACCTTACCTGGCGTCGTCCGATGATGGTAGTTCTGCAAGGGTTGCCGTGAGTTGGGAATCGCTTTCCCCCGACTATGCACAATCCGATTGCAATTCTCGTTTACCCGATGTTAGGCTCCAATAGGAGGGATCATGGTATCATTCTGCGGGTTCAGACGCGCCGGCATTCTCGTCTCTGTTGGCGCGGTTGTCCTTACATGCGGCTGCCATCAGGCGAGTGAGCAGCCGGAGGCCGGCTCCCAGGCGATCGAGGCTGCTCCTCAGATCGGCGCCGTGAGTCCAATGAGCGGCGAGGGCCGTTCGCAGGCTTTTCGCGTGGTTGCCTCGCATCCCGGGGGAGCAACAGCCATTAACGACCTGCAAGTTCTCATCGACGAGAAGATGACTCCGACCGGCAGCGGGGCCTGCTGGATCGATGTCAACTCGCTCAGGTCGGTTGCCGTCCGAAAGGAAGACGGGTCAGACTGGTTGCCCTCCGTTCGCATCGGCTCCGCCGACACTGCCGTCAACAGCAAGTGCAGTATACACGCCGGCGGGGTGAAGGTGGAAACCAAAGGTACCGAGCTCAGCGTGACTCTTCCCGTCACTTTCGCCGCCGCATTCAAAGGGGCAAAGAAGGTCTGGGTGGTTGCTTCAGGGCCTCGCAAGCACAGCGGCTGGCAGGAGCGCAGCACCTGGACTGTGAACTGAGTCTCAGGTCCTCGGTTCCGGGTAACCATCAGCACGTTCTTGGGGATAAGGCCAGGGACGCGCCTATGGGCGCCCAGAGTGCCCCAGTACCCGATGAGAGCAGAGTGCCGTGTGCCGTGCTTCCCGATAAGGCTCTAACCGGATGCGCGCCATAATGTCACTCTGGCAAGTGCGCGAAAAACGGGGTTATTGGAAACGTGAATGTGCAGGTTCTCCGGCAGGCCGTTTTAGGCCTGCCCAATCACGAGGCTCTCGCGGGCAGCTTCCACCAAAGCCTTGGTCACCTGTTGCAGGGCGTTGATTTCGAGAATTCGTTCGATCTGGGTGAGCAACGGGTTCAGTAGCCGGAAGCTGCCGCCAGTGATCCGGATAGCCGGTCGTGGAGGACAGGGCGGAAGCGGCGGCGACTTTCCAGAGATGTAGCCCGTGTACGCGAAAACCGCCGCTCCGAACGCACTCGCCAGGCCGCCAGTTTTCCCGCGCAGCCACATGTGGGCCAGTAGGAACGCGAGCCACACGTGAAGGAATGTGAGCACTTCCATTGCATTGAACGGGATTTTCGGCAGCCTCCAGGCGGTGGCATACATCAGCCACGTCGGAGGGGATAAAAATGCCACTTGCACGTTTCCGACAAACGAGATGCCGCAGTAGATGGAGAAATTCCCATTGCGGAATGCGCCCCTCCTTGAGTGCCTGGAAAGCGTACCGCTGGAGAGGGTAATGATAGCCGGCTATGTCGGAGTATAAGTGTACGGTCTTAAGAGGGGGCAGATATTCGTAAAAGAAGGCGTAGGTCGCAATCAGCGACAGGAAGGCAATCCGCGGGCGTTCGGTACGCATCATCTTGAGCCGTTTTCCTTTCCATCCCCGCTTAAATCAAAGACCGCTGAGCCAGTGGTTCCAACTACAGGAGGCGTGATACAATCACGGTGACCGCGACGTTTGCGGTAGAGCGGGCTGTCTCAAAGCTCGCGCTCAGGTTGCCGGGAAACGCCTTTCTTAAGACCTATGTCAATCGCAACTCCAGCGTGTCTTCCAGGCACATTGCACCAGAAGGGCCGCCGCCGCGGCCTCGCGCTACCGCTGGCCTGCCTGGGCCTCTTTGCCCTGGATGGGCTGCTCTTCCGCACGCCATTTTATCCATCGATCCTGCAGCCGGATTCTTCTGCCGGAACCTTCGAGCTGACTCTGGAGCGAGAGCAGCAGGCGCAAAGACTGAACGGCGATAACCTGGTGGTCACGCTGGGCGATTCGCGTTTTGCGTATTCGCCGCGCCTGGCGAACGAACTGACGGCGCAAACCGGATATGTTTTTCGGCACGCCGGCGTGGCGGGCACCGACGTTCGATCGTGGTACTACATGCTCCGCGATCTGGACCCGAGCGCCCGGCGCTATCGCGCGATTGTGTTCGGGGTGACCGATTACGACGACGAAGACCAGTTCTTCACGCCCGATGACGACATTCGCGCATTGCATTACGTCATCGCACGGCTCCGCTGGAGCGATGTGCTCGAGTTTGCCCTATCGTTCCACAGCAGGAAGCTCCAATGGGAGGCGTTGCGCGGGGCTTCCTTGAAGGGAATCGTCTATCAGAACGATATTCTGACGTTCCTTTCCAATCCGAAGAAACGCATTCAGTACGCGCGGGCCGCCCACCGCGATTACGACCAGTGGACCTACGGCTACGTGGAGACTCCCCGCAGCCTGACGGGGCTCCAGATCGACTGGAAAGCCTGGAAGGTGACGTTTCCCCCGGGGCTCGACCAGGACCAGCAGGACACCATCAACCGCGATCTGATGCGCGAGCCGGCGCCGCAGACCGGCCGGGTGGCGGCCTACTACCGTGCGTGGTACGGCCGCATTCTCGACCGTTACCGCGGTTCGCGAACGAAAATCGTTTTCGTGCGTCTGGCGCGCGCCCCGATTCCCCGCCCCGACGGCCTGGTGCGGAAAAAGAGCAGCACTATCCGAGACTTTGCGTCTTCTCTGCCCAACGTTCTGCTGTGCGACGAACATGCCTTCGATTCGCTGGAACACCCTGAATTGTTCCGCGACGCTCTGCACTTGAATCGGGCCGGCATCGCGCGGTTCTCGCCGATGCTGGCGGAAGAAATCGGCCGGATGCTCGGCTCGGCGGGGCAGTAACCATGCTCTTCAACACCACTCAATTCTTTCTTTTCCTCGCGGTCGTGCTGGCGCTCTTCTACGGCAGCCCGCGGCGCTTTCGGAGATATATCCTGCTGGCGGCCAGCTACTTCTTCTACGCCTGCTGGAATCCCAAATTCATCGCGCTGCTGCTGACCCTGACGGCCATCGACTACACCGCCGCCCTCTGGCTGGAGAAGGTTGCGCCCGGCCCCAGGAAGAAGGCGCTGCTGATTTTGAGCCTCTCGGCGAACCTCGGATTTCTCGGTTTTTTCAAATACTATAATTTCCTGGCGAGCAACCTGGCGTTGTTGCTGGGGAAGCCCACCCACTCGTTCTTCCTGGACATCGTACTACCCTTGGGCATCAGCTTTCACACCTTCCAAAGCATGTCCTACGTGGTGGACGTGTATCGCGGCCAGCAGAAGGCGGTGCGCAGCCCCATCGACTACGCGTTGTTCATCTGCTTTTTTCCGCAACTGGTGGCGGGACCGATTGTCCGGGCGCACACTTTTTTCCGGGACCTTTTCGATTGGCACCCGCCCTCGGCCGATGATGTTTCGAACGGCATTTTCCTGCTAGTGCTGGGTTTGACCAAGAAGATGGCGTTCGCCGATCAGTTCGCCAAGGTCGCCAACCGTTACTTCAGCGATGTCGCCGGGAACCCGGGGATGGTTACCGCCTGGAGCGGCGTGTTCGCCTTCGGGCTGCAGATTTACTTCGATTTCTCGGGTTACACAGACATGGCGATCGGGATGGCGAAGCTGCTCGGATTCCATTTTCCGGTGAACTTTCGCCGTCCCTATCTGGCTTCGAGCATCACCGATTTCTGGCGTCGCTGGCATATCTCGCTATCGACCTGGCTGCGCGACTATCTATACATTCCCCTGGGCGGGAACCGGCATGGGCAGTGGATGACGTACCGAAACCTGGCGATCACCATGCTTCTGGGCGGACTGTGGCACGGGGCAAGCTGGAATTTCGTGATCTGGGGCGGATACCACGGCGCGCTGCTCGGCGTGGAAAGGGTTTTCCGCGGCGACCGGCCCATCCGGGAGGAATGGACCTGGCTCTACCCGGCGAAGGCCATTCTGACGTTTGGTCTGGTGCTGATCAGTTGGGTTTTCTTTCGAGCAGCCGATCTTCCCCAGAGCCTGCAAATTCTCGGCCAGATGTTCTCCCGCCCCGGAGGCCACACGCTGCTTCAGCCCTGGCACGTGGGGCTGGCTCTGATCGCGTTGGCCCTGGCAGTGGTGGAAGAGAAGTTCGAATGGTTCGAGCGGATCATCGAAGCGCCCGCGTGGGCTTACGCCTCGGCGCTGGCGGCGATGTTCTTATGCCTGGAAGTGTTCGGGGTGATCGACGCATCCATTCCTTTCATTTATTTTCAGTTTTAGAGGCCCGCACATTCCGTAGCTATATCAACCTCTTGCCAGTGGTGCTTTGCTTCTGTCCTGAATCCGAAGAGGATCATCGCTATTTATTTGAACAATCACATTTTTTTGCTTGAAACAGTAACCGGATTGTGTCAAACTCCTCCACACAGAGTTCATAGTTTCGTCCTGCGTAAGGGCTGCGGGTACGCTTTTATTCGGTCTTATAGAAGATATTGGGATACGATTCACCGATGCTTTCAGGGTAGCGGTAGAAGTGTAAGTCATCGAACTACGAAACGGGAGGAAGTATGAAGTTAAGAGGTAGTTCCCGGCTTTTCTCTGGACTGCTGGTAGTTTGCATGGGGATCCTGCTCAGCCTCGGCGCGACACCAGCCTGGTCGCAGGCAACCTCAAGCAGTACCGTCACCGGCACGGTGACGGATCAGCAGAACGCCGCAATTCCAGGCGTGGAAGTCAGGCTCGTTGACGTCTCGACCAACACTACGCGGACCACGTCAACCAACGATACCGGCCGGTACATCTTCGTTGACGTGCCGTCCGGACTTTACAACGTCATCTTCAGCAAGACGGGTTTCGCGCAGTCCCGGGCGGTGGGACAAGAGGCCGTGGTCGGCTCGATGTTGACCATCAACACGACGCTCGAGGTGGGAGCGACCACCACCACGGTAGAGGTCACAGCCAGTAAGGGCTCCGACCTTGTAACCACCAACGCATCGGTCGGGACCACCATCACCGGAGACGCCATCCTCGCCCTGCCGAACCTGGGCCGCGACGTGTCCACCCTGGCGGTGTTGCAGCCGGGGGTCACGATGCTGGGATACACGGCGGGGGCTGTCGAAGACCAGAACACGTACATGATCGATGGCGGCAACGCCACCGACGACATGTCGGGCGAAAGCGACCGGTACGGGACCAACTTCACCGGGATGGGCGGCACCCAGCAGGGTGCCGCCGGTACCAGCGGCGTTCCGTCGGGCGTGGTGCCGACCCCGGTCGAGAGCATCGAGGAATTTCGCGTCTCAACCTTCAACCAGACGGCGGACTTCAACAACTCCATCGGCTCCCAGGTTCAGATGGTGACCAAGCGCGGCTCCTCTGCATTTCATGGTTCGGGCTACTGGTATTATTACGGCACCAACGTTGGCGCCGCTAACACCTGGGCGAACGACCACACTCCGCTCACCACTTCGTCCGGCCAGGTGCTTAAGCCCTATACGCCGCTGCCTTCCAACCACCGCAACCGCTTCGGCGGCAGCCTGGGCGGGCCGCTCACTCCCAATATCGCCAAGGGAAAGACGTTCTTCTTCGTCAACTACGAGACCCTGCGCTACCCCAACGTCGGCACCTACGAGAGGCCGGTGCCTACCGACACCATGCGCGCCGGCGTAATTTTTGTCCCGAACTCCGCGGGGACGTACCTTCCATATAACCTCAACCCCTACCAGGTCACGGTGAACGGCACCACGTATCAGCCGGCGACGTGCCCCACAGGCCTGTGCGATCCCCGCGGCATTGGGATCAACCCCATTGTTTCTAAGATCTGGTCGACCATGCCTGAGCCCAACGACTCGTACTATGCCTCCAATGGCGCTGATGGATACAACGTCGAGGGGTTCTTAACCGCCATCCGGGCGCCGCTCACCGAGAATTCCTATGTTGCCCGCGTCGATCATGATTTCGGCGAGAAGTGGCGCTTGTTTGCCAGCTACCGCTACATGCGGCTCGTCAGCCTGACCACCAACCAGGTGGATATCGGCGGGTTGCTCCCAGGCGCCACCAAGGGAACGGCGGCGGCCGAGGCTCCGCGCCCGCAGAATCCCGGGTACCTGGTCCTCGGCCTGACCACCAATGTCACGCCCACCGCTACCAATGAGTTCCGGTTCAATTACACTCGCAACTTTTGGCAGTGGGGCGATGCCAATGCGCCGCCGCAACTCCCGGGCTTGGGCGGCGCGGTCGAAATCGCCAGCGGCTACAGCAATTCAACGGCCGAAAGCAGCACCTGTGCGAACACCTTGATCCCGTACAACGTGGGTACGCAGTGTACCCGGCAGCGGTTCTGGGACGGCCAGGACAAGCTGGTCCGCGACGACCTGACTCTGATCAAGGGCAACCACTTGTTCCAGTTCGGTGGAAACTACCAGCGCAACTACGATTACCACATGCGCACCGACAACGGGTCGGGCATCAACGACCAGATCGTTTACCAGATCGCCAGCACGAACATCAATTTCGCCAGCAACAACTACTATCCGACCAGCGTGCCGACCACTTACCAGAGCAACTTCCGGAACCTGTACTCGGAAGTGCTGGGTCTGGTCAGCCAGCCCCAGGTGGCGTACACGCGTTCCGGCAACACCCTGACGGCGAACCCGGTGGGCCAGCCGGCTTTCGACCAGAGCATCATCCCATTTTTCAACGTGTATTTCAGCGACACCTGGCACATGAAGCCTTCCTTTACCTTGACCTATAGCCTCGGCTGGGCGCTCGAAAAGCCACCGTACGAGATCAATGGGAAACAGGTGGAAGTGGTGAACTCCTCCGGCAGCCTCGTCACCGCGGCGGACTACCTGGCGCAGCGCAAAGCGGCCGCCTTGGCCGGGTCGGTCTACGCGCCGGTGCTGGGGTTCGACATGGTCCGCAACGTAGGCGCCGGCATGAAGTACCCCATGAGCACTTTCTACGGCTCGTTCAGCCCGCGCATCGCCGCCGCCTGGAATCCCAAATTCGACAGCGGTCTCCTCGGCAAGCTTTTCGGCAGCGGCAAGACCGTGCTGCGGGGCGGCTATGGCCGCATCTGGGGCCGCTTGAACGGCGTCAACCTGGTTCTGGTCCCGCTGCTCGGTATCGGCCCGCTGCAACCGGTTACCTGCGCCGGCCCCAGCATGACCGGGCAATGCCTGGGCGCGAACAACGTCGACCCGTCCAACGTGTTCCGGATCGGAACCGACGGGATGACGGCCCCGCTGCCGGCGCCGTCGCAAACCCTGGCTCAGCCCTTCTTGATGGGGTACAACGGCGCCATCAGCGCCGGCGACGTCAACACGCTCGATCCCAACTACCGGCCGCAACGCACCGACAACTTCAGCATCTCGCTGCAACGCCAACTGCGGGACAAGATGATGCTGGAGGTCGGCTATATCGGCCGGATTCTCAGGAACGAGATGCAGGAGTTAAATCTGGATGACGTGCCGTACATGACGACCTTGAACGGCCAGAGCTTCGCACAAGGCTACGCCAACATCTACAACGCGTTGGCCAACGGCGTGGCTGCGGGATCAATCGCCGCTCAGCCGTTTTTTGAAGGTGCGCTGGGCGGCAAGGGAACCTACTGCGCCGGCTACGCCAATTGCACCGACGCGGTGGCCTCGAAGCTCACATCGACCTTCAAGAGCACAGGGGTCTCCGACATCTGGTCGGCTTTGAACAAGGCGGATTCGTGGGTCCTGGGCCGCACCATGATCAGCGGCGCGGGTGGCGGCGTTTCCCCGCTCCAGGCCACTTCAGTCGCCCTGACCACCAGCATGGGGTTCGGGAACTACAATGCGCTGTACGCCACGTGGAAAGCCTCCGACTTCCACGGCGCGACGGTGGTCTCGAACTTCACCTGGGGCCGCGTGCTGGGCACGGCGCCGCTGGCACAGGCCAACAGCTCCAATACCGCCCTCGACGCCTGGAACATGCAGGCCAATTACGGCCCAAACTCGTTCGACATCAAGTTCCTTTACAACCTTGCCATATACTATGCTCTGCCGGTCTTCAAGGATCAGCACGGAGTGGCGGGCCACCTGCTCGGCGGGTGGACCATCTCTCCGCTATTCACGGCACAAAGCGGAGCCGCAACTTGCGCATACTACAGCGAAGGGACCCTCACCGGCGCCGAGTCCCAGGCTTTTGGGGAGTCCAGCTCGGGCAGCATGACCTCGACCGCCGACTGCGCCGTGGGTTCCTCGCCATTCACCGGGGTGCCCAAGGCCAATTACAATAACGCCGGTTCCGGCAGCGTCGGCACCAACAACCCGCAAGCCATCAATATGTACTCCAACCCGGCCACAATCCTGGCCGAACTCCGGCCGTGTGTCTTGGGAATGGACACGAACTGCGGCGGTTACGGCAACCTGCGGGGTCTGCCCACCTTCAACTTGGATGCCACGGTACTGAAGAATGTGGGTGTGTGGAAAGAGGGGAAAGTTGGCGCCACCCTCAGCTTCCAGTTCACCAACGTCCTGAACCACATGCAGCCGGGCAACGGGAGCTTGAACATGAGCAGCCCGTCGACGTTTGGCAGGATCACCAGTCAGGCCAACACGCCGCGGCAGATGGAATTCGGGCTGCGGCTTCACTTCTAACCTGACTTTCGCACTTCG